>NZ_JAUBTQ010000004.1:0-225452 GCF_036702515.1 Microcoleus sp. BROC3
CTCGACATTTGTAGTTTTGTTTACCATGCCGAGTCTGACCGTTACGACTAACTTCTTCGGAGCCACAATTGGGGCAAGAATTAATTTCTACTGTCATATCACCAATGGCAAACACTTCTCTGTAATAGTAGCTTAAGTTTACTCCATCCTTTCCTTCAGGGCACTACCGGAATTAATATTACCCACAGTCAAGACACCGCGAACACCTAAGTCCCTACAATTAATCGGGTTAGGGACTTAGGCTCTCGCGGTGTCCTCGGTATCATAAGAAGTGCAACTGGAAACGATATTATTTACACTCGGCAAAATAGCTTTTGGACTTAGAAAGTTTTTGCGGGCAAAACTAAACGCGCCAGTCCGCTCTCTCCCCAATATTTTGCAGCTATAGCGCGTCGCGTGAGAACCCCGGTCTTTCAAGCCGGGGATGAAACGCAGTCGTAGCCTGATAGCTACGAGTGTTCCATATTATTTATTCCTCTGCTCTTCAATATATTTTCTTACAGTTTCGGTTGAGACGTTGCCAACACTACAAACAAAATAACTGGGAGTCCACAAAGTAGGCAATTTTAATAATTCAGGAAACTCTTTCCTCAAGTAACTGGAAGCTCTGCCTTTGATTCTTTGCATGACAAAACTGGCGGAATCAGTCGGCTTAACGTTAACCAATAAATGTACGTGATCTGACATAATCTCCAAAGCAATAATCTTCCATCTGTTTTCGGTCACTACCTCAAAAATAATTTCTTGTAGCCGTTCCGCGATTTTGCCTACCAGGACAGCTTTACGACGTTTCGGAATAAAAACAAAGTGCATATTGATTAGTGAAACGGCGTTACTCTCGTGTCGGTACTCTAAATCCTTTTTCGACAAACTCGCCATAACAATGATTGACTCCGTTGATCGATCGTGTATAATCAACATATCACATCAATGAGGCTTAAATGTTTGGATGCCAACAAATACTACTCAATCCCGACCAAAAAGTTAAAGCAGTTTTAGAGTATATTTGTCAAGAATCGAACAAGCTGCACAATTGTGCAGTCTACTACGCTCGTCAAATATATTTCAAAGCTAATCTCTGTGTGCGTCCGTTTGACATAATCAACGCTTTGAAACGCAACCCTCATTACGGAGCTTTGTGCGCTCAAGCTGCTCAACAGACCTGTGGAGCTGTTGGTGAATCGGTAAAATCGTTCAAGGGATTAATCAAATCGTTTTGGGATGGCAAGCTTGAATTCAAGCCAAAATTCCCCAGTTACCGAACTCCTGGCGGATTTCATTTAATAGCTTATCCGAAGCAAGCGCTGGGAAAAAAGTTGATTGACGGTCAAGTTTCAATTCCTCTCGGTCAAAAAGTAACAGCTTGGTTTGGACTGAAGAATTTTCAGATTCCCATGCCTATCAACTTAGACTATGCCGACATTCGAGAAATTAGAATTCTCCCCAGGAATGGCTGTTTTTACGCCGAGTTCGTTTATAAAATACCCAGCGTTCAAACTGTTACAGACAATCAAAAAGCTTTAGGTATCGATCACGGTATTGATAACTGGCTGACTTGCGTTAGCAACTCAGGGACAAGCTTTATTGTTGATGGCAAGCAATTGAAGTCGGTTAATCAATGGTATAACAAGCGAGTAGCCACTCTGATGGAGGGCAAGCATAACGGTTTTTGGTCGCATCAATTGGCGCGACTGACCGAAAAACGAAACCGTCAAATGCGTGATGCCGTGAATAAAGCAGCTCGCTTAGTCATTAATCACTGCATCAAGAATGGAATTGGTGTTGTCGTCTTTGGGTGGAACAAGGGGCAGAAAAATTCTGCCTGTATGGGCAAAAAGACAAACCAACAGTTTGTTCAAATCCCTACGGCACGATTGAAAAACCGTATTGCTCAACTGTGCGAACAATACGGTATTAAATTTGTCGAAACTGAAGAAAGTTACACGTCTAAAGCATCATTTGTAGACCGTGATTTTCTACCTACAATCGGTGAAAAACCCGATGGGTGGAAGGAAACGGGTAGACGGGTAAAGCGCGGTTTGTACCGGACGGGTCTAAAGAATTGGTACATCAATGCTGACTGCAATGGGGCTGCCAATATTTTAAGAAAAGTAGCGACGATGTTAGGGCTTGACCTTGACGGAGTTGGTAGGGGCGAATTGACAGCGCCTTCAAGAATTGCCTTTTGGTAGTTTCTTTAGAATCTCCGTGGCTTTAGCCCGGAGAGTGTCAACAAACGCGAACTGTTTTGAGTTCGATCGCCCGTTTCTTTTGAAAATGCCGATCGTCAGGTCATAACTGGTAGGTAATAGGTTGTGCATAATAGGGAAGTGAAGTACCTATACTCTCCCGCTGACGCGGTACAGCCCGGGCTTCGCATTTCATCCGCCGTTGCCAGAGATCGGGACTTCCGAAGCAGTTCGTACCCTGTATCGTGGTCTTACACAGCGTCCGGAGGTTTGACAACTCGTGCCCTCACTCCCACAGTGCCGAAACACGCGATCGGACAGACTCCCTGCTTCCCAAGGAGTTTGTTGTTTATGTACCACATCTCTTGGATTTACGGCTATTGCCGACCAGCTAGAGATATTCCGGCGTTGCACAATTGGAGGATGATGCTTGTGGGGTGTCCCGCCTGCTTTGAAAATATATCGGACGGGCTCATGGGCCCATCCCACAAAACAATCAAAATCATCCCGCCATTATGCAACGCCGATATTCCTTCCCCGAGATCTGTTCTTTTGCTAGGTAAGCGTGTCATCCCTACATGAGCCTGTCTGTCCGATCGCTCGGGCGGGTCAACAACCATTTGTACTAAATCGGATTTCCTTAGCGAGGAATCTGCGGGGTGCGCTCGTTTCGTCGTCCTTCCTTTCCAGGAGTGCGAACTACGCCCAAGAACACTCCTGGAGGATCTGGCTCGACTTTCATCCACGCCCTAACTAAGAGTATGGTGTGGGGATTCTGGTCTGCCTAGCTAAAGGTGTGAAAATACTATACTGACTGTGGGGGGCGACATACGCGATACCTTGGAAAAACCCTTGGTATTTCCAACTCAGCCCACAACAGTCAAAACACGCAGGCTTTGCGATCGCCAATGCTAAACAACCTACGTCTCAAACCTCCCCTGGCTAGTTGCCTAGTAGCACCGTGAGGAGGGCGACGCCATGCAACTCCGAAAAAAAACACTATTAATCATCGGTGCAGCGCTAATCAGCCTGATTGTGGTTCTCTATGCCACTGCATCAACCATTTTGCTGCACGATTTTCACAACCTGGAGGCACAGTACGTCCGCCAGGATGTCGCGCGGGCTTTGGACGCATTAGATGACGACTTGTCGAATTTAGACACCAGCGCCCAAGATTACGCCGAGTGGGACGATACTTACTCTTTCGTAAATACACGGAACGAAAATTTTGTCAAGTCAAATTTCGTCGATTCGACATTTATTTACTTGAGACTAAACTTATTGGTGCTGCTCGACTCCAGCGGTCAGACGATCTTCAGCAAAGGTTTCGACCTGAAATCCCAAACCGAACTCCCGATTCCCGAAAGCTTAAAACAGCACTTGACAGACGCGCTGCGAGACTCCTCAACAGTCGGAGGATCTCGCCTCTCCGCCAAAACAGGCGTCCTCACCCTGCCAGAAGCCACGCTGCTGATTGCCTCAAAGCCCATCTTTAACAGCAACGCCCAAGGCCCGCCGCGCGGGACACTGATCCTGGGACGCTACCTCGACAGCAGCGAAATCGGTTTGCTTTCAGAACTAACTCACCTGTCAGTGGATTTTAGATTGCCGAGTTTGGATTTTAAAGTCGGAGCCGCGAACTACTCCGGCCACGGTGCCAAGTCGATGGCTCGATCGAGGCAGGAGTTGGAAAATGTCAAACTCAAAATTTCCAACCTCAAATCAGTAGAAATTTTAGTCGAGCCGCTCAGCGACACCTTAGTCGCAGGATACGCCCTGATTCGCGACATCCACGGCAAACTAGCCCTGCTGCTGCGAGTAGAGGCAGACCGCATCATCTACCGCCAAGGTCAGGCTACCTTGGAGCTGTTTACCTTATCAACACTGGCAGTAGGTTTAATATTTAGCGCGATCGCCCTGCTGTTGCTAGAAAAATTAGTCTTGGCGAGATTGGCTTCCTTAAGCACCAGCGTCAGCAACATCGCAGCCAACGGTGACCCAGACTTGCGGGTTCATATAGCCGGAGCAGATGAACTCGCAAGCTTGGCCGACACCATCAACCGAATGCTAGAAGCATTAAGCAATTCTCAAGTCGAACGCTTAGATAGCGAAGACCGCTATCGGTTGATGGCCGAAAACTCAACCGACATGATCACCAGACACAACCCCCAGGGCGTGTTGGTTTACGTATCGCCCGCCAGCCGCGCTTTGCTGGGATACGAACCTTCAGAACTAATCGGCCACGTCCCCAACGATTATTTTCACCCCGACGATTTAGAAACGATCGCCAAAGCTCACTGGAAAGTCTTGGCCCTCCCAGTTACTTACACCGTCAGCTACCGCATCCGCCGCAAAGACGGCAAATACATTTGGTTTGAAACCACCGGCCGCACGATTCGCGATCCCGAAACCGGCGAAGTGCAAGAAATTATCGGCATTTCCCGCGACATCAGCGCGCGCAAGCAAACAGAACAAGAACTGCGAGAAAGCGAAGCTGCAATTAAAGCTTTGTACCAAGTGACTTCGGCTCCACGTACAGACCCGTTCAACCGCCTCTCTACCTTTGATTTGCGCCTCCAAGAACTGCTGGCAATGGGATGCCGGCAGTTAAGCCTGTCCGTGGGAATTTTGTCCCGCATTCAAGGCGACAACTATCAAATAATGGCTGTTGAGTGTCCCGATGGGTCGATCGTGAAAGAACAAATCTATGATTTGGAAAAAACCTTTTGCGTCGCTACGGCAATGGCAAAAGAACCCATCTACTTTGAGTCGGTGAGGTTTTCGGGTTTATCCTTCAACACGGACGATCCAGCCTTCAAGATCGAAGCTTACATGGGCATTCCCGTCACAGTGGCAGGTGAAGTTTACGGGACTCTGTGCTTCTTTTCTCCAACTCCTTTGGCAGAACCGTTCCGATTTGTAGACAGAGAGTTGGTAAAACTTATGGCTCAATGGGTGGGAAGCGAACTCGAACGCCAGCAAACAGGCGTTGATTTGGCAAAAGCTCGCGATCAAGCACTCGCTGCTACCAGAGCTAAAAGCGAATTTTTAGCCACCATGAGCCACGAAATTCGCACTCCGATGAATGGAGTCATCGGCATGACGGGTTTGCTACTGGATACCCGCTTAACTCGCGAACAGCGCGATTTTGTAGAAACTATCCGCAGCAGCGGCGATGCCTTGCTGACACTGATCAACGATATTCTAGATTTCTCGAAAATTGAGTCGGGCAAATTGGACTTGGAGGAACATCCATTTGACATCCGCACTTGCATTGAGGAATCCCTCGATTTGGTAGCTGCCAAGGCGGCAGAAAAAAAACTGGAATTGGGTTACTTGATCGATCGTTCCGTACCCGTAACTGCGATCGGCGACAGCACCCGCTTGAGGCAAATTTTAATCAACTTGCTCAGCAATGCCGTTAAATTTACCGAAGCTGGAGAAGTGGTGGTTTCGGCGACTGCCAAAAAGATTTCATTGCCGGTGGCCAACGCTAAAGAACCGCTAGCAATTAACGGCCAACCACTAACACTTCACCAAGTATACGAAATACAATTTGCAGTCAAAGATACCGGTATCGGCATTCCAAGCGATCGTATGGATCGGCTGTTTAAATCTTTCAGCCAGGTAGATTCTTCAACGAGTCGGCACTACGGCGGTACCGGATTGGGTTTGGCAATTAGCAAGCATTTGGCCGAAATGATGGGTGGCAGGATGTGGGTGGAAAGTATGGGTAGTCTGGCGGGCAATCCTCCCGCAGATTTTATAGCCACAGTTTTTGATGTGGAATGGGGAGAATCTTGCGAAATTGCCGAAAAATATTGCTCTGGGAAATCTTTACTCAGCAACAAGCCGAGCGGCCAAAATCTCACATCCGTTGGCTCTACTTTTTATTTCAGCACGATCGTTTCTGGCTCCAACAGTTCCTTGCCCGTTAACTTGAGCAATTCTCAACCTGAATTAGCTGGCAAGCGAGTCTTAATTGTCGATGACAATGCTACCAACCGCCAAATTCTGACTCTCCAAGCTCAGTCTTGGGGAATGGTGGCTAGGGCTTCAGCTTCGGCTCGTTTGGCTTTAGATTGGCTAGCTGCTAAAGAGGAGTTTGACTTGGCAGTTTTGGATATGCAAATGCCAGAAATGGACGGGTTGGCTTTAGCTGCGCAAATTCGCCAGTATCCTAATTGCGAAAAGTTGCCGTTAGTCATGCTAACTTCGATCGGCAGGCAAGAAATTAACACCCCTGGGATTGAGGTGGATTTTGCTGCTTTTTTGAACACGCCGATTAAACAATCTCAGCTTTACAATGTTTTAATCAATATTTTTGGGGAACAGCCAACTGAAATTAGAGTGCAGCGCAGCAGCGGGCCTTTTTTGCAAAGCATACCTGTGCTGGCCGAGAAGTTACCCCTGCGGATTCTTTTGGCTGACGATCATTTGGTGAATCAGAAAGTGGCTTTGCAAATTTTGCAGCGGATGGGGTATCGCGCGGATGTGGCGGGAAACGGTATCGAAGTGCTCCAAGCTTTGCGCCGCCAGCCTTACGATGTGGTGCTGATGGACGTGCAAATGCCGGAAATGGACGGTTTGGAAACTACCCGCCGCATCCGCGAGCAATTTTCAGGAGATTTCACCTTAGAAAATCCCAGGGGAGAATCAGAAGTTTCCGCAACAGAACAGGAATCTAGTAATCTAAACTCGACAAATAATCCCGCGGGAGAATCAGAAGTTTCCGCAACTGACGAGGAATCTAACAATCGAAAATCCCAAATCGAAAATCCCAAATCGACTGACGAGGAATCTAACAATCGAAAATCCCAAATCGAAAATCCCAAATCGACTGACGAGGAATCTAACAATCGAAAATCCCAAATCGAAAATCCCAAATCGACGAGGCCTTGGATTGTGGCGATGACGGCAAATGCGATGCAGGGCGATCGCGAAGAGTGCATGGCTGCTGGGATGGACGATTATTTGAGCAAGCCGATCGAAATTGAGGAATTGGTTCGAGCTTTGAGCGCGTGTAAATCTCGCTCAAATGGGGAGTTCGATCGCCCGCAGCCGATTTTTGGTGTCAACTCGCAAGCCGAACAGATAGGAGGAACGAGTGAATTAGAAGTGCGACCGAATGGGGCTGTTGCGGGAAATCAACAACTGACAATTCCCAATTCGCACGCAGTCGTCGGGTGCGGTGAATCAAATCTCGATCGGGCTTTGTCAGATAGCCGCGATTCCCTGAGTGCCAAGATTATAGAGGGGCTGCGAGAAGTGGAAGCTTTGGACGAGGCGATCGAGATTTACCTCGAAACAGCTCCCGAACTGCTGCGAGGTATCTCTATGGCTCTGTGCAACGCCGATCCGCTGGCTTTGCGGCGATCGGCTCACTCTTTGAAGTCGATTAGCGGTACTCTCGGTGCTTTTCGCTTGTTTGAGCTGTGCGAGGAACTCGAAATCATGGGGCGCATCGGAACAGAGGCGAACAAGCCTTTATCAACTCCAGCCTGCGCGCTTTTAGAACAGGTTGAGGCGGAGTATCAAAGAGTGGAAACGGCCTTGAAAATAGAAAGGCAGTAAGCTAATGTCCAGATAGATTTCCTGTTATGTTCCAGAGGGGGAAAAGGGGAGAGGGGGACAATTTTTGACGAATAGGTCATAGGTCATTAGACAAGAGTGCAAAAATAGCTAGGACGGGAGCACAGGCCCGTCCGAAAATTTGATTAAAAAAACTGTTGCAAGAGGTCTATTGAAATATACAATTTAAAAGCACAACAGCTTATGATGTTCCAATGACAGTAGATGACTTTATGTCGCACGCGGTTAGTGTCAGATTCGCTATTTTTGCGCCCTAGAGCCAGAATACGAGCAATTTAGTGAGTATAGTTAAACAATTACCAGTTCCAGTAGAAATAATCAACAGCCCACCTGAGTTAAAGCAAAATTTAACAGATGGGAATCAGAGGCTCAATCAACTACAGCCAAAGGTATTAAACATGAGAACTGTGAGATGGTTTTTTGGTGTGGTGGCTCTGTTCATGGTGTTTAGAGCCTGTTTTTTTAGCGGGAAGCGAGTCAATCCAGCTAATCAGCAACTGTATCAAACTAATAATTTAGCAAATCCCATCCTGGAAACTGCTGTTTCCGATCGATTCCTTAAAGCCGCCTTGAAAGACGCCGTGGAAAACCCGAACGGAGGATTCAAACAGCTAAATGCTTTAGGCGAGACGACATTCGACATTCGACCACAAAGGATAGCTGCACCGAAACCAGCCAACAACGCAACCCTCACCGGGCATAGCGGTGTGGTCGCTAGCGTCGCATGGAGTCCCGATGGCAAAACATTGGCTTCGGCTAGCGGTGACAATACCATCAAACTGTGGAACCTGCAAACCCAAAAAGAGATAGCAACCCTCACCGGGCATAGCGCTGCGGTCACTAGCATCGCATGGAGTCCCGATGGCACAACATTGGCTGCGGCTAGCGATGACAAAACCATCAAACTGTGGAACCTGCAAACCAAAACACTGAGCGCTACCCTCACCGGGCATAGCGATCGGATCAATAGCATCGCATGGAGTCCCGATAGCAAAACTTTGGCTTCGGCTAGCGATGACAAAACCATCAAACTGTGGAACCCGCAAAGCCAAACACTGAGCGCTACCCTCACCGGGCATAGCAAATCGGTCAATAGCGTCGCCTTTAGTCCCGACGGCAAAACTTTGGCTTCGGGTGGCTATGGCAACACCCTTAAACTGTGGAACCTGCAAAGCCAAACACTGAGCGCTACCCAGACTGAGCATGGTTGTGGTTCGGTCAGCAGCCTCGCCTTTAGTCCCGATGGCAAAACTTTGGCTGCGGCTGGAGGTTCCACCATCCAACTGTGGAACCTGCAAAGCCCAACACTGAGCGCTACCCTCACTGAGCACAGCTATTCGGTAAGTAGCATCGCATGGAGTCCCGATGGCAAAACTTTGGCTTCGGGTGACTATGACAACACCATCAAACTGTGGAACCTGCAAAGCCAACCACTGAGCGCTACCCTCACCGGGCATAGCCAGGGAGTCTTGAGCATCGTCTTGAGTCCCGATGGCAAAACTTTGGCTTCGGCTAGCGGTGACCGCACCATCAAATTGTGGAACCTGCAAAGCCAAGAAGAGCTCGCTACCCTCACCGGGCATAGCAGTTGGGTCAAGAGCGTCGCATGGAGTCCCGATGGCAAAACTTTGGCTTCGGCTAGCGGTGACAATACCATTAAACTGTGGAACCTGCAAACCAAAAAAGAGCTCGCTACCCTCACCGGGCATAGCAGTGTGGTCACTAGCGTCGCATGGAGTCCCGATGGCAAAACTTTGGCTTCGGCTAGCGATGACCACACCATCAAACTGTGGGACCTGGAAACCCAAAAAGAGTTAGCTACCCTCAGCGGGCATAGTAAATTGGTCATTAGCATCGCCTTTAGTCCCGATGGCAAAACTTTGGCTTCGGCTGGCTATGACAAAACCATCAAACTGTGGGACCTGGAAACCCAAAAAGAGTTCGCTATCCTCACCGGGCATAGCCAGGGAGTCTTGAGAGTCGCCTTTAGTCCCGATGGCAAAACCTTGGCTTCGGCTAGCGGTGACACAACCATCAAACTTTGGAACCTGGAAACTCAAACACTGAGCGCTACCCTCACCGGGCATCGCGGTTTCATCTTGGATGTCGCCTTTAGTCCCGATGGCAAAACCTTGGCTTCGGCTAGCGGTGACAAAACCATCAAACTGTGGAACCTGGAAACCCAAAAAGAGCTCGCTAACCTCTCCCGCCATAGCGATGGGGTCAATAGCGTCGCCTTTAGTCCTGATGGCAAAACGTTGGCTTCGGCTAGCCGTGACAAAACCATCAAACTGTGGTACCTGCAAAGCAATTTAGTAAATGCCATGCTGGAAACTGCTGTTTCCAATCAATCATTAGACCTCTTGCAAAAATAGCCCGTCCTACCTAGTGGGATTACTCATCAAGGGGAGCATCTCAATGAAAGCAGCTAAGCTAGAAATTGGAGTTTTGAGGCCCGAGGCTGCGGGGCAGGAGGCAGAAGGAAAGAGGAAGAAGGAAGAAGCCAGAAGAAGTGTTTTTACAAATATGAGATGCTCCCTCATCAAAGGAGCTCGAGCAAGCTATTTGATAGGTTGAGTCGATCGAGTCATCAAATAGCTGGTGACGCACCCTACAATAACTGAGGACTAAAGTCCTCACTACAAACCCTTTGATTTTTTAGTTACTAACACCCAATCGTCGGCTGTTTTGACAATCTCAGCATTGGGCAAATCTAGATGTTTTAAAACTGGTTTTTCTAACAGAAAATAAGGTCGATCAAGAGTTTGCCATTTCTGTTTGAGTGTCGGCCCGTCGGCGACAATAACTTGGCGGTTGCTGTAAAAATTCAGCGAGGGACGCGGTAAGCGGTGAGAAGTAAAAACCTCCTGACCGGCCGGAGTTCCTGTGCGGACAATTTCGGCGATCGGCTTAACTGGATAATCCTCTGCCAGTTCCCAAACCCAGTTATCCGAAGCGACCAATACCAACAGCGTCAGGTAAGTTCCCCAAATTAAAACTAATATAAACTGCCGGTCTTTGCGGTGCAGCAACACCGCCGCCAGTGTCATTGTCAAAGCTACAAACATCAGCATTAACTGCAAATCTCGCTGGGGGGAGAGATTGCGCCCTCCCAGCGGCAATCCCGATCCGAAATACAGGAAACCGGCGACAGCAACTACAGCCAGTATTGCCAAAATCGCAGGATGAGGCAAAAAAGAAATAGCATCAAAATGTTCTTCTGCTTCATCTTTGACCGGCTCAGATGGCACCGACAGTTGCTCCCAAACTTCAGCGAGATAACTGCCAACGGCTAGAGCAAAAGCTGGATAAAGTGGCAAAACATACCAAGGCAATTTAGTATTCATCACAGAAATAGCCAGCAAATATACTCCAGTCCAAACCAACACTAATTTTGGCCCTGGAAAATTGCGATTTTCCCAACTAAAATACAGCCCTTGCAGATAAAATAACTGCCACGGCCAAGCTGATTCTAAAATTTCTAACAGATAATACCAGGGCGGGCCTTTGTGATTGCCCACAGGTTCCCAAATGCGACGGAAAGATTGGCTAACTAAATTAGCGTTGATAAAATCTTGGCCGTAGTGCAGCCACTGGGCAAAATACCAAGCAGCTACGGGGAAAGTTCCGATCGCCAATCCGCCCCAAAGATACCCAGAAGTGAGGAGTCGCGGTGTATCCCAAACCAGGAAAAAAAAGCCGATCGCCCCCAGCAGCAGCCCCAACATGACCCCTTTAGTCAGGCAAATGAGTCCGAACCCAATCCCCGCCGCCAAAGCGTAGCGCAAGTCGCGGCGCGATCGCAGCAAACACCACACTGCTGCGAGCAAAAAAAACAAAACTGCCCCGTCCAACATCGCCAAACGTCCGTGCCGCACTACCGGTAGCAGCGTCAGATAGACGAGGGCCGAAAAAATGGAGCTCGAACGCTGCGGAAACAACTCCCTCCCAATCGCGTAAAGCAGGGGTACTGAAGCGGCCGTCAGCATCGCCGGTACCAACCTCGCCGTCAATTCGCTGACGCCACCGGCGGCAAAACACAGCCCCATCAGCCAGTGTACCAGCGGCGGCTTGTTCAAATAAGGCATTGTGCCGATCGTCGGATACAGCCAATTTAAGTTGCCGCGCCAAATTTCGCGGCTTACCTGCGCTGCAATGCCTTCATCCCAATCCCGCAACGCCACGCCACCCAGATTCAGCCCGAAAATCAGCACTGCAGCCAACAAAAAAGCCAGCATCCACAGTCTGTCTGTAAAGCTGTCATTCCAGCGATTTTTCGGTTTGCTGCCCAGGGATGGAAAGATTTCTGACATAAGTTAAGAGAGTTATGAGCGTCCCAAACTGAAGGTAAACTTAGATAGCACTTATTTGCGACTAGGAAAATACCATGAACTTGCCTGTAATTATAGATATTATCATTGGCTTAGTATTTATCTACCTGACTTTAAGCTTGCTAGCTTCGGAAATTCAGGAACTGATTGCTACTGTTTTGCAGTGGCGGGCGGAACATTTAAAGAAGTCGATCGAAGTGCTGATTTCTGGCGGCAGCGAAGGCGTGAAAGATCCGGTGCAATTTCAGCGAGTCGGAAAGTTGGCTAATTCGATTTACACCAATCCGATTATCAAGGATTTAAATCAGGGAGCGAAAGGGATTTTAGCAGAGGGAGTCCGCGCTGTTACGCACCGCATGGGGGATTTTTACCGCCTAGTTACTGGCACTAAAAATGTTTTCGGCAATAAATCAAGTGGGCCTTCTTATATTCCAGCAGAGTGTTTTTCTGCTAGCCTTTTGGATACTTTAAAGATTTATAGTCTGATGGGTTCGATCTCTAAAATCCGATTGGAAAGATTTAAAAACTTACAGTTGGCACAAATTAAAGTGATTGGAGAGGGTCTGACTCTGCCGGAGTCTACTAAACCGATTATCGAGCAAGAATTAGGCTGGCTGACGGCGGAGTTTAATCGAGTGGTTGAAGATTATAAAAACGATTTGGGAAGTTTGAACAACAGCTTGGATCGGATGTCGGAAAAGTTAGGATTTTATATTAAGGATTCTCAGGTTTATCTGCCCGAAACCGAGTTAGGAGGTAGAGAATTTCAGAGGCAGATGGCATTTGTTAAGGCTAGTTTTGATAGCCAAGTTGAACGGGAGGCGCTGCGCTCGCAATTGCAACCGAGTTTGAGCAATCTGTTAAATACTGTTAGGAAACTTAGGACAAGTCAGGATACGATAGCAGAAATTAGGGAGGAACAAGAGGACAGTCCGATTTACCAACAAATTCAAGAAACCTTGGACAATATGCCAGAATCTTTGAAACGCAGCCTTTATATTTTAGCGCAGCGCGCTGAAAAAGGTGGCGGAGATACTCAAGAGCAGTTGCAGCGGTTTCAGCAAGAAATTGAAATTTGGTTTGACCAATCGATGCAGCGTGCTTCTGGCGTTTACAAGCGGAATTCCCGAGGGGTAGCGATTTTGCTCGGAACTGCGATCGCTGTCGCTGCTAATGCTGATAGCATTAATATTATTAATCGGTTGTCTAAGGATTCGATGCTGCGATCGACTGTTAATTTGTACGCTCAGCAGTTGGTGGAAAAAAATGCTAAGGCTAAATTAGATAATTTAACAAGTCTGAGAAAAGTTCAAAATGATGTAGATATAGCTTTGGATAGGGTAGCTCTGCCTTTTGGATGGAGCGAACCGAACAGGTTAGAACTAGATACCAAGGGGAATTTATTGTTCCCGGCTTTGATGGCAAAATTGTTTGGTTGGATATTGAGCGGCGTAGCTATTTCTATGGGTTCAGGTTTTTGGTTCGATTCGCTCAACAAGATTATTAATATTCGCAATGCAGGGAAGAAACCGCCATCTTCCACAGAATCTTGAGCTGTGGAGTTTCCCCGCCAATCAACTAACTGTTATACCATTTTAGATTTTATATTTTAGATTAAAAAATTGGCAATGACTGATAAATATCGAGGTTTGAAGCACCCGCCTGCAGTTGGATTCTTTTTTTAAAGTGGTGTCACGGATAGGATATAGGATCGCTCGGTAATTGCGGGTGTGCCGGTACTAGGGGAAAACACGCAGAATATAAATTCCGTGCGATCGCGGATGGCAGTCCAGCCAAAATAGGCCAAACTGATAGATAGGTGAAATAAGAATCAGCGAAATAAACAAGGTCAACGGCAGTTTCTGAGGATCTGACTCCAGGGGTATATCTACCACTAAACACCTTTTTGGAGGACAGAATATGTTCACTTCTATGACGCTAACCAATCCCGCCTCGGAATACCGCAATCCCCTATCCAAGAGCTTTGTATTCAATGACTCCAGTCTCCATGAGAGTGGATATTTTGTCTCGGAGATTTTGGCTGGTGAAGAAGTAATTTTACTTAACTCCAACTCTCAAGGCATCCAGCAAATTACCTCGGCACTTCAAATATATGCCTCTATCCTGAGAGAGATTGACAAAGTTCGCACAATTTCTAACAGTAGCTCGGGCAAACGGCAATTAGGCTCTGTTATCCTCAGTTCAGATGACCTCGAACCATACAAAAGTCAATTGCCACAATGGGACAGTTCCCTAAGTAAAAAAAGCGGACTTGGTTCGTGTTATGCCGATCGAAATAGTGACACACTCGGCAAAGGCAGCGGGCGCGATCGACTGTTTGCTAATTAAAGAGTGATCCAATTGAGGGTGTAGAGCGTGCTGAGGGAGACTGGTCTGAATCCAATTGTAATGAGGGGACGCAGGCGCGATCCAAATCAACGATTTGATTTGACTGAATCTGCAATCAGATCAAATCCCGCTGAATAATTCTAATCACGTTTGTAGTGACGAGAGCAGTCCTCAAAGTGCCTGCGCCACCGAACAAAACACGTGATTACCAGCGATTAAACTCCTCTTAATATCAGACTGTTTTGAGTCTTAGTAAATGCGATCCAACCCGCTGGGTATCAGTATTTTTGTATATCGAAAAACTAGGATTTTCCCAGCACATATAATTATTGTAAATGTTGTATATAATTGTGTTTTATATTGGATGAAATATAGGTAGGGAGACCGTAGTACCGTGCGTATAAGTAAAAAATCATATTCAAATGAAAACGAATAAATATAATTCTTAATGGTTGCTCATGGGGGAATTACCTCCATGATTTCCTAATTTTTAATTAGGGCTAACGTTAGTCAAATAAGGCTGAAAAACGGCGGACGATAGAAGCAGGATTTATGAGAATATTTCCGGTAAATTTTGTGCTATATTCCCCAGCGGTAGCCCTCAAAAAAATCCGTCTCTACCAGCGACAACAGGTAAATCAGGATAAAAATAATATTAAAAAAATATTTTTTTAATGTTGCACTTTTTCCAAATAGGGTGGTAAGATATAATCAAATAAGCCTGATGAGATTACTCCGGGGTGTATCTACCAATAATGCCCTTAATGGAGTATCCAATATGACTTCTACGTTCGCTCAAGTTAACTCACAATCTTCTTTTGAAACATTGCCACTGCGCTCCTTAGTCTTCATTGACTCCGGCGTGGAAGATTACGAGTCAATTGCAGCGGGAGTGCTGCCGGGACAGCAGGTAGTAATACTCGATAGCGCCAAAAACGGCATCGAACAAATCACCTCTGAAATTGAAAAATACGCCTCTACTAACGGGGCGATAGACTCGGTTCACATTATTTCTCACGGTAATTCTGGCAGCCTACAACTCGGCAATACTGCTCTGGGTTCAGATAACATAGAGCAATACAAAAGCCAGTTAGAAAAGTGGCAAACTGCACTAGCCCCACAAGCAGATATCATGCTGTACGGCTGCGATGTAGCCGTCGGTACAGGTGTTAATTTCGTCGATCGCTTCAGTCAATTAACCGGGGCTGACGTTGCCGCCTCCACCAACATAACCGGCAGCGACGGCGACTGGAATTTAGAATTTGCCTCTGGCCAAATTGAATCTCCCTTAGCCTTGCAAGCCGAGGCTATGGCAAGTTACCAAGGTAATTTAGCTACTATCGTAGTAGCCAACAATAGCGATAGCGGGCCCGGTTCATTAAGGGCTGCGATCGCCAGCGCTGTTGCCGGCGATACAATTACCTTCGCTCCCGGTTTAGCCAGCCAAACTATTACCCTCACCAGCGGGCAACTCGATATTCCCGCTGGCAAAAATATCACCATTGACGGTGCCGCCGCACCCGGTTTAACCATCAGTGGCAACAACTCATCCCGCGCCTTTTTTGTCAATGCCAACGTTGATATCGCCACCAGCTTTGCCGTCAAAAACCTCATTATTATCAACGGCAAAACGGCTGATAACGGGGGTGCGATCGGTACAACTGACGAAGTAGCAATGACTGTAGAAAACGTTCAGTTTACCAACAACGTTGCTGATAAAGGTGGCGGTGCAATCTTCAGCGGCTGGAACAACACCCTGACCGTGACCGGCAGTAAATTCACGGGAAATAACGCCACCGCAACTAACGATGAACGCGGCGCTGGGGGTATTGCTTTTGCAAGTAATAAAAACCTCACCGTTGTTAACAGCGATTTTACCAACAACTTAGGAATTAACGGCGGCGCCATTAATAGCCTCAACGGCAAGTTAAAAGTTGAAAACTCGCGATTTATCGGCAACGACACCACCGCAGCCGTTTTCGCTCCAGACGATCCCAACGGCAATTCTTTTTTAAGGGGTTTCGGCGGCGCAATTTACACAGACAGAGCTAGTTCTACTGACGAGCCTTCCGGCACAATTAGCATTACCAAAAGCGTATTTCAAGACAACAAAGGCCGGGGCGAAGGCGGAGCAGCTTACCTGTTCACCGGCGCTCAAGACAGCGTAACTGTTGCAGATAGCACTTTCCAAAACAACGAAATTCTGGCGCTACCCAACGGTGGAAATGCTGGAAACGGTGGTGGGGTAACGATTTTGAGCGACAGCACCAACCAGGGATTGACCCTTACCAACACCACCTTTGCGGGCAACAAAGCCGGCAATCAAGGTGGCGGCCTGTGGACACGCAATGCCCCTGCTACGATTACTAACAGTACGTTTTCTGGCAACTCAGTTCCTACTACTGTGCCTGATGGCTACGACAAACTCGGCGGTGCAATGACTCTTGGTGCACCCACAACTATTGTTAACACGACGATCGCCGATAATTACGCCGGCTGGGTTGGTGGAGGTATCTTCGCCGAGGCCAATAATGTCACCCTCAAAAACACGATTTTTTCCAACAATACAGCGGGCAACGGAGGAAACCCTTGGGGAATTAACCAACACACCACGGACCAATACACCGATCGAGGAGGGAATTTTCAGTGGCCGGTGATTAACACCGATACCAAGGTGACGGCAAGTGTGACGATCGCAGACCCCTTACTCGGCCCTTTGCAAAACATCAACGGCGCTTTAGTCAGGCCCCTGCTGACAGGAAGTCCGGCAATTGATACAGGGATTGACACCGGTGCACCCGCTACGGATCAGCGCGGCGGGACTCGCCCTCAAGATGGCGACATCATTCCAGGTGCGATCGTCGACAGCGGATCATTTGAATTCGGAGGTACTGTCGTCCCCACACCAACGCCGACTCCGACTCCGACGCCTGCGCCGACTCCAACTCCGACACCGACGCCCGCGCCGACTCCGACGCCCGCGCCGACACCAACTCCGACACCGACGCCTGCGCCGACTCCGACGCCTGCGCCGACACCAACGCCAACTCCAACTGAGACTCCAACTCCGACGCCTGCGCCGACTCCGACGCCTGCGCCCACTCCAACTGAGACTCCAACTCCGACGCCTGCGCCGACTCCGACGCCCGCGCCGACACCAACTCCAACTCCGACGCCCGCGCCGACTCCGACGCCTGCGCCGACACCAACTCCAACTCCGACGCCTGCGCCGACTCCGACGCCCGCGCCGACACCAACTCCGGCCTCGGATGCTGGCCCGCTGGATGACCTCAACGCCCCGCAACTCGACCCTGCTGCCATCACCCCCAACCCCGTCCAACAAACTCTCAACGGCGGTGAAGGTCCCGATTTCATCATGGGCGGCGGCATCAACGAGTCAATTAACGGACTTGCCGGTAACGACATTCTTTACGGCATGGGCGGCAATGACAACATTGACGGCGGTGCAGATAACGACATTCTTTACGGCAATGAAGGTAGCGATTTCATCTCTGGTGGTGCTGGCAACGATACCATCTACGGCGGCAAAGATAATGACACTGTTGTTGGCGCTGATGGCAGCGATTTTGTCAGGGGAGATCTCGGCAAAGATACAGTTGCCGGCGGCCTGGGCAGCGACACCATTTTTGGCGGCAAAGATGACGATATCTTGTTAGGTGAAGATGGCGACGACTACATTTTAGGCAACTTAGAAAATGACACCATTAATGCTGGAAATGGCAACGATACTGTGTTTGGCAATGAAGGTGCAGACCTAATTTTCGGCTTATTGGGAAATGACACGCTTTACGGGGGTAAAGAAAACGACAGTCTCGATGGCGGTGAGGGCAACGACTTGCTGTTGGGCGGCAATGAAAACGATGTACTCTGCGGTGACATCGGTAACGATACCATGTACGGTGGCAAAGGCAACGATATTCTCAGCGGCGGCAGCGGTGCTGATTTCCTTAGTGGCGATGTTGGGGATGATACTTTGACAGGCGGTTCGGGAAATGATGTATTTTTCCTAAATCAAAGTTTGGGTAGCGACCTCATTACTGATTTCAGTAAGGGAGAGGATTTAATTGGGTTGAATCCTGGTTTGAGTTTCAATCAACTCAGTATTACTTCTAGCAACAATCAAACTTTGATTAGCGTGACTGGCACCAATCAATTGTTAGCGAAGCTTAACGGTGCGCCCGGTAGTCTCACCGCTAGCGATTTCACTCAGGTAATAATCTAAGTAGCTGTGGTAGGGTGCGCCATCAGCACCTTACTACCGGGGAAAATCGGGTTGGTGCGCCATCAGCACCGCCCGAATAAAGCAAGCATTCTGAAAAACTTAATTTGGGATTTTTTGGAAGTTTTTGCGATCGGCAAACAGGTGAGATTGACCCAGCTTGGGTACGAATTTTCTGGTTCTAGGTAAGGCGAATGTATGGCGCACTATCTAGAGCCATCCTAAGTAATTCGGAATTCTATATCTCTTTTCTGAATTTACCTGACATCTTTTGCGCGATGTATTGAAATAAAAATAGCCATCCCCACATACAAACCGGAATGTGATACAATGACCGGACTTGAAGCGGGAGAAAAACTAACTTTTTTCCTGAAAGTGAAGGTTCCACATTTATCGTTTAGGTTTGAATTCGACTCGCTCCATTCTGCATCTATAGCCTTCTGATTTTAAGGTGAATCTACCAGCAAATAGTAAACTTTCTCATGGGTATGCCAAATGAGCTCAACTTTTGCCACCAACATGGATTCACAATCTGTTCTCCACAATTCTCGTTCTACATCTATTGTTTTTATTGACTCCGACTTAGAGGACTATCAAACTCTTGCCGGTGGGGTGCTTCCCGGTGCAGAGACAATCATTTTAGATAAAAATGGCAATGGAGTCGAGCAAATTACTGCGAAACTGGAAGCAATTGCTGCTGCGGGGGGAACTGTGGACCAAGTTCACATTTTTTCTCACGGCAATTCTGGCAGCTTGCAGCTAGGTTCTGCGACTTTGAATGCGGATAATTTGCCGCAATATGAAAGTCAGTTGCAAGGGTGGCGAAATGCGCTGAGCGACCAAGCTGATATCGTGCTTTACGGTTGCGATGTTGCTGCGGGTTCTGGGAGCGATTTTGTCGATCGCCTGGGCGAGTTAACCGGGGCTGATATTGCCGCATCTAGCGATCGCACTGGTCGCGGCGGTAACTGGAATTTGGAGTTTGCCAAGGGTGATATTGAAGCACCGCTAGCCTTGACTCCAGAAACAATGGCGGATTACCGAGGGACTTTAGCGACTGTTACCGTTACCAACAATAATGATAGCGGGCCTGGTTCATTGAGAGATGCGATCGCCTCTGCAGCGGCCGGCGATACCATTCAATTTGCCTCTACTCTTGCCAGTCAAACAATTACTCTCACTTCCGGTCAACTTGTTATCAACAAAAACTTGACAATTGATGCAGTTGGTGCGGCCAATTTAACCATCAGCGGCAACAATGCTTCGCGGGTGATCCTCACCGAAGGTTCAACCAATGTTACTCTAAAAAACCTGATTGTTGCCAACGGTAAAGTTTCTGGGATCGACCCGAATAATGATGAAACTAGCGGCGGTGGTGGCATTCAAACGGGAGGTAACAGCACTTTAACTTTAGAAAATTGCCAAGTCAATAATAATGTTGCTGGTTTTGGTGGCGGCATTTATACAGGTTTCCGCAGCACTACTACTGTAATTAACAGCAAGTTTAGCGGCAATGACGGTTCGCTAGCGGATAATACCGAACGCGGCGGCGGCGCGATCGCCACGAAAAGCGGGGGTTCTCTGACTATCAAAGATAGCGAATTTACCAACAACAAAGGCAGCTACGGCGGAGCTGTTAATAACCTGTTGGGCAGCATGACGATCGAAAACTCTAAATTCACCGGCAACCGCACAGAAAAAGGCGTTGGTGGGGCAGTTTACGTCGATGGAGCGAGCGAATTAACTAACGATGCGATCGGTGGCAACATCATTATTCGCGGGAGCAGTTTTGACGGGAATATTGGTGCTGGAGAAGGAGGCGCAGCCTTTCTGTTTGGTTATCCCCCAGATAAAGTGGTATTAGAAAATAGCACTTTTATTAATAATAAAGCCGTCAAAAATGCTGCCGGTTCTGGAGGTTCTGGAGGCGGAGTACGTCATGGCAATGCCGATTTGACTGTGACAAACTGCACCTTTGCCAACAATACATCCGATGATAACGGCGGTGGTTTGTGGTTGGGTGAAGACGGAAATATCAGCATTGTTAACAGTACATTTTCCGGCAACAGTGCTGCTAACCAGGGCGGGGGAATGGTTGTCGGTAACAGAGATTCTTTTTCGACTAATATCGTCAATTCGACTTTTGCTAAAAATACCGCTGGGGAATATTCGGGAGGTATTGCTACTTTTGGTAATCAGCCAATTACTGTCAAGAATTCGATTTTTGATAGCAACACGGCGGGTAATCCTTTTAAGGTTAAACAGCAAAGCGGGCGGGAATTAATCGACGGGGGAAATAATCTGCAATTTCCTAATAAACTCACGACGGGCGATCCTAACGACAATAATGTTACGGCAAATGTGACGATCGCAGACCCCTTACTCGGCCCTTTGCAAAATATTAACAGCGCTTTCGTGCTGCCGCTGCTAGCAGGAAGTCCTGCCATTGATACCGGTACTGGTGCGGGCGCGCCGGCTGCCGATGGGCGCGGTGTGACTCGCCCTCAAGATGGTGATAGCAACGGAAGTGCGATCGTGGATATCGGCGCTTTTGAATTCACTACACTCACACCGACTCCGACTCCGACTCCGACTCCGACTCCGACTCCGACTCCGACACCGACTCCGACTCCGACTCCGACTCCGACTCCGACTCCGACTCCGACACCGACTCCGACGCCCGCACCCACTCCAACTCCAACACCTATTGCAGATGATTGCTTATTCGATGCAGTCAGCGCCCCGGAATTAAACTCTGCCACCATTACTCCCAACCCCGTCCAACAAACTCTCAACGGCGGTGAAGATACCAGTTTCATCATGGGCGGCGGCATCAACGAATCGATTAACGGACTTGCCGGCAACGACACTCTTTACGGCATGGGCGGCAATGACAACATTGACGGCGGTGACGATAACGACTCGCTTTTCGGCAATGAAGGTAGCGATTTCATCTCTGGTGGCGCTGGCAACGATACCATCTACGGCGGCAAAGATAATGACACTGTTGTTGGCGCTGATGGCAGCGATTTTGTCAGGGGAGATATTGGCAATGATACAGTTGCCGGCGGCCTTGGCAGCGACACCATTTTTGGCGGCAAAGATGACGATATCTTGTTGGGTGAAGATGGCGACGACTACATTTTAGGCAACTTAGGAAATGACACCATTAATGCTGGAAATGGCAACGATACTGTGTTTGGCAATGAAGGTGCAGACCTAATTTTCGGCTTATTGGGAAATGACACGCTTTACGGTGGCAAAGAAAACGACAGTCTCGATGGCGGTGAGGGCAACGACTTGCTGTTCGGCGGCAATGAAAACGATGTACTATGCGGCGACATCGGCAACGATACGCTTTACGGCGGAAAAGGCAACGATATTCTCAGTGGCGGCAGCGGTGCTGATTTCCTTAGTGGCGATATTGGGGATGATACTTTGACAGGCGGTTCGGGAAATGATGTATTTTTCCTAAATCAAAGTTTGGGTAGCGACCTCATTACTGATTTCCGCAGGGGAGAGGATTTAATTGGGTTGAATCCTGATTTGAGTTTCAATCAACTCAGTATTACTTCTAGCAACAATCAAACTTTGATTAGCGTGACGGCTAGCAATCAAGTGCTGGCGAAGCTTAACAATATTACACCGGGTATTCTAACTGCTAGCGATTTTATTAGTCTGTAGTTATTATACCAAATCCAGGTTGGCTACTCCCTTTATCCGTCGCCGGTTGAAACCGCTACTACATAAACTCTCGCCCGAGCAGAAGGGGACTAAGAGATAAAGGGAGTATTTAAGCCTGATTTAGTATTATAGCCGAACCCAATACAAATTTTTTAATTTTAAAAATTATTGTCTAATTTTATGATGATATAGACCACACATATTAATCAATTTTTACTAATAAAGCGAACTTGATATTATTCCATGTCAATCTGCGAACACAACAAGCGATCGCCCTTCTCCACTATCGCATTCGTCTGCAAATAATCCCGCACGCGATCGCAACCATAACCCAACAAATTGAGATTCAACACTCGCTCCACATTCCACAGAATCAGCGTGTTATCCTCACTGACGGAAGCCACAAACTTTCCGTCAGAACTGTAAGCCAATCCCCTAATCGCCGCCGTGTGACCTCTAAGCGTTGTTAGTTGCGTACCGTCCAGTTTCCACAACTTCACCGTGTTGTCTACACTGCCAGAAGCAATAATTTGACCGTCAGGACTAAACGCCACTCCCCACACCGCTGCTGCGTGACCTACAAGCGTTCTCAATAACTTACCGTCAACAGTCCAAAGCTTAACAGTATTGTCTCCACTGCCAGAAGCAATGATATTACCTTGACGGTTAAAACCAACTCTCCAAACTGCCGCAGCGTGACCTCGCAAGGTTCTCACTAACTTACCGTCAAGCTGCCATAACTTCACAGTCCCGTCTCCTGCTGCGGAGGCAACTAACTGCCCGTCTGGGCTAAATGCTACGTGCCAAACAGGAGTATTGTGTCCTGTCAGGGTATGCAGTAACGTTCCATTGCGCCGCCAAAGCTTGACCGTGTTATCTTGACTTGAAGAAGCCAGGATTTGACCGTCAGGACTAAACGCTACTGCAAAAACCACAGCTTTATGACCTGTTAAAGTTGCACTCAAATTGCCGTTTCGCTGCCACACATTCACCTTATGGTCGTCTCTGCCAGCAGCAATTAACTGGCGATCGCGAGTTATAGCAACCCCATAAATTGCTGCATTCTCTCCGGTGAAAGTCGCCAGCAATTTGCCTTGGCGACTCCAAAGTTTAGTTGTGCCGTCCTCGCTGCCCGTAGCAATTGTAGAGCTATCAGCACTCAGAGCGATCGCCCAAATTCCGGCTTTATGTGCAGTAATAGTTGTCTGCAATGGATTTTGACTTTCCCACAGTCTGACGGTGTTTTCTGCGCCTGCCGACGCAATAAAGCTGCCGTCAGGACTCCAATCAACCCCCCAAATAGCAGCGCTGTGACCTTTGAAGGTCGTCAATTCTGTTCCGTCAACGTTCCAAAGTTTTACAGTTTTATCCCGACTGGCAGAGGCGATGGTTTGACCGTCCGGGCTGAAAGCAAGGGCAGATACCACAGCCGTATGACCTTCGAGCGTTCTCAGCAAAGTGCCGTCACGCTTCCAAAGTTTTACCGTTTTATCTCCACTTGCCGACGCAATGATCTTACCGTCGGGACTAAACGCCACTGAACACAAGACAGAAATATGACCTTCGAGAGTTCTCAGAAAAGTGCCGTCACGCTTCCAGAGTTTTACCGTTTTGTCTCCACTTGCCGAGGCAATTGTTTCACCGTCGGGACTAAAAACTACTGACCCTACCCCAGCAGTATGACCCTGAAGCGTTTTCAACAAAGTGCCGTCTTGGTTCCAGAGTTTTACGGTGTTGTCACCGCTGGCAGAGGCAATTGTTTCACCGTCGGGACTAAAAGCCACTCCCCACACGCTAGCACTGTGACCCTGAAAAGTTTTCAACAAAGTGCCGTCCAACCTCCAAACTTTCACGGTGTTATCGTCACTTCCAGAAGCAATGAGTTGACCGTTCGGGCTAAATTTGACTGTTTTGACGCTCGCTTGATGACCTGCGAGCGTGGCAACTTCTGTCCCGTCGCGCCGCCAAAGTTTAACAGTTTTATCTACACTTGCGGAGGCAATCAGCTTACTGTCAGGACTGATATCGACTGCCATAACAGCCGCTTTATGCCCAGCAAAACGGTTGTATTCATCTGCTTGATAAACCGCTTGTCGCAGTACATTTTCAACTTCGCGATCGATACTGGCATCTGCCCATTTTAATCTTTGTAATTTTCGTTTAGCTTTGATAGCTTCTATCAGTGCGTCTAATCTCCGGTTTGAGGCAAACAATCCCTCAGAAGAAGATGCCAGCGCTCTAATTTCACTAATCCTTGCTTGACGTTCGTTTTCTGCTGCTCGGCGATACTCAAAATAAGTTGTCACTCCTAAAATGCAGGCAAACAGCAATGCACCACTCACAGCAAATAGCAAAATTCTTTGTCGTTTGGCAGCTTTTTTTTCTTGTGCGAGCCGTATTTGTTCTTCTCTAAGTCGCGCTTCTACCTCTTTTGTCCGTTCTGCTTCTAAAACGAGTTGGATTTCTTGGCGATCGAGGTCTTGGCTGGCAGCGATAAATTGATAATCCAAGTCGCTCAAACTTTTTCCTTGCGCCCAAAATTGAGCGTCTTTCAGGGCTTGACCGCGCAACAGCCGCGATTCATCCTGTTGTTTAGAAGCAATCCAAGCATCGAAGGCTTGGGAGTAAGGGCGCAGTTTCCCTAATTGTTTCTCTACCCATTCGAGGTTAAATACTTCTTGATAAATTCTGTTTTTTACCTGCAAATACCCATGTTTTTTTACCACTAAACCCGATAGCAATAGTTCGATTTGATCTCGGCTGTCATCGGTTGACACCCCCCCTAGCCCCCCCTTAGTAAGGGGGGGAGCCGAAGGCGGGGGGGTCAGAATTTGTTGGTAAATGCCTAGCAATCTACCTGCGCGTTGTTCGTTGCGAAGAATGCGATCGCGTATCGTTTTCAAATGTTCCGGTTCGTCTTGCGATTCCCAGTTCTCGATAAGTTGCGCTCTGACCACAGATTCGACAAAAAATCCTTCAGTTATCGGTGGTATTGTTAAATCAACGCCGTGGGATTCTTTAGCAGTTCTTACCACCAATTCACATATTTTTTGGGTCATAAATGGCTGTCCTCCAGTCCAAGCTAATATTTGTTTGATAACTGCTGGTGGATGGGGGATTATATTTTCTAATCCTAAAGCTAATGGTTGTGCTTCCTCAAAAGAAAACCCCAGCAAATCGAGCGCTCGTCCGATATTAAAAGGAGTCCGATTTTTATCTACTATTAAATCGCTGGGCGTCGCTACTCCGAAAATGGCGAAGGTAATTCGATTGTATTCTGGATTGATGGCTCTTTGGTTGTAACAATACCGAATCAAGGCAAAAAAATCATCTACTGGAAAATCTAAACTTAAAATGCTATCAATTTCATCAACAAATATAAAAATTCTGTCTTCTGGAATTTTGGCTAACAAGATGTCTTCGATGAAATGGCTCAATCTTTGGAGGAGAGAAACTTCTTCTTCTTCTTTCCACCAACTTTTCAAATTAACTTGTCCTAAAAGATTGAAGCCGCGCCACAGTTCCCCAATCATGCCTTTATACCATTGTAGGGGAGTGATATTTTCGCTGCCGATGCGGGTCATGTCGATCGTACTGCATTGAAATCCTTCAGCTTGCAATCGGTGCAAGGTGCGGACTAATAGAGAAGATTTGCCCATTTGCCGCGAGTTGAGGACGTAACAAAATTCGCCTGCTTTTAAGGATTTATAGAGTTCGGAATCGGCTTCTCTTACTAAATAGGTAGGCGCATTATTGGCGAGACTGCCTCCGATTTGATATTGGTAATTGTTCATGGTTTTGAGTTCATGGTTTTTGAGACTTTAACGATCGCCCGCTCGATCGCACAGATGTCTATCTTCCTCCTTCAGGTCAGCATTTGTTCGCAGATAATCTCGCACGCGATCGCACGCATAACCCAGTTCATCGAGTTTGAGAATGCGCTCTAGATCCCATAAAATCACAGTGCCATCGTCTCCAACAGAGGCAATTTGTTTGCCATCGGGACTAAACGCCACCCCCCAAACGTTTCCTTCATGTCCGGTTAGCGAGGTTATTTCTGTCCCGTCGGTTTTCCAAAGTTTGAGTGCGCCAGTTGAGCCTCCCCCCACCAGTATTAGACCGTCTGAACTGAAATCAACCGCCATCATGCCTCTAGTATTTCCCTTGATGGTTTTGAGCAACGTACCATCGATCGTCCAGAGTTTAATCGTGTCATCCCTGCTGGCAGTTGCCAAAGTGCGACCGTCTGGACTGATGGCAACTTCCCAAACAGGGCTGCGATGACCCTCTAGAGTCTTGGAAAACCTACCGTCAAGACTCCACAACCGAGCAGTGCTGTCGCTACTAGCTGAAAGCAGCCTCTGTCCGTCAGGGGTAAAGTCCACATCGTAAACCCTAGCCCGATGCCCTGTGAAAGTTTTCAGTAAAGTGCCGTCTTTGTTCCACAGTTTGACGGTTTTATCGTTGCTAGCAGAAGCCAGTAGCCGACCATCTGGACTTGGGGAGATATCCCAAAGTCCAGCTTCATGACCTGTTATGGTTTTCAGTAGCGTCCCGTCGAACTGCCAGAATTTAATTGTTTTATCTTCACTAGCGGTAGCAAGGAAAGGTGCGATCGCAGGATTGGCAAAGCTGGCACCAGAGAGAAAAGCAACGGAGCGAACGGGAGTCTTATTTCCGGCAAAAGACTTCAGCAACGTACCGTCTCGCGCCCACAGTTTGAAGCTGCCATCGGAACCGGCTGAAGCTAGCATCTGACCGTCCGGGCTGAAATCCACATCCCAAATCGTGCCGCCATGTCCGTAAAGGACTTTCGAGAAGGGGTTTGTCGGATTCCAGAGTCGGGCGGTATTGTCGTCGCTGGCGGAGACAACCATTTGACTGTTAGGAACAAAGGTAACGCCTCGAATTCCAGATTGATGCCCTTTAAGAACTTTCAACAGCGTCCCGTCCGGCTTCCAGAGGTTTATAGTTTGGTCGGCGCTGGCGGAAGCAATGAGATCGCCTGCTGTGCTGACGGCGACTTCAAACACTTCCGCACTGTGACCGCTAAGAGTTCGTAGCAGGGTTCCGTCGGGTTGCCAGAGTTTGACAGTGTTGTCAGCGCTGGCAGAGACAATGGTGGGACGTTTTGTGCCGCTATTGTCGGCAAGTAAAGCGAACTCAACGTCCCAAACGGTGGCGCTGTCACCTTCCAGGGTGCTCACCAGTTCGCCGTCTAAAGTCCAAACCTTGACTGTATTATCAGTGCTGCTAGAGGCGAGCAGGTTTCCATCCGGGCTAAAGGCAATACCCCAAACTGCACCTTGATGTCCGCTCAGGGTTTTGAGCGGTTTGCCATCAACGCTCCACAGGCGAATGGTGCTGTCTTCACTGGCGGAGGCGATGCGCTCACCGTCTGGACTCACGGCGATCGCCCAAATAGCAGCCTTGTGCCCCTGAAAGGTTTTGAGCAGTTTGCCTTCCCGACTCCACAGATAAATGTTGCCGTCCACGCTGGATGTTACCAGGCGCTGACTGTCGGGACTAAAACGAAGGGCGTAGACGCTGCTGATCGTGTGTTGGAGAGTGTGCAGCAAGGTGCCATCCCGTTGCCAGATCTTGGCTGTTTGGTCGCCACCCCCAGTGGCGATGAGTTGACCGTCTGGGCTGGCATCAACTGCCAGAACCGGGCTGGAATGCCCCAACAGGCGATTGAATTCTGCCGTTCCGTAGATGGCTGGTTGCAGGACTTGTCGAACTTGAGATTGCAAGTGAGGGCTCGAATGCGCGAGAAGGTCGAGCCTGCGTCTGGCTTTGATGGCGCTCACGAGGGCGTCCAATCGCTGTTGGGAGGCGAATTGTCCTGCGGAGGAGGAGGCGAGGGCTTGAATTTCGCTGGTGAGGGCGTGATGGTATTGCCAGAGGGCGAGAATGCTGGAGGCGATCGCAACTATCAGCGCTCCACTCAACGCTCCAATCAACCTCCTCTGTCGCTTCGCTGTCTGTCGCTGTAAAACTAACCGCTTGTGTTCGTCTGCCAGTCGCGCTTCGACTTCTTTAACTCGTTCTGCTTCCAGCGCTTGCTGTACTTCCAGCCTGTCTAATTCTTGAGAAGTCGCTAAAAATTGATAATCCAAATCGCTCAAACTTTTTCCCTGGGCCCAGTAGGAAGCGTCTCTGAGGGATTGTCCCCGCAACAGTCGCGATTCATCGGTTTGTTTTGAAGCGATCCAAGCGTTGAAAGCTTGGGAGTAAGGACGCAGTTGCTCTAACTGTTTTTCTACGCATTGTAGGTTAAACACTGCTTGATAAATCGGGTTTCTGACTTTCAAAAAACCTTGTTGTTTCACTACCAAACCTGATAGCAGCAGTTCGATCTGCTCTCGACTATCATCCGCTTCAATTTCACCTCCCTGCAAGAGTTGTTGATAGATGCCTAAGTTACGTGCAGTGCGTTGTTCGTTGCAAAGGAGGCGATCGCGTATCGTCTTCAAATGCTCTGGCTCGTCTTGCGATTCCCATTTATTGATGATGTTTTCTCTCACCACCGATTCTACAAAAAATTTCTCTGTTCCCGGTGGAATTTTTAAACTTTTGCTGGGTGAATGTCCTGCCATTTTTACCACTAATTTACATATTTTTTGAGTTAAAAATGGCTGCCCTTCCGTCCAAAATAAGATTTCTTTGAGAACTGCTTGCGGATTAGTTACTACATTTTCTAATCCTTTCGCTAGAGGCTGTGCTTCCGCTAAGTTAAATCCTGGCAAATCGATCGCTCGTCCGATATTAAAAGGAGTTCTTGTTTTATCGGCAATTAAATCGCTGGGTGTCGCTACTCCGAAAAGTGCAAAGGTAATCCGGTTATATTCAGGATTGATGGCTCTTTGGTTGTAACAATACCTAACCAAAGCGAAAAAGTCATCGACGGGAAAATTTAAACTTAAAATGCTGTCAATTTCATCAACAAATATAATGATTCGCTGTGTGGAATATTTTACTAATAAGATATCTTCAATAAATTGACTCAATCTTTGCAGGAGAGAAATTTCTTCTTGTTCTTTCCACCAAGTTTTTAAATTAACTTTTCCTAATAAATTGAAGCTGCGCCATAAATCCGCAACAATTCCTTTGTACCATTGTAAAGGAGTAATGTTTTCGCTGCCGATGCGGGTCATGTCGATCGTGCTGCATTGAAAATCTTCTGCTTGCAGTCGGTGCAGGGTGCGGACTAAGAGAGAAGATTTGCCCATTTGCCGCGAATTTAGGACGTAACAAAATTCGCCAGCTTTTAAGGCTTCATAGAGTTCGGAATCTGCTTGTCTTACTACGTAGGTAGGTGCATCACTGGCGAGACTGCCACCAATTTGGTATGTTACCTGGGTCATACGGTTTATGGGTGGGTTTAAAGGTGAAAGTTTATAAAAAGAGGCAGTCTGAGCGTTAATTTTTGTCACCCTCCCTACTTAATTATAATCCATCCTTCAAATTTAGGTTTCCAGAATAGTTAGTTTAAGAATACTATTGACAAAGTAACGAGTGAAAGTTATTCAACAATATAGATAGCCTAATGTTGTTAATTTATATTAATGAAATTAACAGCAAACAAGGAGAATCAGTATGCTCGTTCAAGAACAACCCGCCCAGTCTAAACACATGACCCTAGACGAGTTTCTGGACTGGTATCCAGAGGGTCAAGGTCGCTTTGAACTACATGATGGAGCCATTATAGAAATGCAAGCAATAGGAACTCACGAACAAGTAGGGGGCTTCCTCGCCCTTGAAGTGGGAGTAGAAATTAAACGTTTGGCTTTGCCCTATTTCATTCCCCGCCAAGGAATTATTAAGGCTATTGATTCTGATGAGTCTGGCTACAGCCCAGATGTGAGGGTGTTAGATTGGCAACAAATCGAAACGGAACCGATGTGGAAAAAGCGCTCGACTATTACCAGAGGTGAAACTATCCGTTTAGTCATCGAAGTCGTGAGTACCAATTGGCAAGATGACTACTTCATGAAGTTAGGGGAATATGAAAAATTGGCAATTCCTGAATACTGGATCGTCGATTATTTAGGGTTAGGCAGCCGAAGATATATTGGCAACCCCAAACAACCCGCTATTTCCGTCAATCAATTGGTTGACGGTGAGTATATAGTTAATCAGTTTAGAAGTGATGATCGGGTGCGATCGCTTGGCTTCCCAATCTAAACTTAACCGCAGAACAGATTTGTCAGGTGGGGCAATAACTAAATAAAGTTTTGCGAACCAAAATACAGGCGGTACAACTCGCAGCTCAGCGTACAGCGGTTGTTATCGAGATGAATCAGCCCCATACTAACTAATTTAGAAGCTACAATCGGATCTAATTCCACACCACACTCCGATTTTACCACTTGTTTAAGTGCAACGGAAAGTTCGGGATACTCTTGCAATGTTGCCCAAAAACTCCGCAAGTAATCTTTATAAATTCCTCCTATTGTGGGAGCTTCTTGTAGTAGCCGATCTAGCGTTACACTGTGTTGACAGAGGTGGTAAAGAGCTAGCCGCACCAGATAAGGATGTCCCCCCACCATTGCCATCAGTCGATCGGCATTGGGGCTATCTGTCCAATCCAGTCCGTGACGCTGCGCTAAAGTAAGTATCTGCTCTTGTGTAAAATAGGGCAATTGCAGCGGCAAACCGACATTAAAAGGCGATTCAGTGAGCTTTAGAGGAATATAAATTTCTGTGGAGTGAAGAACTATTAAACGTAGTTTTTCCAGGGATTCAATCCGCTTTGCTTCTTCATGCCAGCTTCGCAGCAGTGGCAAAAATTCTCTGGCAATTTTTGGATACTCGAAAAGCCTATTGATTTCATTTAAAGCTAAGACAAGGGGGCTACTTATTTCTCTTAATACATATTGTTGCAAATAGATGATGCAGCTTACTTTGCTACCCATATCTTCATCCCAATAATCATCTAATAGAGGTGGCAATTCTAGGTGACGGCTGATGTTGGCACAAAACCACCGTAAAAATTTATCTAGGTTGTCTAAAACAGCTTCTTCGGCTTGCTGAAAATCCAAACTTACAGTGCGATAGCCAAGAGAATTAGCGCGCTCTAAAATCCTTAGCAGAAGGGAACTTTTTCCCATCTTCCTGGGAGCTTTAATCCGCAGAACACTTCCAGGTTTGGCAATCTCTCGATACGCGAGTTCTTCTATTAGTGGGTGATGGATATAAAATGGCGAACTGAGGGGCACGGGAGAGCCTGGAAATTCTACAGGTGTTGCTAGGCATTGCCTGCGGGTGAATTCTTGAATTAATTCTCGTTCCTCAGCAGTCAGGGAACGCGATTCTAGAGAGGATCTAAAATTTGATTTATTAATAGATGTCTGCAAGATTTCAGAGAGACTTTGCCACAAGCACGAGGCGATGTTTCTCAGGTAATGCTCTCCGTAATGAGAGGCAGATGCGATACTTGTATAAGTTTTTCCTTCCCAAACTTGGCGGAGTATAATTTCTTGTACTGGATATAAATCTTTTTGTAATCGGGCACGAGTTAGCTGTAGTATCTCATCTATCGTCATAACTTGCAATTACCTTATAAGTGTATCGTTGATATTATCACTTTTGAGCCTCTCAAGCTGAGTTGGTGTCAACTTAAAATTAAACTTTCCATCCGGCATGAATTGAACCCCTTCCTCACAGCTTAAGTCCTCTGAATAAAACTATAAATTAGGACTTTTAAACTCATTAGTCCTCTTCGCTGTGGAATTTAGCTATTAGCCAGAGACTTAAGTCTCTGGCAGCTTTTGGCTTAAGTTTAGATGTATCAAGAGTGAACCCAGCTCTACAGGTTTTTGAGAAGGGTTCTCTTGGTTAAGTGAAATCCGTGATATCCCCTAAATCTTGTGCTTGCCCCGTTGCCTCACGGGTAAGTGAGTGCTCTAACCGAATTTCAAGGGCCGCTGGCGCTCCTAGCTGAAAGGGAGCCGCGCTCAGTTATTCTCGCTCGTTAGCCAAAATGTCATGTAGGTGTCACAGTTGCTCGTGAAGCCACCGTTAAAAATGTGACAGTTGACATTGCTAAAGCTTAGTCAGTGGGTGCTAATCTTATTAAAAGTATTTTTAGATCCTTGCATCTGCTCATCACAAGTGTTAATTCCAAAAGCCTTATTCCTTTTTTGTGGTATGACAATTTTTTATCAGCTATAATAGCTGATAAAAAATACTAGCACATAATAGTGTTGACTTTATGCAAATGGTTCCTAAAATGTTTTCCAATTATTTTATTCCTCACGGTCATTGCTATTTGTGGAAGCCTGGATTAGTGGGGCTGCACATTGTGTCGGACGCTGCGATCGCCGTCGCTTATTTTTTGATACCCCTGACGCTGATTTATATTGTCCAGAAGCGGAAAGACGTGCCTTTTGACTGGGTTTTCATGTTGTTTGGCTCTTTTATTATCTGCTGCGGTATTACCCATATTATGGAAATATGGACGCTGTGGCATCCTAATTATTGGTTTTCGGGTTTTCTTAAAGGGATGACTGCGCTGATTTCGCTGTGTACAGCAGCAGTGCTGGTGGAACTAATCCCAAAAATCTTGGCTATCCCCAGTCCCGATCAATTGGCGGCGGCAAATTTGGCTTTACAAAGTGAGATTGGCGATCGCAAGCAAGCTCAGGAAGCACTCTCGCAATTAATGCTAGAATTGGAAAAACGGGTGATGGAGAGAACGCTGGCTTTAGAATTAACCAATGAACTTTTGCAACAAGAAAATCGCGATCGCTCTTTGGCTGAAAATTCATTGCGGCACTCGGAAGCTCAACTGCTTGAACGAACTGAGCAGCTAGAGAACACTCTGCAACAACTCAAAGACGCCCAAACTCAACTCGTGCAAACTGAAAAAATGTCTTCTTTGGGGCAAATGGTAGCTGGGGTTGCTCACGAAATCAATAACCCTGTGAACTTCATTTATGGCAATCTGATTCCGGCTGAGGAATATATTAAAGATATTTTGGGATTGATTAAGGCTTATCAAGTTTATTACCCCACTCCGGCGGCGGAAATTGCAGACAAGATTAACAGCATAGAACTCGATTTTATTTTAGAAGACTTGCAAAAAATTTTGGGTTCGATCAAAATTGGAGCAGAGCGCATTAGGGAGATTGTTAAATCTTTACGCACTTTCTCCCGGTTAGACGAAGCCGATATGAAAAAAATAAATATCCATGAAGGTATCGACAGCACTTTAATGATTTTGCAGCACCGCTTGAAAGAACAAACAAACCGTCCGCCGATCCAAGTGATTAAAGATTATGGAGAGTTGCCACTATTGGAATGCTATGCTGGACAGCTTAACCAAGTATTTATGAACATTTTTTCTAATGCTATTGATGCTTTAGAACAGATGGCGGCGCAGGGGCGTTACACAAAAGGCTATTGGGAAAATAATTTGCCCGCTCGCTTACAAAACACCCATTGCCAACTGCTAAAAATTCGCATCCGCACGCTTTTAGTTGATGGCAAGTGGGTGCAGATTCGTATTGCTGATAATGGCACGGGCATAGATGCTGAGACGATCGCTAAAATTTACGATCCGTTTTATACGACGAAACCCACCGGTTACGGTACCGGGCTGGGTTTGGCGATTTCTTATCAAATTATTCAAACCCATGAAGGTTATTTGCGCTGCACTTCCGAGGTTGGGAGAGGTACTGAGTTTATTATTGAAATTCCTTGGCGATCGCAACTTTGCAATCGCAAGTTGTTGGCCGAGAAGCAAGCTGTGATGAAGAAGTTGGGTTGAGGCGGCAATAACTCATTCCGAATTAGGCTAAAAGTTTCGATATCTTTCATTTTTTGCCTAACTTAGACAGCATCAAATCAATATTATTTACCAACACTAAATATTATGTGGGAATTCCTCAAAAATATCTTTTCCCCAACTCAGTATATGCCTCACGGTCATTGCTATCTCTGGCAAACGCCTTTAGTGTGGCTGCACGTAACGGGCGACTTTTTAATTGCGATCGCCTACTATTCAATTCCGGCGATGCTAATATATTTTATCTTCAAGCGGCGCGATATCCCTTTTTTAGGAATATTTGCTTTATTTAGTGCATTTATTATTCTCTGCGGCACGGGTCACTTGCTAGAAATTTGGACTTTGTGGCATTCCGCTTATTGGCTGTCGGGGATTGAGAAAGCAGTTACTGCACTGGTTTCCTGCTTCACTGCCGGCCAAATGGTAACACTATTACCGCAGTTTTTATGTTTAAAAACCCCGCAACAATTAGAGGCTATAAATCGCAAGTTGCAGATTGAAATTGCCGTGCGTCAAGATGCAGAATTAGCGTTGCGCCACGCTTATGATGACTTAGAAAATAAAGTCCAAGAGCGCACCGTACAGTTGACCGAAATTAACGCTTATTTAGAAGCAGAAATTAGAGTAAGAATAGCCGCTGAATCCGCTTTGCGCGAACGAGAAAATCGGTTAACAGAACAACAAAATGGTTTGCTAGAATTAGCAAAAAACTCTAGTATCTATGAGGGAAATATCAGCGAGGCGTTGAGAGAGATTACGCAAATGGCAACCCGTACTTTGAATGTTGAGCGGGGAAGTATTTGGTTTTATCAAGAAGATAAATCCGCAATCTGCTGTGCCGACCTCTACGAACTGACCCCCAATCAACACAGCGGGGGTGCAGAACTGAAAGTTGCTGACTATCCTAGCTATTTCCAAGCTTTGAATACAGAACAGGCGATCGCAGCGGTTGATGCCAAAACCGATCCGCGCACCCTAGAATTCAGCGAATCTTATTTCACGCCTTTAAACATCTCGTCGATGCTAGATGTTCCTATTACCCATCAAGGACAAATTGCAGGTGTAATTTGTTTAGAACATCAGGGAACGCTGAGGAATTGGACGCTCGACGAACAAAGCTTCGCTAGCTATGTGGCACAGATCGCAGCTTTAGCAATGGAAGCTCGCGATCGCAAGCAAGCCGAGTTAACATTGCGCTCTGTTACCGAACGCTTGCAATATTTGCTGGCGACTACCCCAGCGGTGATTTTTAGCTGCAAATTAGAAGGAAATTATGACGTAACATTTGTCAGCGAGAATATTTTTTCAATGATGGGTTACGAAGCGAGAGAATTTATTGATGGTTCCCTTGATTGGCATAGCCTCATTCACCCCCAAGATCGAGAGCTTGTTGATACTTCATTCGATCAGATATTGGAAAAAGAATTTATCTCCTACGAATACCGAGAACGGCACAAAGACGGTAGTTATCGCTGGATATACGATGAGGTTAAGTTGGTCAAAGATGCTGCTGGCATACCTGTGGAGTGCGTTGGTTATGGAGTGGATATTACTGCTCGCAAACAGGCGGAACTAGCCTTGCAGCAGCAACTAAAAAGGGAGCGGCTCGTTAATTCCATCCAAGAGCGGATTCGTTCTTCTCTTAACCTAGAAGAAGTGCTGACAATGGCTGTGGAAGAAATTCGCCAGTTTTTGTCAACTGACAGGACTGTTATTTACCGATTTAATCCAGATTGGAGTGGATTTATAGTCGTCGAGTCGGTAGCAGCCGATATCATGCCAATGTTGGGAATTGATATTAGCGATCCTTGTTTTCAGGAACGCTACGTCTCTGTTTACGAGAAGGGACACCTTCGCGCGATCGACGATATTTATACGGCAGGTATTTCAGACTGCCACATTAATTTACTCAGCCAGTTTGAAATTAAAGCTAACCTCGTTATTCCCATTTTGCAAGGTAAAAAATTATGGGGGCTACTCATTGCTCATCACTGCCGCAGTCAAAGACATTGGAACTCTTCTGAGATAGAATCTCTTAAGCAAATTTCCGTGCAGCTAGCAATTGCCATCCAGCAATCCACCCTTTTTGAACAAGCAAAAACTGAAATTGCGGAACGTAAATTAGCAGAAATAGCATTACAAAAAGCTGTCGTAGCTGCTGATACAGCTAACCGCGCCAAGAGCGAATTTCTTTCTTCTATGAGCCACGAACTGCGGACTCCCCTGAATGCCATTCTGGGATTTAGTCAGGTGATGGTGCGCGATTCATCTCTCAACAATCAACACCAGCAGCACCTAGAAATTATTAATCGCGCCGGCGAACACTTGCTTTCGCTAATTAATGACATTTTGGAAATGTGCAAAATTGAAGCGGGCAGAAGTCAGCTTAATGAAAGCAGTTTTAATTTAATGCGCCTGCTAGAAACCTTAAGAGAAATGTTTCGATTAAAAGCTAAATCTAAGAAATTGCAGCTAAATTTTGAAGTGGTTGACGGCGTACCACACTTTGTTAATGGAGATGAAGGTAAATTGCGCCAAATTTTGATTAATCTTGTCGGAAATGCGATTAAGTTTACAGAGGCGGGTAGCGTTACGTTGCAAGTGAAAAAGAAGGTAGAAGAAAGTTTGGCAGTTGAAACTGGAACTACACAAACACAACCCGCCTGTGCGGATTCTGAACAGTCGGAAAGCTGGGTGATGGAAACCGCAGCTATACAAAAAAAACCCGCCCGCGCTGGTTCTAATCAGTCCTCGCAGGCCGACTTTGATGGTGTAGACGCAAATGACCTTCACCCGGTATTTGTACGCCTTCAGTTTGAAATTGAAGATACCGGCCCGGGCATTGACGCAGAAGAGATAAATAAGTTATTTGAACCATTCGAGCAAACACAAACAGGTCGTAAATCTCAACAGGGGACTGGATTAGGTTTACCAATTAGTCGCAAGTTTGTACAAATGATGGGAGGAGATATTACTGTCAGCAGTACACCTGATGTGGGAAGTAAGTTTGCATTTGATATTGAAATGAGGCTGCCCGATCCCACGGAGATTAAAATGCTTAAACCGCAGAAAAAAGTAATGGGTTTAGCACCTAATCAACCAGAATACCGGATTTTGGTGGTTGACGATCGGGTAGATAACTGTCTAGTGATAGAGAGATTATTATCACCACTAGGCATCCCCGTCAGAGAAGCTAAAAATGGTCGAGAAGCTATTGCTGTATGGGAGGATTGGAAACCGCACCTGATCTGGATGGATATGCAGATGCCTGTCATGAATGGCTATGAAGCCACCAGAAAAATTAAAGCTCATCCTCTCGGAAAACAAACTGTAATAGTTGCTCTTACTGCTAGCGCTTTTGAAGAGGAACGAAAAACTATTTTAGCAGCAGGGTGTGATGATTTCATGCGTAAACCCTTCGATGCAAATATATTATTTGCGAAAATGGAAGAACTTTTAGGAGTGCGCTACATTTACGAGGAATCTGTTGAAGCAAAACTCGAAAATAAAAATGAAATTAGCCGAGTGACCAGCAATCAATCTGTAGAATCACAACTCTGTAAAATGCCTCTTGAGTGGGTGGAGAAGATATCTCATGCTGCTCATGAATGTTGCGACGATAAAATTATTACTTTAATTGAGGAAATGCCTAAAGAATTTGCTTTATCCGCACAAGTTTTAGCTAATTTAGTCCATGATTTCCTATTTGACGATATTATAGAGCTAGCGAAATTGGCAGTTACGGCTCGGTGAGAATACCAGTATCCAACTAATTACTACTTTGGAGAATTTTCTATTTCAAACACGGCCTAACATTCATCCCCAAAGAGCTTACCTGTCTATCTTTTGAGGATAAAAAATCGGCAGTTATACTGCTTTTTTATTAGAGAAATTTATTAAGTTTTAATATTTGTGATCTTAAAAAAATACCGTGATTAATCGCATGGACAGCAATCAATTTCCTCGCATCACAGCCAACATTTTAGTAGTTGATGATAAGCCCGATAATGTACGGCTTTTATCTACAATCTTGACCGAACAAGGGTATCAGGTTCGTAAAGCGCTGAACGGGCAAAGGGCGATCGCTACAGTGCTGGAGTTTCCCCCCACTCTAATTCTGCTGGACGTGATGATGCCTGAGATGAATGGATATGAGGTGTGTGCACAGTTGAAAGCTTCACCAAAAACCAGTTCAATTCCAGTGATTTTCTTAAGCGCCTTAGATGATGTTGTAGATAAGGTAAAAGCCTTTGATATGGGAGCAGTTGACTATATTACGAAACCTTTTCAAGATAAAGAAGTATTGGCACGAGTGGCAAATCAGTTAACAATTCAAAGTCAACAAAAGCTACTTCAAGAGCAAACGAAGCAATTAGAAGAAGTTGTCGGACGTTTGCAAAACGAAATTAAAGAGCGGCATGGGGTGGAGCTAGCTTTACGCCTTGCTCAAAAAAAGTCGGATCATTTATTGCTAAATATTTTACCAGAAGCGATTGTTGAAAAATTGAAAAAAGGCGAGGGTGCTGCTGCCGAGAGGTTTGAGTCAGCAACAGTTTTATTTGCCGATATTGTTGGTTTTACGTCTCTTTCTACCAGAAATTCACCTCTAGAATTGGTGAATTTTCTAAACCAGATTTTTTCAAAGTTTGACCAACTAACTGAAAAACACGGTTTGGAGAAAATTAAAACGAGTGGGGATGCTTATATGGTAGCAGGGGGGTTGCCAGTGCCGAGGGCAGATCATGCAGAAGCGATCGCGGATATGGCGTTGGATATGCAGGAAGCGATCGGTGATTTTCTAACTGACACGGGCGAACCCTTCCAAATTAGGATTGGCATTAATACAGGGCCAGTAGTTGCTGGCGTAATTGGCACTAAAAAATTCATCTATGACTTGTGGGGAGATACTGTTAATGTTGCTTCTCGGATGGAATCTCAAGGATTACCGGGGTATATTCAAGTTACTATTGCTATTTACGAGCAGTTAAAAGATCGTTATTTATTTGAGGAAAGAGGCGCGATCGCGGTTAAAGGTAAAGGAGAGATGACCGCCTATTGGCTCAAGGCTAAAAATGTTAGGTCAAGCTAATTGGTAAGTTGTCGATCGCTCTCCTTAAAAAATGAAAATTATTTGCACTTTTACTGTTATATTTTCGCGTATAATCTCTATTTTGCTGATGAATTCTCGAAAGTAAAACCTGCGTTCCGATTCTGACAAATCGAGCCAAAACTGGGGAAGCGAAACTGTTTGAACCGTTTCTCGCAAATTCACTGGGGGCAGTTGTGCGAGTTGGGTTTGCATTTCGGCAATTTCGGTGCGGATTTTGTAGGCTCTCAATTCGGCAGTTTCTGTGTCTAAAATGCCGCTTTCAATCAGGGCTGGCAGTTGCTCTAGGATTTCTTGTTTGGAGCCGATCGCCCTGCCAATTCCTGCTTTAATTCCATTCATGTCAGGCATTTGCAGCCCAGCGACAGCCTGCGGTAAATCCTCGCAGATTCTTTTAATGGTTAATTGCAATATTTCTTCGTAAGAAAGACCGCTGCATTTAGGCTGTTTTGGACAGTTAATCGGTCGCAAATAAAGGTATTCTTTGTCTTTGCGGTAGGAGGTAACTTTTGCTACTGTCATGGGCGATCGGCATTCGGAACAAATTGCTAAACCTGCAAGGGAACGGGGGGCACTGGCGGCGCGGGGGGAAAGTTGGCGGTTGCGGCGCAGCAATCGGTCTACTTGGGCGGCTTCTTCTCTGGAAATAATCGGGACGTGGGTGTTAGAAATTACTTGGCCGTTTTGATATTCCAAATCGCCTCGGTAGGCGGGATTTGTCAGCCAGCGGCGGCCTGTGCTGACGGAGATTTTTTTGCTGTATTTCTTTGCTAAATAGCGCACGGAACCGCGCAAAGAACCGTAGATGAGAAAGTGTTCAAAAAAGTCTTTGACGGCGGGGGCGGCCGATCGATCGATCGTGTAGCGCTCTTTGCCGCGCCGATAGCCGTAGGGAGCCTTGCCCGGTGGAATCCGCGATTTGATGCGGTTGCGGGCGTGTCCTTTGCGGATGCTGCGGCTGTGTTGGCTGCGCTGGAGTTCTGCGAGGATTTGCAGCAAGTTTTTGCGGTTTTGCGGTTCCGTTTCTGCTTGGACGATGATTTCGACGCCGAGGGTTTCGAGTTGGGCGAGGTGCAGACACACTTGCTGCAATGTGTCGCCGAGTTCTTCAAAGCGCTGAATTAATAAGTATTTGACTGGTTCTGTTTGGCAGTCTTTGAGGAGTTGCTGGAGTTGTTGTCGCCCTCCTAAGTCTTGATATATTCGATCGACCTCTTGGCCCCAAATTTCCGGTGCGGGTGCTGCTTCGAGTAGCGGTTCGGTGTAAGAATAGGCGATGACTTTCATCTGTTACTCGCTGAGTTCGATGATGTTGCCGTCGGGATCTTGGGTAAATAATGCCGATCGACCTGACGCGCTCATTTGGAACGGGCAATTGTGGGCAATTAATTGTTGTTTGGCTGCCTCTAAGTTGACCACAGAAAACGCTAGATGTCGGTTGCGTCCCCATTTGTCATTGTTTACGGCATCTGGTATAATTGTCGCAGCTAAAATTAGGTGGAGCTGGCAGTTGCCGATTTGATACCAGATTCCGGGAAATTTTAAAACTCGATCGATTTTTTGCAGTCCTAGTACGCTGCTGTAAAAGTGTTGGGATTTTTCCAGGTTGGAGATGAGTATGGCGCTGTGGAGGGCTTGAGTAATTTGCATTTTTGTCGGGTATTTATTTTTTTATTTTAACCGCTGATGCAGGCAGATGAGCGCTGATGAACGCCGATTGGTTGATGTTTGTTCAGTTTTTGATATGATAACATTGTCAGTCGCTCTTAACCTATCTACTTTTATTAGCTAATTTAGTTGATTAGACATCAACTAAAAATCCGCTCGATAATATCTCTGATGTGACTTGAAAAAGATATCGCTCCCGCGAAGCAAACGCTTCAAAGGTTTTTGATAAATATGATTTAGTAGCCGCAGAAATAGCACGAGTATTGGGAGACAGGCTCGAAGCTATCGATTTGTACGATCGCGCCATTGCTAATGCCCAAGAAAACCAATACCTTCAAGAAGAAGCACTCTTCTGCGAACTTACAGCTAAATTTTATCTAGAAGTAGGTAAAGATAAAATTGCCAGCGTCTATCTAACTGACGCATACTACGCTTATGCTCGCTGGAGAGCTCAGGCAAAAATTCAGGATTTAGAACAAAAATATCCTCACTTACTCTGGCCCCTTGTAGAAGAAGAACAAAAAACAACTTTGTATGTCGTATACACCATCGATAAAACTCTCATTACAACCATCATTTCTAATGGTAATAATATTTGCAGTATACTGGATTTTAGCACTACTTGTTAAAGCTTGTTAAACCATATTATAGCAAATTTAATATCTAAAATTTGCTATAATATTATCTTAATTTTAATCGATAAAGCTGGCAATTCATAAGGCTATATCATTTTATAAATGGCGGGCAAATTATTGATTGTTCCTAAATATTTAGACGAAATCTGCTATTTGCCAAATATTCCACTTTCTCAAAGCCAAAGTCTTCCAGTAACTGCCATTAACTACGTCGGGCGTACCAGGGGGAAACCTTGGTAATTAACCATATTGCTACTGACAATATCTTTGCTGCCGACCCCTACATTATTCAGCATCAACCTAAATCTGTATTGTGTACTCCTATGGTTAACCAACGTAAAGCGTTCGGCATTTTGTACTTAGAAAACAGTCTCGCCCCAGGTGCATTTACTCCTGACAGATTGGAAGTCTTAAAAATCCTATCTTCCCAAGCAGCTATTTCCCTCGAAAATGCTCTGCTTTATCAAACTCTAGAAGATAAAGTTGAAGAACGCACAGCCCAACTAGCCCAAGAAGCTAATCAGGCAATTTCTGCCCTCCACCAGCGCCTCAAAACCGAAAATCTTCGCATGAGGGGCGAACTGGATATCCTCAAACAAATGCAGCAGTTGATTCTGCAAAAACCTGCGGAATTAGCACCAATTACAGAGTTAAATATTGCTGGCTGGATATATGGAACCAGCAAATGAAGTTTGTGGCAATTATTACGACGTATTTTGTACTGACGGAGTAGTTACACTCTGCCTTGGTAATGTCATTATATACGGACTATAATGTGGCATTTTGAGGGTGACAACTCAAGCGGCATTTCGCACTTTGCAGGAACTTCAATAACTATATTTCGGGCGCTTTTTAGATGCCCTTAACAGCACTATTTATAAAAATATTTAGCGGATAAAATCGAACCACAACCTGACTCTAGCTCTCCTCACTTACGCAGACTCTTAAAATAGTATTAGCGGTCAAAACGAGGAAACTCTCGTAGTCAGAAAAGGCGGTCAAATTGAACGCATTAAAATGATGGGTTTATGATTTCCGATCGGCTTAGATGAGCATATTTCCGATTGGGTCCGCCATCTTTGAGTAGACTTAGAGCCGGGGGACGGGGTGGTGCTGTACACCGATGGCATCCCCGAAGCTAGAAATATGCACAAAAAATTCTACGGTATCGAAAGACTATGTGAAGTGGTTTCTCAAAACTGGCATTTGAGCGCCGAACAAATCAAGCAAGCCGCCATCGATGATTTGCGAATTTTTTTTTGAGAACAAAAGGTATTTGATGACCTTACTTTGCTAGTATTGAAGCAACAGGGACATATTGTGAATAATTTCTGATTGACGCTCGTCAACCCGGTTTTTACGCGGGAGCTTGGATTTAGTCGCCAAGCATTGAAGCAGCAACCGGATTTCTCGCTTCGGCCGTGTAAGTTGTAATAATTTACAGCGAGCGAGTCAAACAATTTTGCGATTCCAGATTCGGGAATATACATTATGAAACCAAAACTAAATTTACCACATTCTAAATATCCAGAAGAACTCAAGACCCAGCTACAGGATTTGATGAAAAAACTGGAGGAAGTCGAAGATGAAAAAAATAGCTATGAAACTCTAGTAGAAATTATCACGCAACACTCCACGGATCTGGAAAACCAGATCCGTCATAAAAATCGAGAGATGCAGACTTATATCGAGCAGGTTAAAAAGGTGATAGATGCAGCTATTGCTGTGAAAAACAACAAATTTGAACCCCAGATATTGTCAGATGTAGCAGCGCGCAGTGATGCACTGGGAGAATTGGCACAGGTATTTTCGCATATGGTGCAAACGGTGAAAGCGCGGGAACAAGAATTAGAGAAACTTTTGCAGGCTTACGGACGTTTTGTTCCCGATGAGTTTCTCCAATTTCTCGGCAAGCAAAGCATGGTTGATTTCCAGCTTGGAGATCACGTCAGCAAAGAGATGGCAATTATGTTTTCCGATATGCGTTCCTTCACCACGATGGCGGAGCAAATGACTCCTCAAGAAAACTTTGACTTCATCAATAACTATTTACAGCAAATTAGTCCCGAAATTCGCAAGCACAACGGTTTTATTGTCAAGTATATAGGAGATGGGGTTATGGCAGTTTTTCCTGATGGCGTGGATGATGCTATTCAGGCAGGAATTGTGAAATTGGAGCAGTTGCAGAAATACAATCAAAGCCGTAAAATAAATGGGGATATACCGCTGAAGATTGGCATTGGTATCCATGTGGGTGATACGATGGTTGGGATTATTGGAGATGCGAATCGGATGCAAGCAGATGCGCTCTCAGATCATGTCAATCTCACCGCTCGTCTGGAAGGTTTGACTAAGTATTATGGCGTATCTTTATTAATTTCTGGAGATGTGGTACAACGTTTGAGTCAACCCGAAAAGTATCATATCCGTTTTTTGGATCGGGCTATTGTCAAAGGTAGACAAGAAGCCATTACAGTTTGTGAGGTGTTAGATGTTGAAGTAGAACCAGTGCGATCGCTCAAAATTCAAACTTTGCCTATATTTGAGGAGGGACTCCAAGAATATTGTCAGGGAAATTTTGTTAAAGCCATAGTTTGTTTTGAACAGATAGTAGCCCTAAATCCAGATGACAAGCCCAGTCAACTTTACCTAAAACGCATCCAATCGCTGTTAGAAAATAGTATTCCTGCTAACTGGAACGGCGTGTGGAAATTCACCCAGAAGTGACATAAATACATCAATTGGAGGGATAAAAATAATGACATCTGGAAGCTTAAAAACTATGACACAAATCTTGGGAGACTTCATTGAAGAATTTCCTCCTGAACACGACTCCCTAGAACTTACATTTACCCCCAGTTCTCGTCCCATCAAGCAGCGCTGGCGCAATAACAGGCTTTCGGCTCATTTTGTAGCCGATTATTTGTCTAGTTTTCTACCGCTGGATGAAGAGGATGCTAACAGCGAACAACGGATTAAACAAAGCAAGGGAGCAGTGAGTTACGTCGCTAACGAACTGTTAGAAAACGCTATCAAATTCACCGATGATAATGATATTTACAAGGTGAAGTTTGGTATACACTTTATTGAAGATGTCGAGGTGATAGCAGTGATTTTTGCTACCAACTGTGCCAATTCAGAATCAGTCAATAAATTGCAGGCATTCATTAAAGAACTACTATCTTCCGACGACCCGAATGAACTATATTTACAGCAGCTTGAAAAAAATGCTGAAACAGAAAGTGAAACGTCGGGATTGGGATTACTAACGATGGTTAATGACTATTCAGCCAAGATCGGTTGGAGATTTGAGACAATACCAGACAGTCTTGATACCATGCTGGTGACGACGGTGGCTCAAATTATTGTCTAGTTTCTAGCATTTCCATGTTTACTCTTTTTGTGCAATCGCAATATTTTAGTCAGGAAACCAAAAAATAATGGGTATTCAAGAAATTCAAGGTGAAGATTACAGCGTTAAGTACGATCGAGAATCGGTAACAGTCCTTTTCCAAGGCGAACTCAGCCTGAGCGGACCAGCAGAGTATGCACCAATAGTCGAATTGTTAGATCAGATCGCCAATCCCGAACCGCCTACTATTACTTTGAACCTAAAGAACTTGGAATTTGTTAATAGTTCTGGTATCAGTATGCTGTCTAAATTTGTCATTACCGTGCGGAAAAAGAAAACAATTCAACTTTTGGTGTTGGGTTCAAAGGATGTTCCCTGGCAACAGAAATCTCTCAAAAATTTAGAAAAGTTGTTGCCAACTTTGAAGCTAGAATTGGAGTAGGAGATTTGCAGACGGCGCGGCGTCCCTGCAGATACCGATCGACAGGATTTGAGATCGCGAGTCCGACGCCTGCGCCACCATAAATGCAAGTGACTTTTGATTTAGATAGAGTGTTTAACTTTGCTGCACTGGCAGTTCAATGATAAACTCGGTTCCCTTGGACGGTTCAGACTCGCACCTGAGCGTTCCTCCGTGATTTTCTACTAAGATTTTGTAGACAATAGACAATCCTAAACCAGTACCTTTACCGATTTCCTTGGTGGTGAAAAACTGCTCGAACATTCGTTCTTTGATCTGTGCTGTCATTCCCGACCCCGTGTCAGCAATCCGCACTCTCACGCGATCAGATCCCGCTAATTCTGTGCTGATAGAAATTTTTAGCGCAGCATTGGGCTGATTTTCTGCTGCCTCGTCCAAAGCATCGATCGCGTTGCTAATTATATTCATAAATACTTGATTTAGCTGTCCGGCATAACACTCGACAGTCGGTAATTTTGCATAACTTTTAACTACTTGAATTTCGCGACGGCCTATTTGAGAATTGAGACGGTTTCGCAAAATTAACACGGTGCTGTCAATGCTGTCTTCCAAATCGCACAGCGTCATGTTACTGTTATCCGTTCGCGAAAAGTTGCCCATAGATTTTACAATTTCGCGAATGCGATCGGAACCAATTTGCATGGAAGACATAACTTTAGGCAAGTCTTCAACTAGAAAATCAAGATCCATCTCTTCGATTTGAGCTTGAATTTCTGGAGAGGGATTGGGATAGTATTCTCGATAGAGACGCAGCAGGTGTAGCAAATCTTGAGTATAAATTTCGGCATGGCTCAAGTTGCCGTAAATAAAACTAACTGGATTATTAATTTCGTGGACGATACTAGCCATTAGCGCTCCCAGCGAAGACATTTTTTCGCTGTGGAGGAGTTGAGCTTGAGTTTGTTTGAGTTCGCAAAGTGCGCGATCGAGCTGGGCCGCTTGAGCTTCCGCTTTCGCAGTAGCAGCACAACTTTCTTGATAAAGTTCAACCTGTTTGAGGTCGAGTTCAAATTGTTCGATTTCGCTTTCTTGCTGGTATTGACTCACCACGGCATCGAAAGCTTCTAGCAATTCGCCGCTGGCAGCTTCGACAATGTACAGCAGATGGGGATTTTCCAGCCGGAGTTCGGAATCGGGAACTTGCACCAGTGCTTTAATTCGATCGATATATTCGCGGATTTGTTTGTCTAGATACAGCGGTGCCTCAAAATACATTGCCTTGACAGTGGCTGAAGGGGCACTCAATAAGTTGATGCTGCTTTCAGTATTAATTAAGTCGCGGTGCGATTTTTCCATAAGCTCGATCGCCTCTAACAAATTTCCCCGCAGTTTGGCTCTTTCTACCCCATTCTGAGAACAAACTAACCTCATGCAAAAAAAAGCCGTGCGTTGGGAAAGCATTCGCTGACGGCCGCTGATATTAATTACCGCTGCACTAATTTTTCTGGCTGTCGTAATTTCTTCCAGATTAAAATAGTTCCTCATTGCCGCCATTGGTAATATCCCCGACTCAACTAAATGTCTGTAGCTCGTGCTGACACAAGATTTAAGAGCCATAATCAAAAATTGTACAAGACACTAAACAATATATTCCGTATTTCTTACTAAATTAGTATACTAAAACACAATTATTTTCAATTGGTGGCTTATCACAATTTTTATTATTCGGCTTCTTGCACAGTTTTTCTTAATTATTCAAAAATTTACAAATCAACTTCGCCATAATTTGAGCTTGAGTTTGCGGCAACCCGTGAGCCGAATTGGGAATAATTGCTAACTCGGCCCCCGGTATCTCGTTAGCGTAGGTTTGACAGTGCGATAGAGGAATTGTTTCGTCACTATCTGCGGCGATGACTAAGGTAGGAATTTGCAATTTGTAAATTTGTTTTTCTACTGTATCAACTGCGTCTTCCGGCCGCATCCTGCTCATTAAAAATGACTTTGCTACTGGTTGAGACATTAACTCCCTGCGCCAGCCCGAAATGTGCTGCTTTATCACTTTTTCCCGCTAAACTAGCAAAAGGTTTTGCCAACTGCAAGGCCCAATCCACCGCTGGGGTTTCCCACAACAGCGGCCGCAAAGCATCATATTGATCGCAAAAAGTGTCGTCCCGAATTCCCGCCGATGCTGCTAACACTAAACTGCTAACAGAATTAGGATATTTTAGGGAATATGCAGATACTACCCAACCGCCAAAAGAATGTCCGATGATGCAGCAAGGTTCAATATTTAGTTGTTCTAAAACTTGGCGCACAAAAGCAACTTCTACAGCTACGTCATAGCGCATTTCTGGTTTGCTGGATTCTCCAAAACCTAACATATCTAAACTGATGCACCGAAACTGAGATGGCAATAACTCAATTAATGGCAGCCAGCAAGTCTTTTCTGCTAAGAAACCGTGCAGCATCAATAAGGGTCTGCCCCACCCGATGTCGAGGTAGGCTGCTGTTTGGGCGGTGCTCTTGACAAATGTACTTAAGGTGTGATTTTGTCCTAGAACTGCTTGAGACTGCATGGGGATCGACTCCTGATACACAAGAAAGATTTGTAAAGACTTGTAACAAAAAAGCAGTCCAAAGGTTAAACTTCATTACGGAGTACACAGTTAGAAATAGACCATGATATTGTCTATGATTATTAGAAAATACTGCCAACTCAAAGCAGGAGAACACTTTGAACTCTACTTTAAAACAGTACCCGGCTTGCTCTCTTCGCGAAGATGTCAGTGAGTACGTAGCACACCTACAGCTTCACATGACTTTACAAGCTCGCAACTTGCTCCCTACCATTACCACCGCTAAGGACAGTCGCGAACAACTGTTGCAGCAGACTCAGGCTCATTTTGAGAAACGAGTTTCTCGACAAGCTATTTAAACAAATTTTACGATCGCCCGCGGTCGAACTTTCCCAAATTTCAGCATCCCAGAAACCCGGTAGCCTCAAAAATACCGGGTTTCTTTTCGGCTAATTATGCAGGGTGCCCGGTTTTGGGTAATATGCGTTGGGTGTGGTTTAATTTTATTTTTATGCGAATTCCGATTATTGCATTTTTGACTTTGGCGGCGCTGGCTGGCGGCGAATTGGCAGCGCGGGCGATCGATCCGAGTGCCGCAGCGACTGAGGCGGAGTTGAGAGAGGGAACCGCAGAAATTGACAGGCGAGACGCCTGTCCCACAAGGGCACAGAGGGAGGAGGATGAGGTCATCGGTGATAACTTAACGTCAAACCGACTGTCTCTGTTGTTTGTAGCGAAGTCCAGATCCCCCCTCACCCCCCTTAATAAGGGGGGGACAAGAAATATGCTCAAAGTCCCCCTTCTTAAGGGGGATTTAGGGGGATCTAGACTAGATGACAAGCGACATTTGTTATCGGTTCCAGTCTTAAATAGTCACCAATCGGATGAGGTGAACCCAACTGTGCAGGATTTGCCGACATCCGATGAGCTCGCAACTTCTCCAGAAGTACGCGCGGCGCAGCTATCCCCTAGGGAATCTCCCTCATATCGTTTCCGGTTGCATCAAAATAATAAAATTGAGTCAACAGTTAACACTCAACCATTCAGTTTTTCGACCCCGAGTCAACAGTCAACAGCCAACAGTCAACAGTCAACATTCATTCCGGTGCAACCGGAATTGATATCACTCAAGTCCAGCCACAATAAAGATTTTACATCTCTGTTAAAAACTCCGGCGACGATCGCGGCCAACGCCGAAATCCCCGAAGCAGTAAACAGCAACGCCCGACAGCTAGGCGGTACTCTACAAATCAGTCAAGCGGGCAATGCTGAAGGCGTTTACGTTGCAGAGGTGAAAATTCGCTTTGTTAATTCCCAAGGCGAAGCTGTCGATCAAAAAGGGAATCCGGTTGAGGGCAGAATTTCGGAAGATTTTATCCGAGGCGAACTCAAACTCAAGGCGGGGGATAACTACAGCCGGGAAGTTGTACGATCGGATTTGCAGCAGTTGCAGCAATTGGGATTGTTTGACAAAGTGACGGTTTCGATTGAAGAAGTTGGCACGGATGTTAATGTAATCTACAACGTTCAAGAGCGATCGGCTCGCTCTTTTAGCGTGAGTGCCAGTCTTAGTGATGATGTTGGCGTTGCTGTTCCTCTTTCCTATACCGATCGAACTTTCGGAACAACCCCGCAGCGGCTGGCGGTGGAACTTGAACCCAGCCTCCGAGGAATCCAGTACGATGTCGAGTTTGTCAGCCCTTACGTTGCCGCTGAAGACCGTTTGGGATACAGTGTGAGAGCTTTTGGCGATCGCAGAATATCGGAAATTTTCAACAAAGATATTGATTTGCCCAACGGGAACCGAGTTCGGGAAATTCGGGTGGGGGGAAATCTCAGGTTTACCAGACCTTTGGGCGACTGGCAATCGACTTTGGGATTAAATTATACAAATATCAGCACGCGCGATCGCAACTTAAATATCGCCCGCCGCGACGAACTCGGCAATCCTCTCACATTCAGCGGCAGCGGCGTTGACGAGTTATACACTGTTTCTTTTGGCGCGATGCTCGATCGGCGGGACAATCCCTTCAACCCCACCAGCGGATCGATTCTCAGCCTCAGCACCGAGCAGTCGATACCTCTGGGGCGAGGTAACATTGTGAGCAACAGGCTGTTAGCGAATTATATACAGTATGTACCACTAACTTTGTTGGGCATCAGCGAGTCCGAAGCCTTGCCCGAAATGCTGGCTTTTAACTTGCAAGCGGGCACGGTAATCGGGGATTTGCCACCAACGGAAGCTTTTCGCCTCGGCGGCCGCAATTCCGTGCGGGGTTACGATAGCGGGGATATTGGCAGCGGCCGGAGTTATTTTTTGGCTTCGGGTGAATATCGGTTTCCTGTGGGTCAGGATGTCGGCGGCGTAATATTTGTTGATTTTGCGTCGGATTTGGGAACGGGAGATAGCGTACTCGGGAAACCGGCGGTAGTCAGGGACAAACCGGGGACTGGGGCGGGTGTTGGGGTGGGTGTGAGGGTGCGATCGTCCTTTGGATTAATTCGCTTAGATGTGGGTGTTAGCGACTCCGGCGACATCAAATTTATACTCGGTACAAAGCAGCGATTTTAAGAATAGTGCAACAGATCGGTTAACCCACAGTCTGAAATAGATTTGGCGCGACGAAATTGCCGGCAAACCCGTTGGCAGGCGATCGTCAATCCTATCGGCCTCGGCTGGCGGGGTGTCTGCGATCTCTGCTAAGAATTGGGCGAGTTGTCGATCGAATAATTGAGTTTGATTTCTTTCTTCAACCCAACTTCCAAAGTTTGTGTTAGTAATCGAAATTGAGTGAAATACAGCACCTCGGTAAGGACACAACAATGTTGTATCCCTACTGCGTTGTAGGCAATTTACAATTGCTATATTTATCCTCGTAAATGCTTAACGCTTTGGTTTCTTCACCTCAACATTTTTCGGTTTAGCCGCCGGAGTTCGCGGATAAAACTTAAACTTATTGAGCGCAGCACTTGCTGATTTAGCCACACCGCTATCTATATCTCGCAAAGCTTTTTGTAGCAGCGGAATTACTTTTTCCGACTTAATCATTGCTAGTGCTTCCACAGCAGCTTCGCGCACCTCCGGGTGAATATCTTGAGCTAATTTTCCCAAGGTTTCTATTGCTCGCTGACCTTCGGATCTCAGAGCATTAGCAGCAGCCATTTTACCTAAAGCAGACGCTGCAAACTTGCGGGTTTTTGTGTCCTGACTTTGAACACATCCCATCAACTGCGGTAGAGAATAGCTTGGTGCTTGTCTGGTAATTGGAACCTGTTGTTCGACTGCTGGTTGATGTAAATCAATTGGTTGTGGTTCCGAAAAATCTGTGTAATTTAACTCTTCTTCAACTTCTGTTTGATTTAACTCACTTGACAGTTCCTGCCCAACTTCTTGTTGTGGTAAATCTTCTCCAAATTCTGTGGGATTTAACTGACTGAACTGCTGATCTGCGACTTCTTCTTGTTGTACATTACTCTCGTACTGCTCTTGCAAAGACCTGATAGTAGCTTGCATCTGAGCTTCGTGCTCTCTCCACTGCTCGTGAGCCGCTTGCAACTGAATCTCGTATTGCTGTTGCAAAGCCTCCATCGTTAACTGCATCTCAACCTCGCGATTCTCATATTCCTCGGCAGTTTGCCTCAATCGAATTTCGTGCTCGTTTTGCAGGCTTTGCAAATGTTGCTCCATCTGAGCTTGATAATTATGATGCAATTCGTCAGCAATTCTGAGTAAATGATGTTCGTGTTCTGCTTGCAAAGATTGGATATTTTCCTGAAGCCTTGCATTGTTAGCGGCTTCTAATTCCTCGCTGATTTGTCGCCGCAGCTCGTGTTCGTCTACGCTGGCAACTGGTTGGAACTGACTGTCGCGTTCTGCCTGAAGTTGTTGGAGCTGATTTTCGTATTGAGCCGCAACTTGTTTGAGCTGATTTTCGTATTGATTAGTAACTTGTCTGAGTAAATTTTCGTGTTCGGCAGTAGCTTTTCTAAGCTGATTTTCCCGTTCTCCTTGCTGAGATTGGACAGCTTGTTGCACCCGAGACATCTGAGCTAATTCTATTTCCTCAGTAATTCTGCGAGTTTGCTGCAAGTATTCTTGTTTTTGCTTGTTTAAGCGCTTTTCCACTAACCAGTAAGCAACTGCTATCCCTGCCAAAAAACTTACGATCGCTCCTATGATACCCACGACTCATCTCCTCCCGACAAAATAGTGATGCTGGACTTTTTACATTTAACCATACAGCCTCCTGTAACCGCCCAATAGCAGCAGCCAGGCTGTCACTGCGAGCCAGTGAACCGCCACCGCAGGCCAGATAGAACCGCTTTGTAGGTATGCGATAGAGCACGCAACTCCCAAAATTGCCGCCAGCAGCAAAAACACTGGATTCATAAAGGTCGATCGACCAACCGGGTAAAAAGTCAGCGCGTTCAGCGGGTGGTAAACTACAAAAACCGCCAAACTCGCACATCCCCAAAACCACAGCATTAACCCAGAAGCCTTCTCGAACGGGTGCGGCAGCATTAACACGCGGAAAAATACTTCCTCGGTGATTCCCGGACTTAACAAACAGCCAATGAGCACTCCCACAATTGTACGCCGATCGGTTTGCACGTCTACCTTCAGAAATCCCGACCAAAAACCGACGGAAAGCGCGATCGAAGTGTAAACCAGCGCGAGCATAGCTGCAACCAGCCAATCAGTGAAATCGGGAATAGTTGAAAAAGCTAGGGTGATGCGGCGTATCAGGAATCCCGGCAGCGCGTGAAGCGGAGCTATCCCGAAGGGAATCGCACTAAAATTTAACATAATCAAACTGATCCTTAAAATTTTCAAACAGATGTTAGCAGTAAGTTGAGCCGTTTATTATGCAAAACCAATCATTGCCGCCCGTCAGAGTCCGCGTTTTTGTTTCCGGATTAGTTCAAGGAGTAGGATACCGATATTCAACGAGGAATCAAGCAAAGTATTTCGGCCTGGGCGGCTGGGTAAGAAACCTCCCCGATGGGCGCGTCGAGGCTGTCTTTGAAGGCGATAAAAAAGCTGTGGAAGAAATGATTAGTTGGTGCCGCCGCGGCCCCACCGGTGCTACGGTTAGTGAGTTGGTTTTGGAATACGAAGACCCGGAGGGCGATTCCCTTCGCGATAGCTCCGCTTCACGCACTTTTGAGATCCGGCGGTAAAAGAATAAAGGGAATAAACTGCGGTTGCAACCGCTACTATACAAACGAAGTCTGCCTAGTCTACGGCAGGCTTCGCCCACGCCGACTAAAGAATGAATCCGATAAAAAGTGCGGATTTGGTATTAGCAATTAGCAATGACCGGCGACTTGAGTTAATTGAGCGAACAACTGAGCAACTTTGGTCAAATCTTTATCTCCCGGCGCTATTTCTACGCCGCTAGAAAGGTCTACACCGCTGAAGTTATAGCCGATCGCGCTATCAATTGCATTTAAAATATTATCCGCTGTTAAACCGCCCGCCAGCAGCCAAGGACACTGCGGTCTAAACTCTGCTAACATCATCCAGTCGATCGTTTTGCCAGTACCGCCGAGTTGATTGGGATGGTAAGCATCCAGCAGTAAAGTATCGACACTAACAGCGTAAACAGCCGCAGTCTCTAGAGTTTCACGAGTCTTAACTCTCAAAGCTTTGATAATTTCAATTCCCGGCAAAAACTCGCGCAGCCGATCGCAATATTCTGCTGTTTCATCTCCGTGTAACTGCACCCCGCTTAAATTTGACTCTGCCGTTACTTGACAGATGTTTTCTATTGTGGTATTTGCAAAAACACCGATGCGATCGACATTTTCCGGCAACTGCTCGACAATCAGGCGAATTGTTTGTGGGGTGACATAGCGGGGGGAAGCCGGCACGCAGATAAACCCCAAAGCCTGTGCTCCCAAGCGGGCGATCGCAATTCCTTGGTCTAATTTAGTGATTCCGCAAATTTTAACCCGCACTCCTAGTCCTCCGTTCCGAATTTGTATCAAAATATCAACGAATTGTTAACTATTAAAACAAATCTTAGTTTAATGCAAACCGCTTTTTATAATCTTGGAAATCAATTGATCTGTGAAATCAGGAGATAAGAACGTGATCAACTCATCTTTGCTGTTAGCCGTACAATCTACCGCTCCCTCAACGCCAGAGTGGTCGCCAATGGTAGGACTGACAATGATTTTATGCAATTTGCTGGCGATCGCGATCGGCTACTACGGCATAAACAAGCAAAACCGAGGCAAGGGCCCAGCTTTACCCGTTGCAGTCCCTGGAATGTTCAAAGGCTTCGGCATACCAGAATTGCTGGCAACAACCAGCTTCGGCCACTTGCTGGGAACAGGAGTAATTTTGGGCTTAGGAAACGCCGGAGTTCTTTAAAAATCTGGGGAAGGGGAAAGGCAAGGGGAAGAAAAGATATAATAGAAACTCTTTCTTCCTCTCCTTTGGCAGGGAAATTTCATGCAGACAGGTTGGCGAATCGGCTCTTTATTTGGCATCCCCCTAGTTATAGATTACTCGTGGTTTATAATTTTAGCCCTAGCAACCCGCCAATACGCCAGCAGTTACCGCTTGTGGGGGCCTGAGCTCTCCTGGAGTGCCGGGTTGGCAATAGCTCTGCTACTGTTTGCTTCCGTGCTCTTGCACGAACTAGGACACAGCTTGGCGGCAATGTCGCAAGGCATTAAAGTTAATTCTATTACCCTATTCTTATTTGGTGGAATTGCATCGATAGACTCGGAATCAAAAACTCCCGGTCAAGCTTTTCAAGTAGCCATCGCCGGCCCTCTCGTCAGCTTTGCGCTGTTTTTAATACTCGGTTTAGGCTCTCAAGTTCTCCCTCAGACAAGTTTGATTGCAATTGTGACAGAAAGGGTAGCAGAAATTAATTTAGTTTTGGGATTATTTAACTTAATTCCAGGCTTGCCTTTGGACGGAGGACAAGTTTTAAAAGCAGCAATTTGGAAAATTACCGGCTCTCGATTTGCAGGCGTTCGCTGGGCGGCAAAAACAGGACAAATTTTAGGTTGGCTGGCCGTTGCTTTGGGTCTAAGTTTATGCTTTTTAGCGCGCGAGTACGGCGGCTTGTGGATTGCGCTAATCGGCGGGTTTGGGATTCGCAATGCTAAAGCCTACAGCCGCTTAGCTTCCTTGCAAGAAGCCCTGCTCAAAATTAAAGCCAGCGATGCGATGAGCCGCGATTTTCGAGTGGTAGATGCAGATTTGACTCTGCGAGAATTTGCCGATCGATATTTGTTAGAAGTCAATCCGTTTCCATTTTACATTGCTGCGACCAACGGGCGGGATTTGGGCTTAGTGTCGATCGACGATATCCGTTTCACAGAACGCAGTCAGTGGCAAATTCAGACTTTGCACAACATTTTGAAACCCCTGGGAAAAACCCCCACAATCTCCGAAAAAGCATCCATAGCAGAAGTAATTAACAGCATGGAAGCCCGTCAACTCCCCCGAATCATCGTCCTGTCGCCGATTGGTTCAGTAGCGGGGACGATCGATCGGGGGGACGTGGTTAAAGTTTTGGCAAAATACCTCAAACCCCAGATTTCAGAAGCCGACATCAAGCGCAGCAAAGAAGAAAACAGCTATCCCCAAGGATTGCAATTAAGTGCGATCGCCAAAACCGCACAAGAAAACTAAAAATTTGGCATTAGTCAAACAATTTGGGATTTGGGATTAAAAGAATAAGAACCCCCGGATTCATCTGTGCGGGCCATGTAAAATCCAATTCGATTATCTCAAATCAAAAATCCCAAATTGTTTGATAAGTTAAGAGGTGGTGCATTTTTTCAAGGAAAGTTGAAAAAATAATTATCAATATGCCCAAATTTTTGCATCAATTTCATCATAAGTTGAAGGATAGAGGCTGGAGTTGGAAAAACTTAACTCATTCCTTCCCTTTCCCTGACTTGCAACCTCTTGCTATTATCTGGATTGTCGTGACGGGAACTCTATTGGGAGTGCGGCATTTAGGCGGGTTGCAGCCACTAGAATTAAATGCTTTCGACCTGATGGTGCAGTTGCGGCCAGATCCGGGCCCTGACCCCAGGTTGCTGGTAGTGACCATCACCGAGGAGGATATTAATACTATTGAAAAATGGCCAATTTCCGATCGCACTTTAGCAAAAGCGATCTCCGAAATAGCGCGTCTTGAACCCACAGCTATTGGCATAGATATGATTCGCAATATTCCCTACGAACCGGGGAATGCAGAATTAGTAACTCAATGGCAAAACCCCAAAGTAATCCCCATTACCTTGATCGGTAACTCTAAACAAGACCCAGCCCCACCACCTCCCAATATACCAGAAGAGCGGGTAGGATTTAACGATTTAGTCGTCGATCCCGACGGTATACTGCGTCGCAATTTGATGTACGCCAATAATGGTAAAACGACACTAACTTCATTCTCAATGCGACTAGCTTTTGCCTATTTTAACAGCAAAAAAATAGATTCTACATTGACCGAAAAACAAGAAATTCAGGCTAATAAAATAGTGTTTTCAAAATTGCGAGCTGACTCAGGAGGTTATCAAAACATTAATGCCGAAGGCTATCAAATCATGCTCAATTACCGCTCTCCTGAAAATATAGCAAAAACCGTGACACTAACTGAAGTTTTGGAGGGAAAAGTTGACCCGCAATGGGTGAAAGGTAAAATAGTGTTAATAGGCGTTACAGCTCTAACTGCTAAAGATTTCTTTTCCAGCCCTTACAGCGCTACTGCCAGCGGAAACCGCCCGATGCCTGGGGTATTAATTCACGCAACGGCTACCAGCCAAATTCTCAGTGCAGTTTTAGACGGCAAAGGGCTATTTTGGTATTGGGACGAATGGCAAGAAATTCTCTGGATCGCTGTTTGGAGTGCAGTGGGCGGCTGTTTAGCTTGGCGGCTAGAAAAATCGCTGAATTTGATCGCGATCGCGATCGCAGCTTGCGGTTCATTATTCGGATTCACCTTTTTTCTCTTCATGCAACAGGGGTGGATTCCTCTAATTTCCCCTGCTCTGGCACTTTTAGTCACCGCAGGAGTCGCAGTCACCTATAAGTACGAGCAGTCGAGGCAACAGGAAGGGATTGTGATGAAATTATTAGGACAACAAACTTCACCCGCGATCGCAAATGCCCTGTGGAAAGAGCGCGTCCATCTGCTCGAATCAGGGTTATTGCCGGGCCAAAAAGTTACTGCTACGATCGTCCTCACCGACTTGCAGGGTTTTAGTACAATCTCCGAAAAACTACCACCTGAAGTAGTAATGAGTTGGTTAAATGAGTATTTATCAGTAATGGCCCAAGAAGTCCAAGCACATCAAGGCGTGATTAATAAATTTACCGGAGATGGAATGCTAGCAGTATTTGGCGTACCCATTCCCCGCACCACTCCCGAAGAAATTGCCGAAGATGCTCGCCTCGCCGTATCTTGCGCTTTAGCCATCAGTTCCCGCTTGCCACAAATGAATCAAAATTGGCTCGATCGGGGTTTACCGTCCGCAAAAATGCGAGTAGGCATCTTTACAGGGCCTGTGATGGTGGGTAGTCTCGGAGGCGCAACCCGTTTAGAATATGGAGTGATCGGCGACAGCGTAAATATTGCCTCTCGGCTCGAAAGCTGTGAAAAGGATCGGCAAGAGGACACTTGCCGGATATTGATTGCAGAAGAAACCTTTCTGCATCTGGCAGACAAATTTGATGTAGAATCTTGGGGAGCTTTGCATTTAAGAGGCAGGGAACAAAAAGTTAATGTCTACCGGATTTTGGGAAGCAAAAAGAAATAAAAAGAGAGAATCTATCTCTAAAAATTCAGGGAGTTAATATGAAAACAATTACTAAGTTTTTCCTCAATCTGACATCAGTTTGCTCAATAGTATTGATAGCAACACTTAATGCTTCCCAATTAGCAGTTGTGGGACAGCCGACTCCAAAAATAGACGGCAAGCCAATCACTCAATCGGGAGGGCCGCGCTTCATTCAGCCCCGTGAAGATATCGGCGATCGCCCCCCCACTCAACCGAGACGGATTATTCGCGGTGGCTGCGGAAGTATTCGTCAGCTAGGTGTCACAGCTTTGGTGCCTAAAAATAAGATCGGACGGACTGTTTCCGACTATCCAACATTGTTTTTCTACTTACCTCAAACAGAGGCAAAATTAGCCGAATTTACCCTAGAAGATCAAAGCGGCAACCAGATTTATAAACAGGATGTGACAATTAGCAATTTATCAGGAGTGATCGGCATTAGTATCCCCGCTAACACAAATGTGCCGCCCTTGGAAGTAGGCAAAAGTTACCGTTGGAATTTTACAGTGATTTGCAACTCTCAAGACCGATCGAGCGATGAGATCGAAAGCGGTGTTGTACGCCGAGTTGAACTCAGTGCAGATATCCGCAGTCAATTAGAGAAGGCAGATCCGCGCCAGAAAACGGCTATTTATGCTGAAAATGGGATTTGGCAAGATGCCCTCAGCAATCTAGCTGCCGCTCGCCGCGCTAATCCTAACGATGCAGAATTAGCTGCTGATTGGAAAAGCTTGCTATATTCTGTGAAATTGGGCCAGATTGCCAAAGAGCCGATCGTTCAAACTCAGCCACAGCCATAGTTTATTACATAGTCTTAGGCGCATTGAGGCCGAGAAACCCGGTTTTTTTACGAAAATACTTCGTTCGAGCCCGCAGATTCGGCAAAAAACCCGGTTTCTTCGGTCAAATTGCGTAATTCGTGTATGCCAAGCCATTCCTCTTCTGAAAGCGGCTGCACTTCCAAATCAATCTCAAAACAGCGACAAGCCGCCGCAGTTAAAACATCAATCACAGTTGCAATCAAATCATTTCCCTCAGATGATAGAGGTAATTGCACAGGAATTAATTCCTCCCCAAACACTTGAGAAAACAATTTAACATCCGGTTGCAAACGCATCGAACCGTGCTGCAAAATAGCATCACCCCGTCGCAATTGCGCGCTACCAATTAACTTGCAGCCATCAGCGGTAACTAAATCCGCACCCGTGGCAGTACCAAAACAATTCGGATTGTGAATGTAACCCCTTCCAGCTTCCCCATAGTGCAAATCCAAACCCATCGCTCTCCAACCCTCAATCAAAAACTCGCAAATAGTCTGATAAGCTTTCATACGGCTGCTTCCAAATCCCGACGCCACAACTGCATAAGTTAAATCCCCTTGGTGCAGCACGGCGCGCCCGCCGCTGGGCCTCCTCACCAACTCCACAGGCATTCCCTGCCAAGACAACTGCTGCCAAAAATCCGGCCACCTGCGCTGGTGGTAGCCCAAGGAAATCGCCGCCGGTTGCCAAGTGTAAAATCGCAGAGTTGGGGGATTTTTGCCCGCTAGATGCTGTTCGAGTAGCCATTGGTCGATCGCCATCTGCACGCTACCAGACGCCGACAACAGTGGAATTAAACGCCATACAGAATTATCCATCAGTTCCCAGTCCTGAGTTTGCACTCAATAATTCGCAGAATGTTTTAAAATTAGTAACAGTTTTTTGGGCCTGTCTTGTCAGTTGGTGCAAGTTTTACGCCCGCCGGTGCTTTAGAAATAAATAGAAAAAATAATCGCAGAACCATGAGCAACAGTGTAATTGTCATTAACGACGAAAAATTTGAAACAGAAGTCCTGAAAGCTGAACAACCAGTGCTTGCCTATTTTTGGGCTAGTTGGTGCGGGCCTTGCAAACTGATCGCGCCTTCGGTAGACTGGGTGGCTGCCAACTACAGCGATCGGCTGAAAGTGGTTAAAATGGAAATTGACCCCAATCCTAATACTGTCAAGCAGTATAAAGTAGAAGGAGTCCCAGCTCTCCGACTGTTTAAAAATGCCGAAGTAGTGCTTTCTCACGAAGGAGCTATTACTAAACAAACTTTGATCGGTTTGCTCGACGCTCACTTATAAAGTTTGGATATGATTCGGGAGTTTCCAACTCCCAACTCACAATTATAGCAATCGCATTTTTTTTAAACATCTCTCTTTTCTCCTCGATATTCCTCTCTGACTCTGCGCCCTCTGCGCTCTCTGCGGTTATCAAAAACATTCACAAATCAAATAAGAATGCCCGAGCAAAAAATTAAATAATAATTTATCAATATAAAAAGATTCCTTAAAATCCCAAAAAGTTACAAAAAATATGCAATTTGCCAAACGTTTAGAGCCACTGCAATTTAATGTATTTGCCGATATGGATCGGGCGAAAACTCAAGCTAGAGCAGCGGGGCAGAATGTGATTGACTTGTCTCTGGGTTCTTCGGATTTGCCGGCCGCTGCTCACATTACAGATGCGATCGCACATTCTTTGTCGGACTCCAGCACCCACGGCTATTTGCTGTTTAACGGGACGAAATCTTTCCGGGAAGCCGCAGCTATTTGGTACGAGAAAAAATTTGGGATTTCAGTAAATCCAGAAACCGAAGTGCTGCCGTTAATTGGTTCCCAAGAAGGCACGGCGCATCTGCCTTTAGCTGTACTCAACCCCGGAGATTTTGCTTTGCTGCTCGATCCGGGCTATCCTTCCCACGCGGGCGGTGTGCATTTGGCCGGCGGTCAAATTTATCCGATGCCGCTATTAGCAGAAAATGCGTTTTTGCCGATATTTGAAGATATTCCGACAGCAGTGTTGGCTCAGTCGAAGATGATGGTTTTGAGCTACCCTCACAATCCTACAACTGCGATCGCACCTGTTGCTTTTTTTGAGAAAGCCGTGGCTTTTTGTCGCGAACACCGGCTAGTTTTAGTTCACGATTTCCCTTATGTGGATTTGGTGTTTGACGGTCGCAATTCTGCAATTGAGGCTGCTGGGAGCGAGGAAAACCGCAAATTGATGGCACCGTCAATTTTTCAGGCAGATCGAGATAAGAGTGTGGCGATCGAGTTTTTTACACTATCCAAATCCTACAGTATGGGAGGTTTTCGAGTCGGATACGCGATCGGCAATTCCGAACTAATTGGAGCACTGCGACAGGTAAAAGCAGCAGTAGACTTCAACCAATACCGAGGGATTTTGAACGGAGCGATCTCCGCATTAACCGGCCCCCAAGATACCGTCAGAACCAGCGTAGAAACCTTCAGAAAACGGCGGGATGCCTTTGTAAACGCCCTGCAGGGCATCGGCTGGCAAGTGCCTGTACCCCCCGCCACCATGTACGTCTGGGCGAAACTGCCGGAACCTTGGGCCCAAGATTCCGTGAAATTTTGCACTCAGCTAGTACAGAGTACAGGAGTTGCAGCTTCCCCCGGTGCCGGTTTCGGGAAATCAGGAGAAGGCTACGTGCGATTTGCCTTAGTCGAGTCGCCAGCAATTTTGGAAGCAGCAGTTAGAAAAATTGCTGAGTTTCTAAATTGAGCGATGCGATACAGCGTATCCCAGGTTGATGAAGGACACCCGCCTATCGGTCTATCCCCGCCGTAGGGACAAAGGCTTTCGCCGCGTCCCTTTGAGGCAGGGGTTTAAACCCCTGCCGGACTCGGGTTGTGACGTTTTTACGGACAAAAATAAGGGTACGGTGCCTAAGTCCCTACCCGCCGATCGAGATTGGTACAATTGCTAAACTATTGTGATTTATACCTAAAGGAATAGATATTTGCACGGAGTATCTGTCACAATTTATGTTGAGAAATGTTAACGCGAGGGATCTTGAGAATTGTCAGTTCCGCTCACCCACTCTAAAAATCCTTGAAATGAATGCTGTCGGGGCAGCGATTGTTCCGTAACCGAGAGCGCACATCCCAAAAATACGACACTGCCCAAAATTGCAATCAGCGGAAAATGCTTACCCAGCCCAAAGTCCCGCTGAAGTCGAGCTAACGGCCTGCTCTCGCGCCTGAGCATCTTTCCCACCGTCAGTTGTTTGAGACTAAAAGGATCGCGCACAAAATGACCGCTCCAGCTAATTACCAGATGAGAATGGCAGTGGGGACAAGTGAATAGTCCGCTGACCATTCCGACTGGGCCTACGACGCTGGAACGGTGGCAAATCGGGCAAGTGACAGAATGAGTGTTATAGGTGGGAGCGTTCATAACTGCTTTTCTTGAGTAAAAAACCAACAACCAATGGAGAGCCTGCGTTAACGCCTAGGGCATAGACCTGAAGAGGCACTTTTCCTTAATTCCTAGTTTACCGCTCGGATCGGGTCGATCGGAGCTCACTGCTTGGGAAAACCTTCAAATTGCCAATCCCGCAGCGAGTGCAAGTCGGGAGCACAGGTGAGATTGTATTGCAGGGGAGTTACCGTTATTCTGTTGTCGCGAATAGCTTGTACGTCCGTAGGAATATCATGCCAGACCGCCGCATCGGGGGCTTCTTCTACATCTTCTAACAATTCGCCAGCCAGCCAATAATAAGTTTTGCCGCGCGGATCGGTGCGCTTTTGAAATATGTCGAAATACCGGCGAATGCCTTGACGGGCGATCGCAACTCCGGTAATTTCTGCTTGTGTGACTGCTGGTATGTTGACATTCAACAGCACCGGTTTGGGCATTGGCTGTTTTTCCAACTGCGACAGCAAGGTGACAGCGAAATCCACTGCCGGCCCAAATTCCTGGGAAGTATAGCTCGCGAGGCTGAAAGCAATGCTGGGAATGCCTTCCATAATTCCTTCCATTGCGGCCGAAACCGTGCCCGAACAGATGATATCCGTGCCTAAATTGGGCCCGTGGTTGATACCGGAAAGCACAAAATCCGGCGGTTTGTCCAGTAAAGCCCACAAAGCGAGTTTCACGCAGTCGGCGGGAGTACCCGAACAAGCCCAAGCTTGGACTGAGGGATCGAAAATAGATTCGACTATTTCGGCGCGGATTGGTTGGTGCAGGGTGAGGCCGTGGCCGGTAGCGGAGCGCTCTCTGTCGGGACAAACTACGCTCACGTCGTGACCGGCGGTGGCGAGAGCGTTGGCGAGGCTGCGGATGCCTTGTGCAAAGATGCCATCGTCGTTGCTAATTAAAAGTTTCATTGAAATTTTTATAGGCCTGATAACAATACTAAACTAGATTCAAGGAGGACGATCGCTTTAACATCCAATTACCTATTACGAATTATCCGTAACTGCCCTCAATCTAAAATCTAAAATCTAAAATCTAAAATCAATAAGACTGTCGAACCAAAATTGCGCTAAACTCAGCTTGGCTCAAAACTGCCCTCAATCTAAAATCTAAAATCTAAAATCTAAAATCAAAATGACTGTCCAGCTAAGCGACATTGAAACTCAACTAGAAACCCTCGGTCAAGAGTCCAAAAGTGCGATCGCCACTGCCAATACTCTCGAACAACTCGAACAGTTGCGCGTCGGCTACCTCGGCAAAAAAGGCCAACTCTCTCAAATTTTAGGCATGATGGGCAAACTGTCGCCAGACCAGCGTCCCAAAGTAGGCGCGATCGCCAATACTGTAAAAGAAGCTCTGCAAGCCGATTTAGAAGACAAGCGCGCTGCCCTCCAAAGCGCCCAAATCCAAGCCAAATTAGCCTCAGAAACCCTCGATGTCACCATGCCGGGGATTTTTCGCCCCCAAGGTCGCGTTCACCCCTTAAACGCCGTCATAGACCGCGCTCTCGATATCTTTGTCGGCCTCGGCTACACCGTCGCCAACGGCCCGGAAATGGAAACAGATTATTACAACTTCGAGGCGCTCAACACCCCGCCCGACCACCCAGCGCGGGATATGCAAGATACATTTTACTTACCCGGAGGTGACTTGCTGCGGACTCAGACATCATCGGTGCAAATTCGCTACATGGAACAGCACAAACCGCCGATTCGGATTGTCTCTCCCGGCCGCGTTTACCGCCGCGATACTGTAGATGCTACTCACGCAGCCGTCTTCCACCAAATTGAACTTTTAGCAATTGATGAAGGTCTGACATTTACTGACTTGAAAGGCACAATTAAAGAGTTTTTGCGGCAAATGTTCGGGCAAGATTTGCCGATCCGTTTCCGCACGAGTTACTTTCCGTTTACCGAACCTTCTGCCGAAGTTGATTTGCAGTGGAACGGCAAATGGCTGGAAGTTTTGGGCTGCGGAACGGTCGATCCTAACGTTCTTAAAGGAGTCGGTTTAGATCCAGAAAAATATACGGGGTTTGCGGCCGGTTTTGGTGTCGAGCGGTTCGCAATGGTACTTTATGAAATCGACGACATTCGCCGGGTTTATGCTAGCGATTTGCGCTTTTTGCGGCAATTTTAAAGAAGGGCTTGGGGTCGCTTACAAGCTGCGTATAGAGGTGTTAGTCAATCGACATCAATCTTTCAGTTTCAAATAAGTGGACTTAAACAATTGACGGGGTGACAACCCCGTCAGAACATAGATACAGGGTATCCCAGGTTTATGAATTACACCCGCCGATCGATCGATCCCCGCAGGAACACGGCACTGCCGTATCTAAAGCTGCACTTCATAAAGCTGGGATACGCTGTATAATAAATGACATACCCCTGATGCCCCTCTAAAACAATGGTAGTGTATTGCGCCTGAGTATCATTATCGGCTCATCTTCAGCAAAAATCAGTGGTCAAGGGTCAAGCAAGCGATCGTACTAAAGCCAAAGCTAGAACTCAGCGGACTGACGATCGTTTACCAGTTCATAGTTTGGCAACCTTAGTAGCAAATGTGGTGGCGATCGCTCTCAATCAAATTCAATCGACTATCAGGGCTGCTAGTTTCACTTTTGATAAGATTATTGAACCGACCATAGTACAACAAAAGGCTCTAGATTTGCTTGGTATTTCTCTGATTTGTACCCAGTAAACCCGGGGGGGAAATCTTTAAAAGTCTTGCAATTCACGGCTTACGCTTTTTGTCAATTGGGGAAGTTCACTTTAAACAAAATACCATTCTCGCCCTCAGAAATAGTCAAGGCAGTGCGTGCGATCGCAAATCTGTTTTTATTGGATGCAATAGAACAGGAACAGATAACTTTGTTTAGTTTGAATCGCGTTTTGAAGCAGTATGTAAAAACTCAGTATCTTTCTAGCTGATATCCAATCAGGTTGATAAACGCGATATCCGTAGGGAAACGGCACTGCCGTGTCCGTGTCCGTACCCCTAGGAAACTGCTGTGCCGTTTCCCTACCGTAGCTGGTTCTGTAAGTGCGATCGCACCCATTCCCGAAACTCTCTAATTCTCGCATTCTCTCCCTTTTCTGAGTCTAGCTGCATAAACTCTGCGAGCTCTTTGACAGGAAACGAGCCAAATGCCAAACTGGTTTCCGACTTGATATAACCCGTATCATTTAAAATGTTAATTATTAGTTTTCCCTTCTTCCAAATCCAAACCTCCGGTACTTTTAATTCCGCATAAACCGCCCTTTTATGGATAGATGAGCTAGTCAAATCAATTTCCACAGCTAAGTCGGGCGGCGGGTCATTTTTTAGATCGATAGTTAACTTTCCCCGCATTAAAGATTCATTTTGGATATAAAAACATTCATCAGCTTCGTTGCCAGCTTTTTTCGGTTCCGAACGCCAAGTAGATGATTTCAAGCCGAGAATTTCAATCCCAATTTCCTCAGAAAGTGCTACAATTAGTCGTCCCAGAGTCCAGCTATACCTTTCATGTTCTGGTAAAGGTACCATAAGTTCTAACGTTCCTTGGTAATAAGTCATGCGCGGCGTTGAACGTTCCGCAAATATTTCTAACAAGTGTTCGTAGGTTTCCCAACTGATATCATGTAAAATCAGGTGAGAACCTGCAAGCTCTTCTTTACTGTACGCTAGGGTTTGAACCATTGCAAATACTCCACGAAAACTTTAACTCTATTTTACTCTATTGAACATTAGACAGGTGCGATTCCCTGCGGGATAGCTTCGCACGCGCGTACATTACCAGATTGATTCAAGATTCAAAATAAATCCGGGGAGAATATCTTCACCTGATACAGCGGCTGGAGATTCTAGCACTTCAACTTCTTGATTCTGACGGTAAATTTCTACTTGCCGTGATTGGCGATTAATTAACCAACCTAAAACAGCACCGTTATCTCGATATTCTTTCATCTTATCCTGAGTTTCTTTCAAACTATCGCTGGGAGACATTAACTCAACGACAAAATCAGGACAAATGGGGGGAAATTTCTTTTGTTGTTCAGGAGTTAGTGCATTCCAGCGTTCTAATTTTACCCAAGAAGCGTCAGGAGAGCGATTAGCTCCATTGGGAAGTTTGAACCCTGTTGAGGAATCAAAGACTTTACCCAATTTATTTCGCTCATTCCAAATCCAAATCTGTGCTGTTAATCCTGCATTGCTGTTTCCAGTTTCTCCTCCTGCTGGTGACATGATAATTAATTCTCCTTTCGCTGTGCGTTCCAATCTAATATTTTCATTCTCCTGACAGAGTTGAAAAAACTGCTCGTCTGTCAGCTTAATAATTGGGTTGAGATTGAGGGTGAGGGTAGTCATAGCGGTATTTTATCGTAGCTAAACGACCTTTATTGGGGATTGTAGCATATTGAGTGAGTTGCGAGGGCGATCGCCTTTTCGATAATTGTAAATTGAGATATAATGGTAAAAATAGATAATAGTGGATATTAGCTATGCAGCGAATATTCGAGGCTATATTAAAGGGAAACCTTTTAGAATGGGCTAATGAGGTTCCAAGACAAGGCGATCGCCCTGTCAGACTTTACGTTACTTTACAAGAAGAGCGATCGACTTTAAGCGCTGAGTTTCGCCGTCAGAAAATAGTTGAAATATTGGAAAAAATTGCAGCAAATAATGTCTTTGCTGATATTAGCGATCCAGTGGAATGGCATCGAGAGTTGCGTCAAGATTGTCCACTTCCTGGTAGGGATGAATAATGCTGCTTGACAGTAATATTATTATCTAGGCTTCCCAACCATAAAACACGCCAATTAGGCAGTTTATTGGCAAACATGACATAGTTGTATCGGCAGTAAGTTACGTTGAAGTGCTGGGTTATCATGGGCTAACTGAAGAGTATAGATTGTACTTTGAGGAATTCTTTGGTGTGGTGGAGGTTCTACCAATTTCTAACGCTGTACTCGATCGCGCAGTGCTGTTGCGACAGATAAGGATAATGACACTTGGGGAGGCTATTATTGCGGCAACAGCTTTGGTATATGGCAGAACTTTAGTAACAAGAAATATAGGGGATTTTCGGTGGATTGCTGAACTCACACTGATTAACCCGTTTGAGGCTTAAGAAAGATCGGCGATCGCACTTTAGGAAGAAAAGGGCGATCGCAAATTTATTCACTGCTTTTTACGTGATGTTCAACATAAGAGCGCAGCACAGCGTTCATTAGAGATTGATAGCCTTTTCCTTGGCTTTTAAACCAATCTAATACATCGCTATCAACTCTTAAAGAAATAGCTTGTTTTGTCAATGGTGTTACGAGTTTTGCTTTTGCCCAAAAATTCGCATCTAATTCAGGAATATCAGAGGTATCGATTGCAGATTCTGGAATATTTTCTAATTCTTCAAGTCGTTTGGGCGAGATAGTCATAGTAGGTATTTTTTTCTTGACGAGTGGCTTTTCTTGCAGAGATGATGCGGATAATTCCATTTCTTTCAGTATGCGCTACGGTGACGATAACGACACCTTGTATGGCGCCAATACTGATTTCTCGGATTTCTCCGTAGTCGAAACGCTCATCAATGGCATTAAAAACGATTCCGTCAAAGATTTCTTGAGCTTCTTCAAAGCTAATGCCATGTTTTTTGAGGTTTTGGGCGTTTTTATTTTCATCCCATTCAAACTGCATAATAGTGTATATACAAAATGTATATAATCATAATATAGCATAACCGGATCGCACTTTAGGAAGAAAAGGGCGATCGCACTTCCTTCGATCCTAAATTGCTATAATAACAATCAGCCAAAAAATCTCCACATAAAGCCTATGTCTACTTATAGCGAGGTACTGAGTCAGGCTCAAAATCTCACTCTTGAAGAGCAACAGCAACTGTTAGAAGTATTGTCAGCTTTGATTCGCGATCGGGTAACAACCCAAACTCAGGGTAAACGATCGGAAATTGATGCAGCACTGATTGAAATGGTACAAGATCCAGAGTATCAAGCTCAAGTGCTACAGATGGAGGCTGAGTTTGCGGTAGCGAGTTGGGAAGCCTTGCAATTGGGAGAATCTCCTGTATGAACCGGGGAGAAGTCTATGATGCTAGACTTGAACCTGTTGAGGGTTCTGAACAAGGAGGAACCCGTCCTGTTATCATCGTTAGTCGAGCTACAATCAATACATATAGCCCTGTAGTTTTGGCTATTCCCTGCACTACTTATCAAACTGGTAAACGAGTTTATCCCACTCAGGTATTAATTAAAGCTGCCGACGGTGGATTAACCAACGATTCTATCGGTATGGCCGATCAAGTACGGGTATTATCTAAATCTCGTTTATTGAGTTTACGAGGAATGCTTAGTGATGAAGCAATACTTATGCTGAATCAAGCTTTATTAATTGCGTTGGATTTGCCTGGTCAAGTTTAATTGCACTTGAGGAATATCAGGGCGATCGCACTTTGGGAAGATCAGGGCGATCGCACTTTAGGAAGAAACGGGCGATCGCACTTCCTTCGATCCTAAATTGCTATAATGACAATCAGCCAAAAAATTTCCACATAAAACCTATGTCTACTTACAGCGCGGTACTGACTCAGGTTCTAAGACTTGCACCAGATGAGCAACTGCGACTCATCTCTGAATTATTAGTATATGTTCGTCACCGGGTTCAGGCTAAACCTAGGTGGAGTATTTTAGAATTAGAAGGGTTGGGTGAGGAAATTTGGAATGGGATTGATGCTCAAGACTATGTGAATCAGGAACGAGATTCATGGAATGGATAGCTCAGTTACAGATACAACCGTACTAAAGTTGCTATTATTTATTGATAATCCCACAGACTAGGAGATTAAAATGCAAGTCAAAGACATGACTGTTGAGCAATTGCGGGACTTAATTCGGCATACCGTGGAACAGTGTTTAGAAGAATATTTTGGCGATCCTGATGCAGGTTTAGAAGTTAAGGAAGAAGTCAAGCTGAAATTGTTAGAGTCAATGAAGCGCAAACAAGCAGGAGAAAGTAGCGTCGAACCTGGGGAAGTTTATCAAAAACTCGGCATTAAGTCGTAATGAGCTATTCGGTTGATTTGACAGCAGAAGCTCTGGTTAACCAAGAAAGATTGACTCAGGCTGTGCAGGAGCGTATAGGTAATAAAATCAATTGGTTGGCTGAAAATTTTGAACAAATTACTCCTATGGCGTTGTCCGCTAATCTGGCAGGTTTCTTTAAGTTAAGAGTGGGTGATTATCGGGTAATTTATTCTTTTGATGATGATTTAAAGGTGATTACTATTCACCAGATTGGACACCGGAGAGAAATTTATGATTAACTAAGGGCGATCGCACTTTGGGAAAATAAGGGCGATCGTACTTTCGGAAGATAAGGGCGATCGCACTTTGGGAAGATAAGGGCGATCGCTTTTCCCAGAATTCCCAATTGAGATATAATATAGAGCAAGTAAAAAAAATTAACTAAATTTTGTGTAACTTAAGACACCCTATGTTGACTATTGAACAGATAGAAAATGCGATTCTGCAACTTCCGCCGAACCAGATAGGAGAGTTGTTAGAGTGGTTTCTAAATTTGGATTACAAACGATGGGATGTCCAGCTAGAGAAAGATATTGCTGAGGGTAAACTGGAGGCTTTAGCAGCAGAAGCGATCGCAGATTTTGAGAGTGGTAACTATCGAGAGATTTAATGCACTACACTACTCGAAAATTTTGGGATTGTTACAATGCTTTGCCATCAAATGTACAAGCTACAGCAGATCAGTGTTATGAGTTGCTGAAGGCAGATCCGTCTCATCCTTCTCTGCATTTTAAGAAGGTTGGTAATTATTGGTCTGTAAGGGCCGGACAAGCTTATCGGGCGTTGGGTATTGAAATTAAAACAGGTATTGTGTGGTTTTGGATTGGTACTCACGCAGAGTACGATCGGCTGATAGGAAAATAAGGGCGATCGTACTTGGAAAAAAGGGGCGATCGCACTTGGGGAAGATAAGGGCGATCGCACTTTGGGAAGATAAGGGCATCGCACTTCCTGCCAAAATCAGTATATATTAGAGTTAGAGCTAAAAAATACCAGTAAAAAGTCTATGCCGACTTATAATGAGGTACTGACTCAAGTTCAAGGCCTCGCCCTGTCTGACCAACTCCGATTATTAGAGGAATTAAGAAAGATCGTTGATCGGGGGGTGGAAGTTGAAGGCGATGATGAGGTGGTTTCAGCCCAAGAGATAGCGGAAAGTCAAGCAGCATTAGCAGATTATTTCGCGGGGCGCGATCGGGGAATCTCCTCAAAAGAACTTAAGTTGAAGCTGTTCGGAGAAAAAAGTGACTGACTACATTCTCCTAAAATCAGCACAGCGGTATTTACAACGGATGCAACTGGATGATCGAGTGCGTATTGTTAAGGCTTTAGATGCGCTGGTGACAGACTCGACAGGACTTGACATTCAGCCTCTCAAAGGTCGTCTTGAGTTCCGGCTGCGAGTGGGTAAATATCGGATACTTTTTGTAGAAGATACGGATAACCAGGTATATGTTGTGACTCCGATTGGTTCTCGCGGTGATGTCTATAAATAAGAGCGATCGCACTTTGGGAAGATAAGGACGATCATATTTCCCCGCTGCTTGTTAAATAGTTTTTTTTAAAACTGTACTAACTTTTAACTTCTCGGCTACGCATCCACTCAGCTAAACGCTCTAGCTGTTGTCTTAAAAAGCTTTTGATGACTGGTTGCCTCTTCACATAGTTAGCGATGCTAGGGCTGATATTGTAGTATAGGCTGACTAATCCTTTACCTACAGGATTAGTTAAAAGTTTTTTGTCACGGAAATTGCGGAATGTGTCTATATCGGGGTGTGTGGAAGTAGAATAAGCTGCTGTGGCAATGAAGCAAGAGCTACTAGAAGAGCTACTAGAACTACTAACACTAACTGCTTTGGATGGTACAAGAAATGTTTTATAGGAACAACATTTGTCAAAGTTTGCCACCAGTTCTATGAATATGGGATCGTCTGAATAATCCTCGACTTTATATGTATTTTCTACAAAGTCCCTGCATTTATCTGTTATCGCATTTTCTTCATCAGACCATTTGTTATAACTTGCTTCAATCGTATTTTTATAAATAACCAAATATTCTGGTTCTAACTTGTTTTCATATTTACCAATTGTCTCTACTATTTCATCAACTTTTTTTTGGAATATCAGTGCTTTATAAGGTTCGTTGAGTTCATCATAACACTTTTTCACTTTGTCGATGAAGCTAAGCATCACAAAAAGTAAGATGATTTGGCTTGCGAGAAAAATCATGCCACCTTCTTTTGATTCGCAAAAACAAAAAAAACCTTCGTAGAATTTTAAAGCAGAGTTATATTTTTCAAGAGCCTTTTTGTAGTAGCCTGATTCTTGATATTTTTGGCCGTCAGAAGTTTTTTCTATAGCATTATTAAACAGTCTAGCGGTACCAACAGATAAATAATCACCTGGGTTTTCAAATAATTTACTCATCTTTACATTCTCATCTTTACACTAAAATAATTTAAGATCTTTTTCGCTACCAACCAGTATACTTTGAGCGATTGCCCAAGCTTTAACTTTTCCTGTAAATGTGGGCGATCGCAATTTTTCTCAATCAATCCTTCCATTTCTGAAGCGTAGTTGCGTAGAAATTAGCTTTACGCCAAGCTTCCTCAGCGGATGAGGCTTTACCCGCAGAGTTAGGACCAACATATACTTCGCCAGTATCCTCGTCCCAATAATAATCGTAAGAAGAATCTGTCGGCGTTTTAACTGTACCCATGTGTTTTCTAGCCATAACTACTCCATTGATGTTTGTAAGATTCAACTCAATCTCAGTATTAACTGAACTCTGACTAGCAGGTTTGGTGAAGTTATCGCCTAACATTTAACTTTTGCTATAAATGTTGGCTATCGCGTTCCATTAACCCTCTAATTTTTTCACAATAAAAGCGTTATATCTGATTAATTGAAAACCGCCGGAGTTATCTTAATCCCCTTTTGATTGGCTACATAAACTCTGTGTCTTCCACTATAAACTTCGTAAGGTGGTGTACCTTTATGGAGAGTTATAGGATCTGTTTCGTCGTGAAGCAGACTTGAGATAGAGTCAGGAGGATTTTCTATTGACCTTATTTTTCCTTCAATGAGTTCGCTTCTATTTGGGACTCGAATATCTGAGATTTTTACAGGGACAGTTTCCATTTGGTTGAGTTCTGTAACGCTGAATATGGTATGTTCATGAGGTTGAGTAAGTCAGAGATGTCGGGACTGACCCCAGACGCCCCGCAAATGCCCAAAATATCCACAATAACGGATGTAGCCCGATCGCCCTCAGTGCAACCAACCTCTACTCCAAAAATCATACAATGACCACTTTGGCCCATCGCCCACCAACTCACTTTAGAAAATGTTATGTTTTGTTATCTAAAAAGTTATAAAAAATAAGTTATAATCAGTAAAAATTACCCCAGACGCGATCTATGGAGCTTAATGAAGTCTTAAGATTTGCCGATGAAAAAGTTTTTTCTCAAACAGGGAAGCACTTAGACGACCTGCAAGAAGCTATTTTAAAAGAAACCCTCCAAGGTCGAAAATATGCAACAAAAATAGCGCAAGACCGTGATTGTAGTGAAGGTTATGTTAGGGTGGCCGCTTCTGAATTATGGAAGATACTATCAGATGTCTTCGGCGAAGAAGTTAGCAAGGTAAATGTTAGAGCAATACTAGAAAGAGCGAAATTTTATAATCATTCATCAGCTATTGGTGAAAATTATGGAACAGTTAATCATAACGTCAACATTTGTCAAGAAAGGGCGAGAAGTCCCACACCTTCCCAAAACCCCCAACAAACCCCAACTCAACCCCACATCGACTTAGGCGACGCACCCGAAATCTTCAGGTTTTTCGATCGCACTTCTGAACTCTCCACCCTCGAAAACTGGATAACGGGCGATCGCACTCGCCTCATCGCACTCCTGGGAATCAGCGGCATCGGCAAAACCACCCTCTCCCTAAGCCTAATCGATCGCATCAAAACCCAATTCGATTACGTCATCTATCGCAGCCTCCGCTTTTCCCCTACTCTCGATGCAACCCTCACCAACCTGCTGCAAATCTTTTCCCAACAATCAGAAACTCCCCAAAGCATCGAAACCAAAATTTCCCAAATCCTCGATTACCTGCGAAAGTACAGATGTCTGATTGTCCTCGATGACGTGCAGATGCTTTTGGGCAGCGGACAACTCGCAGGACAATATAAAACTGGATATGAAGATTATCAGTTATTTTTTAAATTAATTGCCGAAGTTTGTCATCAAAGTTGTTTGATATTGAATAGTTGGGAAAAACCCAGAGAAATTGCCAGATTCTCAAAAGATAATCATCCCGTGCGATGTTTTGTATTGGGAAGTTTAGGAGTAGCAGCTAAAGAGATTTTGAACTCACAAAAGTTATCCGATGAGGAAACATGGGAAACATTGATTGATATTTATCAAGGCAATCCTCTGTGGTTGGAGTTCACTGCAACGCTGATTCAAGAGTTGTTTGGGGGGAGAGTTTCTGAGTTTTTGCAGTGCGAGATGCCGATTTTAGATGAAGGGTTGCAATCTCAGTTATCTAAACCTTTTGGCCGTTTGACTCCGGCAGAGTTGGCAGTGATGACTCACCTGGCTAATCAACCTGAACCCCTTGCTGTGTCGCAAATTTTCAACAAAATACCATTTTCGCCGTCAGAAATAGTCAATGCAGTGCGCTCTCTTGGAAATCGGTTTTTATTGGATGCTGTAGAACGGGAAAAGATAACTTTATTTATTTTGAATTCTGTGATGAAACAGTATGTGAAAACTCAGTATCTTTCTAACCGATCGAATTAAAAAGGGCGGCAACCTTGCTCTATTATGCGAACATTAATCTACCTTTAGGTTGAGGGATCGATCGCCCTAATTGCCGAGCAGTCTCAACCCACTCCTGCATAATAATCTCTAGATTTTGCAATGCTTCTTGATAAGTTTCCCCATCCGCAGCACATCCCGGCAATTCAGGCACTTTTGCAATAAAAGCCTGGTCTTGCTCACTCCAGTAAATGATTACTTCGTACTTCATTATCCTACGTTAATTAAGTGTTAATTGCTTGCTCGGCTGCTTTAATTAAAACCTCATCCATCCAGTTGTTAATACTTTTGCCAGCCTTCTTGGCCGCAATAAATATTTTGCGGTGATGTTCGGGAGTAGTGCGGAAGGGAAGTTTACCTGAAAATGGTTTATCAGGTTCCTGTCCTAATTCTTTGCAAAACTCTAGATAATCATCGATCGAATTTTGGAATTCTTGGCGAGCTTCTTCAATAGTTTGTGCCTTAAAAGTCACTACGTCATTAATATCGAGGACTCGCCCGAAAAGAATTTCCGCTTCTAAATCTACTTCAATGCTAGCACTGTAACCTTTGTAAGTCATCATGGCTGTAATACTTCTTCCTATTTCAATAAGTGACAGTTGTGGCGGATATTTTTTATACTAATGCCCTTGTTAATTTGGGCAATCCGCAATGATTTTCCCGTTAACAGCTAAGTCATCATGGTTCAACCCCCGCCTTTATCAAAAATTCTCTGACTGATTTAACGGCTCCTTTATCTGTCTCTTTTTGAGGATGTGGTTCGTGAAATACAGCTCTAACCTCATTTAATAAAATCCGAACCCGCGAACCTGAACCTTGAGTAACAGTAGCACGGAGTGCTGTAAATAAATTTTCAATATCTTGCCAATTAATATTAGCTGGTATAGGATCTGTAAAAATTGCTTCTAAAATCTTACGCTGTTTATTATTTAGTTCCTTAAAAAATTTATTTGTTATTATAATTGACCTATGATATCATAATATGATATCAATGTCAATAAGGTGAGCTAATCTCGCGCCCAGACTACTTGAGACTGGAACAAACACCACTTTCATCGAGAATACTCTATGAGATATTTCATGAAACTTGAGATGAGAGAAGGCGACGCACCTTACGATTTTTTATTTGCCAGGGTTGGCTATAAAGGTAGGTACTGAACGCGGTTAACTAAATCTTCAGGTTCGCTAACCTTAGCAATAATTTCCAAGTCACGAATGCAATCACCAAAAGTTACATTCTGTTGATGGGCATAGATGACGCCAGCAAAATTTACTTCTTCTTGCTGGCGGCTGTTAGCTATGGCTAAAAAATCTTCGTCTTGTGTAAAAACAACGCGCTGAAGATCCGTTGCGCGATCGAGTATAATAGGGTCTGGCGTGTTTTGATGGTTATCTTCTTGAGCTCTCAAAACATCTACATCTCTTTGTCTCAGTCCATTTGTAATCGGTAGAGGCACATTCTCATCCATGTACAAAGCTATACTCATTTAATTAGTCCTTGGGCGCGGAGTTTTTTAGCCAAAGGAGATTCACCCGCTTCTAATCGCAACTTTTCGGCATACTCGAATCGGCGCTGCATATCTGCATCAAGGTCTTGTTTATGATCCCAGTAGTAAGCTAAGGCAGAGTAAATTTTACTCAAAGTTAGGTGAGGATAGCTTTCCAGTAATTCTTCAGGACTCAAGCTGTAAGCTTTTACCGAAGTCATTAATTCAACTACTTTCATAGTAGTCCCTGTGATGATAGGCACATTCTTCTCATCTAATTCTACGTATTTATATTCGGTTGCAGTTAGTGGCATAGTTTACCTCGTTAATGGATCTAATTTAATTATATCGATATATCGATCGCCCTTGACCGCATCCCCAAACTGTCCGAATTCCGTAAGTCCTGAGATAGACAGTTACTTATTGAGTGCTCAATCCATGTTTTTATATCTTATGTCAGCAGCCTAGAAAAATTGTTGAGGCTGACAGAAATGTCAGCCCCATAAATCTGATAACTATTCTACCCCCTCAATCCTGTCTTCCACCTCCTGATAAAGTTCACGCAACCTGTCCAAATTGTTCTCCGAAGTCTCCCAATAGCCCCGGCCATTCACCTCAAGCAAAGTGCTGACAATCTTGCGGAACGAATGAGGATTTAAGTTAAGCAAACGCTTCTGCATCTCCTCATCTTGGATAAACGTAGTGTTAACATCCTCATACACCCAATTATCCACAGCGCCCGCCGTCGCACTCCATCCAGTCGTATTCACCAGACGCTTAGAAATCTCGCGCACGCCTTCATAACCGTGCGACAGCATCCCCTCGTACCACTTCGGATTCAGCAGCTTAGTCCGCGAATCTAAACGCACGGTTTCTGATAGCGTCCGCACCTGCGCGTTGGCTGTGGTTGTATCAGCAACAAAGGATGTCGGTTGCTTCCCATCTGCGCGCAAACTGCCGATCAATTTAGTCGGATCGGAGTCGAAATAGTGCGACACGTCGGTTAGGGAAATCTCCGCCGAATCCAAGTTTTGGAAAGTGACTTCCGCAGTTTTCAAGGAGGATTCAAAAATCTTCCGGTCTTGTTCCATTGTTCCGGGATTGTCGGAAGAAAAGGCGAAGGATTTGCGAGTTAAGTACATTTCCTGCAACTCGGCTTCGCTTTCCCAAGTGCTGTTTTCCACCGCCAAGTTGATGTTAGATGAATAGGAACCAGAGGCATTGGAAAATACCCGGGTTGCTGCTTGTCGCAGGTTGATTCCCATTTCTTCCGCTTGCTTCAGGGCGTGTTTGCGGACGAAGTTCATCTCTAACGGTTCGTCGGCTTCCGCTGCCATTTTCACGGCTTTATCTAACAAGTTCATTTGGTTGATGAACAAGTCGCGGAATACGCCGGAACAGTTAATTACTACGTCGATTCGAGGGCGTCCCAACTCTTCTAAAGAAAGCAATTCGAGTTTGTTTACCCGGCCCAATGCGTCTGGAACTGGCTTCACTCCCACCATCCACATTACTTGGGCGAGGGATTCGCCGTAAGTCTTGATGTTGTCGGTTCCCCACAACACAACGGCGATCGTTTCTGGGTAATTTCCGCCGTTATCAACGCGCTGTCTTTCTAACAGCCGATCGACTACAATCTTAGCAGACTTAACCGCCCCCGTTGTAGGGATTGACTGCGGGTCCAAAGCGTGCATATTCTTACCAGTCGGCAAAACATCCGGGTTGCGAATCGGATCGCCACCGGGGCCAGGCAGAACATACTCGCCTTCTAACGCGCGCAACAAAGCGCCTAATTCGTTGTCGGCACAAACTTGCTGCAAGCAGAATTCCAGATACTCAAACAGCGGTTTAATCGGTTCTGGATCGATTTTTTTGTAACCTGCGGCGTGCAAGGCTTCAACCCAAGGGGTTTTCTTGCCCATGTTGAAGAAATTCAACTTAGAAACAAGGGAAACTCTGCCCTCAGCGTCGGTTTGTTCCTTCACCAAAGCGCCAACGGCATCCCGACAGGCCAACGTGATATTTTGCAGCAATTCGACATCACTTAAAATGCCTTTGTCGCTGTTGCTGTAAATTTCGCCGATATCGCGTCCGAGACTGTTAGCAATAATCCGCGGCAAGCTGATCAGCCCGTCTTCTTCGCGGTCTAAATTGGCGATATTCACCAAAGTTGCGATCGCCTCTTCCGCAGTCGGTGGCTTACCGATAACGTGCAAACCGCAAGGTAACAACCGCGACTCAATTTCCATCAACTTGCGGTAAACCAAGCCAACTAAATTGTCGCGTTCCTCGGCAGTCATTCCCGCAGCAACCCCTCTTTCTTGTTCCGGAGGTAGGGCGATATCCTTGTCCAAATTCACCAAACGGCATTTTTCGACGATCGCATCAACAATCGGCACACCGCGCCCAGTCTCTTTCAAAGTTTGATAAGAAGCAATTAACTCGCTTAGTTCCTGCAAACCTTTGTACAAACCAGCATTTTCAGCCGGAGGAGTCAGATAGCTGATTGTTTCAGCATAACTGCGGCGCTTAGCAATTGTTGCCTCGCTGGGATTGTTGGCGGCGTAATAATAGAGGTTAGGAATTTTGCCGATCAAACTGTCGGGATAACATTCCCCAGACATTCCCATCTGCTTACCTGGCATGAATTCTAGCGAACCGTGAGTGCCAAAGTGCAGCACCGCATCCGCACCCCAAATGCGCTCCAAATATGTATAGTAAGCAGCAAAACCGTGGTGCGGGCTGGCGGAACGAGAGAATAACAACCGCATCGGATCGCCTTCGTATCCAAAAGTAGGTTGCACTCCGATAAACACATTGCCGAAATGTTTGCCGAAAATCAGCAAATTTTGTCCGTCGCTGTTCAAATGTCCCGGAGGCGGGCCCCAATTTTCTTGCAAGCGTTCCGAGTAAGGAGTGAATTCTTCGTATTCAGCTACAGACATCCGGTAAGCAACATTTAATTCGGGACTTTGGTATTGGGCTGTTGCGTCGTGGATGACTTCTTGCATCAGTTTTTCGGCGGACTCCGGCAATTCTGGCAAGTCGTAACCGTTGCCTTTTAAGGCTTTCAAGACTTGGTAAATCGAGCCGAAAACGTCCAAATAAGCGGCTGTTCCGACGTTGCCTTTGTCGGGCGGGAAACTGAAAACTGTGATCGCAACTTTTTTATCTAATTTTGGTTTGCGGCGCAGCATTGCCCATTTCATGGCGCGCTGGGAAATTGCTTCGATCCGGTCTTGCAGGGCGATCGCCTTGCCAGTTGCGCCATCTCTTCCCGACAAAATAATCGGTTCGATCGCGCCATCCAACTCAGGAATGGCAATTTGCAAAGCAACTTGAATCGGGTGCAAGCCTAAATCGCTATTTTCCCACTCTTCCGTCGTTTGGAAAACCAGCGGCAAAGCCACCATGTAAGGGCAGTTTAGCTTTTTCAAAGTCTCGATCGCCTTCGGGTGATCTTGTTTCGCCGGGCCGCCCACCAAAGCAAAACCAGTCAGAGAAACCACCGCATCAACTATCGGCAGCGGCGCAACACCTTTGGTTCCAACTTCCAAGAAGAAAGTTTCGACTGGTTTCGAGAAGTCCAAACCGCCGGCAAAAATCGGCACCACCCGCGCCCCCATTGCCTCCAATTCCTGCACCATTGCTACATAGTGCGCGTCATCTCCCGTGACTAAGTGAGTCCGCTGCAACACCAAGCCGATGCAAGGCGCGAGGGGGTCTTTGAGGTCTGCGGAAATATCTTTGCGGGCGTTATACCAAGTGAGGTATCCTTTTACATCCTCAAACATCGACGGTGCCAAAGGATGCCAAATTCCCATATCCGGGTAGACAACGGGCTCTTGAAAAGTTAGCTGTTCCTGGCCTTTGAAGACATATTTATGTGACAGCATCAGCAAGAAGTTTTCCAAGTTTTCTTGGGAACCGCCCAGCCAATACTGGAAACTCAGCATGAAGTTGCGCGCATCTTGGGCTTTGTCGATGGGCAAATATTTCAGGACTTTCGGCAAAGTTTGCAGCAGTTTCAGCATTCCGTCTTGGAAGGAACTCCCGGATTTTTCCTTCCGTTTTTTCATGAATTCGCCGATCGCACTTTTGCTTTGTCCCAACTGTGCCATCGAGAAACTGCCCATTTTATTTAGCCGCATCACCCCTGGCATCGACGGGAAGACGACGGCGACATCCAAGCTGTCGCGCAGCGGTTCCACTGCCGCTACCACTTTTTCTGCCAAATCTTCGATGAAAATTAGAGAAGCAATAAATACATTGGCATCCGCCACATCCCGCTTGAAGGCCTCGTAATTTTCCGGGCTGCGGAGTTCCTCGATCAGGTAGCCACTGATTTCTATTGCCAGATTCGGATTTTTCTGGTTTATCGATCGAACCGCTGCGGACAGGGCGCTTTGATACTGCGGTTCCAGTACGACATAGACCACCTTCATGAGCGATCGCCCCTGCAAGTTTTCCGGCACAACGTGGCGAATGGTGGGCTTGACGTGAGTGAACATCCGGTTAGGCTCCTTTAAGATGCTGTTTTCGGGAATCGGGAATTTTTTTATCCCATAAGCATTTTTACCAGAAAACGCTTGCCATTAGGCGATTTGAGCCTGCACATGACACAATTCGACAAATTTAGGTCAAATTTTCGTTACATTTTTTGATAAATTCCTTGAGCAAATACTCCAGATTTTATTTACAAAAATTTACTTGACAAAAAATATTTAGTATGTATAGGATTAATTAGTTGGATAAAAATAATTAAAAATTAATCAACCATTGAAAAATAAATCCTGAAAAAAGTTCCAAGTTTTGTAGAATTGATTAAACTTGCGGTCGAGCAATTAACTGATGGAAAAAAGGCATAATTTGTGAAGGCAGAATGTAACCTTCGGATAATTGCTGAGTCAAAAAAGTTGACATTTTACCAGGAATTTAAAACCATTTCATCACATATGTTTTGTGTAAATTCCTGATCGGCGATCGAGTTCATGGAAAGTTAATTGCTATAAACTCTCAAACTCATCAAAACCTTAAGGGGATAACATGGCTAACTACGCAATTTTCGACGAACAATTCTACCTCGCCTCATATCCTTGGGTCAAACCAGCCATTGACGCAGGAGTCATCAAATCCGGGAGAGAACACTTTGAAAAATTCGGGCGAGAAGGCGGTTTAACTAAAGTATCGCGTTATTTTGACGAAAATGCTTACCTTGCTGGGAATCCAGACCTAGCACCCTTTGTCCGCACAGTCAATCCAAACGCACCTTTTGCGACCGGCCTCGATCACTTTATCCAGTTCGGTTACGATGAAGGACAGCGCCGCACCCAAGTATCGCCTGAGTACGACGAAAATTTTTATTTAGCAAACAACTCAGATGTCCGACCGTTCGTTCAGAACGGAACTTTCAAATCAGGCTTCGACCATTTCATTAAATTCGGAATCAAAGACGGTCGGTTTGGGACTTCATTTTTTGAACCGGAATACTTAAAAGAAAACCCCGACATCGTGCCGTTTGTCAACTCTGGAACCTTGAGAACCGGTCGGGACCACTTCTTCAATTTCGGGAAAAACGAGCCGGCCCGCGACGCAACTTTTGTCGGCAGCCGCAGCAACGATGTTTTAACTGGTGTTGGCGTCGGCGATGTCGAACTCGTGGGAGTGGAAGTAGGTCTAGATTCGCAACGCAACCGACAGTATGAAAGCTTTGGCACCAATGAATTCGATGTCTTGATTGGTGCTCCGGGAACTAATACATTCGTACTCGGAGTTCCTGCTACATCCGGGAATTTTAGCCCGACACCGCTGTATTTGGGTAACGGTCAAGCTACTATTCGCAACTTCGACATAGAAAGCGATTTTATCCAACTGCAAGGAACTTCATTAAACGGCTACAGCCTAACTCCGGTTGGCAACAATTTGTCAATCCAGCGTTTTGGAGATGTGCTCGGCGTGATTGAAGGAGGAGCAACCTTGGGTTTGACTTTCCAAGAATCTAACGGTAACGGTACTTTCTTGATTGGATAGTCATTGGTCATTGGTCATTAGTCATTAGTCATTAGTTAATACTAATGATTAATGACTTTTTTCTGTCGAGAATTAACGGATAGAAAAAAGTATAATTACCGCCACAAAAATAAAGTCTTCGGATAATTAGTGTGTCACAAAAATTAATGTTTCACCAGGAACTTAAAACCATTTCATAAAGTCTGCATTGTATAAATTATTGATAGCCGATCGAGTGAATGGAAAGCTGATGGGTATTGACGCTCCCAATCATCAAAACCGTAGGAGGAAAATATGGCTAACTACGCAATTTTTGACGAACAATACTACCTTTCGCAATATCCGTGGCTGAAACCAGCGATTGATGCAGGAATCATCAAATCTGGAAGAGAACACTTTGAAAAGTTTGGTCAAGCCGCCGGTCTCACAAAAATATCGCGGTATTTTGACGAAGATACTTACCTTGAGGGAAATCCCGACATTAAACCCTTTGTCCGCACCCCCAACAACCCTAACGCGCCTTTTGCTACAGGCTTAGATCACTTTATCCAATATGGTTGCGAAGAAGGTCGCACTCGCGTATCGGCGGAGTATGACGAAGCCTTTTATGTAGCAACTAACCGAGATTTGCTGCCGTTTATTCAGAATGGAACTTTTAAAAATGGCTACCAGCATTTCATTCAATTCGGGGTCAAAGACGGTCGGTTGCCTACTTCTTTTTTTGAACAGGGATACTTAGGGAACCACCCCGACATTGGGCAGTTTGTCGAATCTGGAACCTTGAAAACTGGTCGGGAACACTACTTCAAGTTTGGACAATTTGAGCCAAGCCGCTCTGCGACTTTTGTGGGAACTTCCGGCAATGACATCCTCACCGGTTCCGGGGCGGGGAATGTGGAATTAATTGGAGTTGACGTAGAAGCCCCTAACGGTCTCCGACGATATGAAAGTGACGGCAGCAATGAATTCGATACTCTCACTGGCGGTAGCGGCCGCGATAAATTCGTGCTCGGTGACATTGTTGGCTTCAGGGGAGGAACCCTCTCATCCAGACAGTTCTACATCGGCCCAGGTTTTGCTACAATTCGGAACTTTACTCAAGGTCAGGATATCATCCAGATAGGGATTCCCTTAGATCAATTATTGGTGTTTCCAATCAACAATAATCGAGATTTAGCTATCCAAACTAATGGCTTCCCCGTCGTTGAAAATGGAGTTTTCATAGCCAGTCGCTTTGACACAATCGCTGTAGTTGAAGGTGGCGGCAATCTCAATTTGAATCTATTACCAGGATCTAGTGTTATTAGATATTTCCTTGGGTAGAAATCTCGCAGCTATTAAAGATTTGCCTTTGGCTTCTGTCGCTGCGATCGCTAATTGAAGAGAAGTGAAAAACATGGCTAACTACGCAATTTTTGACGAACAATACTACCTTTCGCAATATCCGTGGCTCAAACCAGCCATTGATGCAGGAATCATCAAATCTGGAAGAGAACACTTTGAAAAATTTGGTCAAGCCGCGGGTCTCACAAAAATATCGCGGTATTTTGACGAAGATACTTACCTTGAGGGAAATCCAGACCTTAAACCCTTTGTCCGCACCCCCAACAACCCTAACGCGCCTTTTGCGACCGGACTAGACCACTTTATCCAATACGGTTACGAAGAGGGTCGCCGCCAAGTATCGCCTGAGTATGACGAAGCGTTTTATCTCGCAAATAACCGAGTTTTGCTGCCGTTTATTCAGAAGGGAACTTTTAAAAACGGCTACCAGCATTTCATTGAATTCGGCCTCAAAGAGGATCAGTTTGGGACTTCATTTTTTGAAATACAATACTTAGAAAGCAACTCGGATGTTCGGCAGCTTGTCGAATCGGGAGCCTTGAAAACAGGTCGCGAACACTACTTCAATTTCGGGAAAAACGAGCCAAACCGGTCTGCTACTTTTGTGGGAACTTCCGGTAATGACATCCTCACTGGTTTCGGGGTGGGGCATACCGAATTAATAGGATTTGAAGTAGCTTATGCTACAAAAGGTATTGGCTTCCCCTCCTCCCCCGGGCGATATTATGAAAGTGACGGCAGCAATGAATTCGATACTTTAACTGGCGGTAGCGGCCGCGATACATTCGTGTTGACCCGTAGACGTCCCCGTTTCGGGAGTGGTAGACAGACGATGGACACGGACCTGTCCTACATCGGGCCGGGTTTTGCTACAATTCGGAACTTTACGCAAGGTCAGGATACGCTCGATATAGGGATTTCCTCAGATCTAGTGGTATTTCCCATCAACAATAATCGAGATTTAGCTATTCAAAAGAAGGGCTTCCTCGTCGTTAACAATGGAGTTACCGAAACCACTCCCTCTGACACGATCGCTGTTATTGAAGGTGGCGGAAATCTCAGTTTGATTCTACCATTCTATACCATTATTAGGGTATAGTTTTATTAGCGCTGTATGTGGGTAGAAATCTCGAAGCTATTCAGGGTTTGCTTTGTCTCTCAGGGGGAGACTTATGAATTAAAAAATCGGGAGATACAATTGCTATAATTCATAGCGTAGCCAATCTAAATCTGCAACAGATTGGGATGAGAAGTTCCTTTAACCCTCCAGTATGTCTCACTTTGCTGGGCTAGAAAGCATAGAGCTTAAGTGAGATTTGACTGTTGGGTAAAATCACCCGATCGGGTAATTCTCTCAGTTCTGGATTATGGATAAATTGCATAAACAGCTCATTAAACCCGCAGTAGGAAAACATGGCTAGTTACGCAATTTTTGACGAAAAATACTACCTTGCTCAATATCCTTGGGTGAAACCAGCCATTGATGCAGGAGTTATCAAATCTGGAAGAGAACACTTTGAAAAATTCGGTCAAGCCGCCGGCTTAACTAAAGTATCGCGATATTTTGACGAAGATACATATCTAGCTCAAAATCAAGATATTGCACCCTTTGTTCGGACCGCCAACAACCAAAACCGACCCTTTGCTTCAGGTTTAGACCACTTTATCCAATACGGTTACGAAGAGGGCCGCACGCGAGTATCGCCTGACTACGACGAAGTTTTTTATTTAAAGCGCCATCCGGAAATAACTCCCTTCGTGCAGAACGGAATTTTTAAATCCGGCTTTCAACACTTTATCCAATTCGGAAAAACAGAAGGTAGGTACGGGACAACTTTCTTTGAACCACGTTACTTGGGAGATAACCCAGATGTGGCGGCAGTTGTGGAGGCTGGAAGTTTAAAAACTGGTCGAGAACACTATCTAAAATTTGGGCAATTTGAGTCAAATCGATACGGATTTTTTACAGGAACCAACGGTAATGATATCGTCACGGGATTTACAGCGGGAAAAAATAAAATTATAGGACTGCAAGTAGCTTTCGCCGGCCAAAATCCACCTTTTGGCATTAATAAGAATAAGTATGACGCTTTGAAATTGGATGACATCACGAGAGAGCCTTTCCTGACTACCACTGAATTCGATACATTAATTGGCACTTCTGGCATTGATTACTTCGTGATCGGAGATGCTGTTCCCAACAACCGACGTAGTTTGCTCAGCCGGGTAGATTTCTATACGGGCAGTGGCGAGGCAAGGATTGTCAATTTTGAAAAAGGAAAAGATTTTATTCAGTTGGTGGAAAGCTTTAATGAACTGAGTATATTTCCATCAGGGGCGGACTTATTAATTCAAAAATCGGGAGATACACTTGCCAGAATTCAGGGCGGATCAAGTCTAACTCTGCAACCGATTGGGATGATAAATCCATTTAGTCCTCCAGTCGGTCTCACTTTCCTCGGCTAGAAAGCATAGAGCTTAAGTGAGATTTGACTGTTGGGTAAAATCACCCGATCGGGTATTGTGTCAGTTCCTGATGATTGATAAATTGCATAAACAGCTAATTAAAGCCGCAGTAGGAAAACATGGCTAGTTACGCAATTTTTGACGAAAAATACTACCTTGCTCAATATCCTTGGGTCAAACCAGCCATTGATGCAGGAGTTATCAAATCTGGAAGAGAACACTTTGAAAAATTCGGTCAAGCCGCCGGCCTAACTAAAGTATCGCGGTATTTTGACGAAGCTACTTACCTTGCTGGCAACCCAGACATCGCTGCCTTAGTCCGCACCCCCAACAACCCAAATGCACCTTTTGCGACCGGACTAGACCACTTTATCCAATACGGTTACGAAGAAGGTCGCACTCGCGTATCGCCTGAGTATGACGAAGCGTTTTATCTCGCAAGTAACCGACAGTTGCAGCCGTTTATTCAGAATGGAACTTTTAAAAACGGCTACCAGCATTTCATTGAATTCGGCATCAAAGACGGTCAGTTTGGAACTTCGTTTTTTGAAACGGAATACTTACTGAAAAACCCCGATATTGTGCCGTTGGTCAACTCTGGAGCCTGGAAAACCGGTCGCGAACACTACTTCAATTTTGGGAAAAGCGATCCAAGCCGCTCTGCGACTTTTATCGGAACTTCCGGCAATGACATCATCACCGGTGCTGGGGTGGGAAATACCGAATTAATTGGAGTTGAAGTAGGTTATGTTGCAAACAGTGATGGCTTTTCCATTCCCGGTCGAAATTATGAAAGTGAGGGCAGTAATGAATTCGATACTCTCACTGGCGGTAGCGGCCGCGATAAATTCATGCTCGGAGACCTTTTAGTAGGCGGTGGTGGTAAGCTATACAGTTCCCCAACAAGGCTCTATATCGGGCCGGGTTTTGCTACTATTCGGAATTTTACCCAAGGTCAGGATAGCATCCAGCTAGCATCAGGTAATTATGACGGAGATCCCTTAGATAAATTCTTGATATTTCCTATCAACAACAATCGAGATTTAGCTATCCAGACGAACGGCTTGTCAGTCTTGCGTCCAAATGGATCTTACGAACTTAGTAGCTTTGACACGATCGCTGTTATTGAAGGTGGCGGAAATCTCAAGTTGAATCAATTACCAGGATCTTCTTTTTCGATACTTTTACTTGGATAGAAATAGAGAAATATCGAAGCTATTCAGGATTTGCCTGATTAATGCTGTCGGTGCGATCGCACATTCGCAAAAAGGGCGATCGCACTTTTGTGTTTGCCATAAAAATAATAAAACAGGCTTAACGATAATTAACTTGACATAGTGAGTTCGTAGAGTTATTTATAGTGGGTCAAGTTTAATTGACAAGTAAGCAGACTAAGCTTGGAGAAATAATTATGACAAATTATGACATTTTTGACGAACAATACTACCTTGCGCAATATCCTTGGGTCAAACCAGCCATTGATGCAGGAATTATAAAATCCGGCAGAGAACACTTTGAAAAGTTCGGTCAAGCCGGCGGCCTCACCAAAGTATCGCGGTATTTTGACGAAGAAACCTATCTATCTCAAAATCAAGATATTGCTCCCCTGCTTCGTAGCGCCAACAATCCAAATGCGCCTTTTGCCTCTGGTTTAGACCACTTTATCCAGTTTGGTTACGATGAAGGCCGCACCCAAGTATCGCCTGACTACGACGAAGCATTTTATTTAAAACGATACCCCGTACTTGTGCCGTTTGTACAGAACGGCACTTTCAAATCGGGTTTGGAACACTTTATCAAATTCGGAGCCAAAGAAGGTCTTTATGCGAACACCTTTTTTGAACCAGAATACTTGCTGAAAAACCCCGAGGTAGCAGCAGCAGTAAAGGCGGGAGTTTTTAAAACAGGCTCAGAACACTACCGAAAATTTGGACAATTTGAGCCAGCCCGATCTGCTACATTTGTCGGTACTAAAGGCACTGACATTGTAACGGGATTTGGTGTGGGAAATGTTGAAATCATTGGCATTCAAGTATCTTTAAATGCAGCGGGCGATCGAGTTTATGAAAAACCTTCCGGTTTTCCCTCCCCCGTAAACGACACCCTAATTGGCGGTAACGGTACTGATACTTTCGTGCTCGGTGTTGGGGATTTTTCCGATGTGAATGGGGGTCAATTCTACGGGGGGGTTAGCAACTCCAACTATGCTACGATTAAAAACTTTGACCCGCAAGCCGATAAAATCCGCCTAGCGGGAACGCGAGGCAACTATATGTTGAACAATACTCCTAATGGAGATTTTAGGATTAGTGTCGGGCCGATTAGGGCTTTCGCACCGGTAGGTATAGTCGAGGGCGGTCAGAATATGCCGTTTTTCGTAAATCGGGGGCGCGAGCTCTTAATTTTTGATAAAGTTTCTGTATTGGATAACTTTTGGGAAGCTGGATATTTAGCAAACAATCCCGATGTTGCTGCGGCTGTTAAAGCAGGAAGTTTTGCTTCAGGTCTCGATCAGTATACAAAAGTTGGTCAATTTGAAACCAATCGATCTGCAACTTTTGTGGGGACTTCTGGGAATGATATTGTGACTGGTTTTGGCAAGGAAAAAACAACAATTATTGGAGTTGATTTTGATGGCAGTTATTTCAGTGACGGCAGCAACGAATTTGATACCTTGATTGGCAGCGAAGGTGCTGATACTTTTATTTTAGCTTATGGAAATATTCCGATGGGACCAGGCGGCTTTCCCTTCACCTCTGAATTGTATTCAGGCCCGGGGGAGGCTCGCATTCGCGACTTCAAGGCCAGTCAGGGAGATGCACTCCAGCTATCAGGCCAAGTCAGTGACTATCAAATATCTCCAGTGGGTGCAGATTTAGTCATCTCAAAAGCAGGAGATAGAATTGCAATTCTTGAGGGAGGTGCTGGATTGAATTTGAAACAACTGACATTTCCTAGCACCGAATTTAACCGGAATCCTTTCTTGCTGGGCTAGAAACCGGGTTGATGAAATGTTAACAGGATTTATGCAAAGACTCTCATAAACCGGGTTTAATCAAAAACCCGGTTTCTTGAATCAACCCAGTTTCTGAATTTAGGACTTACGCATGGGGTAGTCAGAAACCGGGTTTTTTTACGAAAATCCTTCGTTATAGTCCACAGATTAGGTAAAAAACCCGGTTTCTCTGGCCTTAATGCGTAATTCCTGTGAATAATTAAGCCCGATCGCGCGCTAGCTTCAAAACCTCAACCGCATCTTTGTGACCCTCCGAAGACGCCCAAATTAACGCAGTCCAAGTATTATTATCCTTAGCTTTGATATCAGCTCCTTTATCGATTAAAAATTCCACAACTTGAGTGCGCCCGCTACCTGCTGCACTCATCAAAGCCGTCAAACCAAAATTAGTTTTAGCATTCACATCCGCTCCCGCCTCCAGCAAAAGCTGTACAATCTCGCTATGTCCGGCAGCAGCGGCACTCATTAACGGCGTCCACCCGTCATTATCCTGACTGTTTGCCTCCGCACCTGCTGCCAGCAATTTTTTGACGATCGCAGAATTGCCAGCCTCAGCCGCAGCCGTCAAAGCTGTCTCACCTTGCTCATCTTTGGCATTGATATCTGCACGCTGTTCGATCGCACTTTCTACAGCCGCAACATCACCCGTCTTGACGGCATCAATTAAATCTGTCATAAATTCTCCCTTGTATCCTCTCAAATATTAAATCCTATGACAGTCGATATTTTAATCCTCTCCAACGGTCCCGGAGAATTGGCAACTTGGGTGCGTCCCGCCGTGCAAGCTTTGCGCCAGCAATTGGGAAACGCGGGCACTCAAGCGCGAATCTCTGTGGTGCTGTCCCCCTGTCCGCACGCCACCGGGAAAGAAGCGCAAATCGCATCTTCCTACCCAGAAGTTGACAGAGTGCAAGCACCGGAGCATTTTTTTCCATTCTTATTGTCGGGCAAAACTGCTGAAAATTGGGATTGGCATCAAACAGGAGTTGTTTTATTTTTAGGCGGCGATCAATTTTTTACGGTTGTGATTGGCAAAAGACTCAAATATCGCACTGTTATTTATGCTGAATGGGACGCGCGGTGGTATCGCTGGATTGATAAATTTGCGGCGATGAAACCAGAAGTTTTTGCTAAAATTCCCCAAAAATATGCTAATAAATTTACAGTGGTAGGAGATTTAATTGCGGAAGTAGCTCGTTCCCAGGCTGTGCCTGGAAACGCATATCCAGAGGCTCTGCCTCGTACAAAAATAGAATTAATTGGATTGTTGCCCGGTTCTAAAGCCGCAAAATTAGCTTTAGGTGTACCGTTATGTTTGTCGATCGCCCAATCCATCCACCGCCTCCGCCCTGAAACTCGCTTTGTAATTCCCGTTGCTCCTACCATAGATGTGCAAACTTTAGCACGTTTTGCCGACCCCAAACAAAATCCTTGCCTGCATTTATTTGAGAACGCTAGCGCCCAACTTCAGTTAACAGAACCGCCGTTTTTGCAGACAGCAAATAACTTGCAAGTAGAACTTTGGACGCAGACGCCGGCTTACGATTTGCTATCTGAATGCAGCCTGTGTTTAACTACTGTGGGAGCGAATACTGCCGAATTGGGTTCGTTAGCTGTACCGATGATTGTTTTGATTCCGACGCAGCAATTGGATGCGATGAAAGCTTGGGACGGATTGCCGGGATTGCTGGCAAATTTGCCGTTAGTCGGTTCCGTTTTTGCTACGGCTATTAATTGGCTAATCTGGCAATTGGGAAAGGGAAAGCTTTATGCTTGGCCGAATATTTGGGCACAGGAGGAGATTGTGCCGGAGTTAATTGGGAAGCTGGAACCGGAAGTAATTGCTCAATTGGCGATCGACTATTTGAGCCATCCTGATAAATTAGCACAAATGGGCGATCGCTTGCGTGCGGTGCGAGGAGAATCGGGGGCGGCGAAAAAAATTGCTGAATTGGTTTGTGAAGAAATTGAGGTGCAATCTAATTGTCATAAGAATTAGATTTTTTTATTTTTAACCGCAGAGGAACGCGGATTAACGCAGATTTAATCCAGATTAATTCGTGAAAACAGGCAAAAGAAAGTTTATTTTCTATTGCCTGTTTATTATCCAAAAACTGGATTTGCCCTCAAGTTAAGCTCGATCGTGCTTGGCAATTATCCAAATGGCGTGGATCATACCCGGAAACCAGAAAAAACAGGTTAGAACCAGGTTGATCCAAAAATCAGTCCCGAGGCCTACAGTCATAAATACGCCCAGAGGGGGAACAAAAATTGCAGCGACTATGCGAAGTAAATTGCCCATCTCAGTTACTCCAAACGAGTTTTCTCTTTCAATTTAACTTCACTGACTGACAGAGCCTTTCCCGAAAAATTTAGGCGGTGCTGCCATAGTGTAAACTTCGGTTTCAGCGGCGATTACCTCCCGCAAGTGACCGGGAAGCTGCATCAACCCCAACAGTGTAATTCCGTCGAACATCCGCAACCCGCCAGTTGTTTTCTCTGCAAGTAATTTGTCAGTAACTGCGGGTTCGGGTCGCGTATTTATTTCTTGATTAGAAGCTATGGCAAAACCCCAAGGAGCTCCGTAAGTAGAAATAAAGCTGGTGCAGGATTGAACATTGGAGAAAACAGATTTCAGGGTATTTACAATGCGAGCGTGCATTTTCATTTCTGCCGGAGAAACGGGGCCCGCTTGCACTACGAAATATCCGTTAGGTGACATTACGCTGCGAACTTTCTCAAAATACTCCTTGGTAAACAATTGGAAAGATGGGCCTTCTTCAATGGGATCGGACAAGTCAGAAATGACAATATCCCAATCATTGTCAGTTTTATCTAAATAGTCCAAAGCATCGCCGATTACTACTTCGCAGCGGGGGTCATCAAAGGCATTTTGGTGCATTTCGGGCAGGTGTTCGCGGCAAGCTTCTACTACTTCGCCGTCAATGTCGATCATCACGACTTTTTCAACTGTTTTCCAGCGCAGCACTTCTCTAATTGTAGCTCCTTCTCCGCCGCCGAGAACGAGGACTTTTTTGGGTGAACCGTGACAAATCATGGCTGGGTGCACCAGGGGTTCGTGGTACAGAAACTCGTCGCCCGTACAAGATTGCCACTTACCGTCTAAAACTAAGCCTTTGCCGTAAGTACCGGTCTGAACGACATACATTTCTTGATAGGCTGTTTTTTTGTAAGCGAGCACCGCGATGACGCCGTGAACGTAAATATCCCAAGGGGTAATGTACTCGCTCATCCAAAAATCGGCACGAACTTCGCTACCTGACATCAATTATTCTCCAAATATAAACGGCTGTGTCGATGTTGTCACAAGTAGTAGTTCTTAGCACAAAATGGTCAGGGTGTGTGAGTACGATCGACACATTGCAGTGAGATTTCGGAGAAATGGTATAGTGTGATTGCGTTCTGGGAGAGAGGAATTGGCTTGTTAGTTGAGATTGCTTGTGGGCGATCGCCCGATCGCACTTTTCTCGTCGCCCCTGGCTGTATCGCACTCACATTTAATATTTTCGCTTTGCATTGCCGGCGGGTTTTGTACAAATGTTGTCTGAATCGGGCCGTGTTTCGCGCTCAGTCCGCCCTTCTAAGTTTGCGATCGCCCTGCTGATTTATCAACAATCAGATGAAAACCCCGCAAATGCGAGTGCGCGGAAGAAAAGCGACCGTCGGTTTTAACCGGATTTGTTATTGATAACTTGACATTTTGAATGTATCTTAGATAAGATTTTTATAGAGATCAAAATAAAGCGAGTTTTGAATTTTTATGACAAAGTTTCAGAAAATATGTGGGACTTTTTTATAAACAAATCAAGGAAAAAAAAAGTTATCATGAAACTTTTATGACACTATTTTTAGGTTTAAAATAATAGCAGATGGAACCAACAGACTGGAAAAACAGAATCAAAGAGCTGGAAAAGGCAAATCAAATCCTACAGGAAAAACTCGAAACTTCGGAAACCGAACGCAGCGAATTAGAAGCCCTTAATCAAAAAACAGAATCTTTGCTAAAAACAGTCACTGAAAATTTTAGAGATTACGAAAAGATTGTAAAATCAAGAATGTCTACACTAGAAAAAGCCCTGGAAAACCAGCAAACAATGCAGCTCAAATTGATCGAAGCCGAAAAAATGTCTGCTTTGGGAATTTTGGTAGCTGGTATCGCCCACGAAATCAACAATCCCGTCAACTTCATCTACGGCAATATTACCTATGTCAATGACTACACGAGCGATATTTTAAAATTGCTCGCAATGTACCAGGATCGGTATCCCGAAGCAGATGCAGAGATGGAAGCTTTTCTTGAAAAAATTGACCTAGACTTTCTGCGCGAAGATTTGTTGAAAACTCTTTCGTCAATGAAAGTTGGCTCCGAGCGCATCCGCGAAATTGTGCTAACTTTACGCAACTTTGCGCGGGTAGATGAAGCCGAAAAAAAACCGGTTAACATTCACGAAGGAATTGACAGCACCTTGTTAATCGTGCAGCATTTAACCAAAGAAAAAGCAGGTTTGCCGGCTATAAAAATTGTTAAAAATTATGGAAAACTACCGAAAATTGAATGTTATGCCGGACAATTAAATCAGGTGTTTATGAACATCATTAATAATGCTATTGATGCCCTGCGAGAGCGAGACCAAAAGAGTTCCATAGCAGAGATAGAAGCCAACCCCAGCCAGATGGCAATTACTACTTCTATTATTTCGGAAAATTGGGCAAGAATTAGCATCAAAGATAATGGTATGGGCATGAATGAAGCTGTGAGAGCGAAAATTTTCGATCCGTTTTTCACCACCAAACCAGTTGGTCAGGGGACGGGTTTGGGACTGTCAATTAGCTATCAAATTATTGTGGACAAACACGGCGGGAGGTTGGAGTGCATATCCGCAATTGGAGAAGGGACTGAATTGGCGATCGAGATTCCGATCGCCAATTCCCGCAGCTAAGATCGATCGATCGAGCTAAACTGAGGGATAATGAAAACTCCCTTTGACCGCGGCTCCTCCTAGTTTGATGTGCAACCCTATGTCTACTGTCACTTTTGGTTTGTCAACCCCTATAGCGGCAGAGGCCGGGGCATCCTACGGCAGCAGCGAACCGCCACAGCGCCCCACCGTGCGGGCAGAGTGGATCGAGGTATTGGTGGACTCTCCTTTCAGGGTTGCGGGGGACTCGCCAGGGGAGGAAAATAAGTTATTTACCTATCGTTTACCTGCGGAACTTACCGTGCAACCAGGGGATATTTTGAGTGTACCCTTTGGCAGTCAACAGGTAGGCGCGATCGCAATTCGCTTCATTTCTCAACTGCCGCCAGACTTAGATCCGGCGCGGGTTAAAGATGTCGAAGATGTTGTCAGTACGGGGTTTTTCCCACCGACTTACTGGGAATTACTCGATCGCACTGCCACCTATTATTGCACACCATTAATTCAAGTAATTAGAGCCTCACTGCCACCCGGTTTGTTAAGCCGTTCCGTGCGCCGAATTCGCTTAATTAAGGACGCAATTTCTCCGAATGCCGAAACATTTCTCAATCCCGCAGCCAGTCAAATTTTGCAATTGCTGCAAGCTCAAAAAAACGGCGATTACACTTGGCAATACCTCCAGCGCCAAGTTAAGGGAAGTTATCGGGGATTGAAAGATTTATTGAAACGCGGTTGGGTAGAAAGTTATTTAGAACCGCCCAATCCTCCCAAACCACAACTCAAACCGGCAGTGACATTAATTGCTAGTGCATTTGTCACAGATTTAACCAAGCGGCAACAAGAAGTATTGGAAGTTTTGCGGCGCGGCGGCGGTGAAATGTGGATGAACGATTTGCTGAGAATTTGCAGCGCGAGTTCTTCTGTTGTCAAAAATTTGGAACAAAAAGGTAGCGTTGTCATCGATCAAAGGGAAGTTCTCAGGGGCGATCGCGGAATTTCTCAATTGCCCGATGCACCTAAAACTTTAACTCATTTTCAAGCTCAAGCTTTAGCGTTTATTAACTCTTTTTCGGGATTTCGTCAAGTGCTGCTGCACGGCGTTACAGGTTCCGGGAAAACCGAAGTGTATTTGCAGGCGATCGCCCCCATCTTAGCCAGCGGCAAATCCGCCCTCGTACTCGTTCCCGAAATCGGCCTCACACCGCAACTTACCGATCGATTCCGCGCCCGTTTTGGCGAGCAAATTTGCGTGTACCACAGCGCCCTATCCGACGGGGAACGTTACGATACATGGCGTCAGATGCTGACAGGAACGCCGCAAATTGTCATCGGCACGCGATCGGCCATTTTTGCTCCTTTACCTCACCTCGGCTTAATTATCCTCGATGAAGAACACGACAGCAGCTTCAAACAAGACCAACCAGCCCCCTGCTACCACGCCCGCACCGTGGCTAAATGGCGCGCCGAATTAGAAAATTGTCCCTTAATCTTAGGTTCCGCAACGCCAGCTTTAGAGACTTTTGTGGGGACGCGAAGAGATTATTACTCGTTACCAAATATCCATTATTTATCATTGCCCGATCGCATTTATTCGCGCCCGATGCCGCCTGTGGAAATAGTCGATATGCGCCAAGAATTGCGGCAAGGAAACCGCTCAATTTTCAGCGCTTCCCTGCAAAATGCGCTGGAACAATTGCGAGCAAGACAACAGCAAGGTATTCTATTTATTCACAGAAGAGGACACAGTACCTTTGTCTCTTGTCGGAGTTGCGGGTATGTGATGGAATGCCCAAACTGCGATGTTTCGCTTTCTTATCACCACGTCGGCGAAGCAACCGCAGAAATATTGCGCTGTCACTACTGCAACCACACCGAACGCCACCCCCAAAACTGCCCGGAATGCAGTTCTCCTTACTTCAAAAACTTTGGTAGTGGCACTCAGCGAGTCGAACAGGAATTAACGAGATTGTTTCCAGAATTGCGGGCAATTCGGTTTGACAGCGATACGACTAGAAATAAGGGCGACCACCGCAGATTGTTAACACAGTTTGCTAATGGGGAAGCTGACATTTTGTTGGGTACGCAAATGCTGACGAAAGGGTTAGATTTAGCGGGAGTCACATTGGTGGGAGTTGTGTCTGCTGACGGGTTGCTGAACTTATCAGATTATCGGGCAAGCGAACGAGCTTTTCAAACATTAACTCAAGTCGCGGGCCGTGCGGGCAGAGGTGATGATCCGGGGCGGGTAATTATTCAAACTTACACTCCCGAACACCGGGTTATTCAAGCAGTTAGGCGGCACGAATATGCAGGTTTTGTGGAAACAGAATTAGCAGAAAGGGCGGCGCTGAATTATCCTCCTTCGGGGCGGCTGATTTTGTTGCGGTTGAGCAGTGTAGATGCGGCGGAAGTGGCGGTGACGGCGGTACAATTGGCGTCGGTTTGTCAGGAGTATATTGAGCGATTGTCTGTACCGGGGTGTGAGTTGTTGGGGCCTGCACCTGCGGCGATTATGCGGGTGGCAAATCGCTATCGGTGGCAGATTTTGCTGAAGTTGCCTTTGGATGAGTCAGTGGATTTGTCGGATTTGATCGGATTGCGCGATCGCACGCCGCGTTCTGTTAGTTTAACTATTGATGTCGATCCGTTGAATTTTGGTTAATCGAGGGCAGCCTAAAAGCCCGGTTTCGGATTAAGGCTGTAAAAGCTTTTCTACCGATTGAGCAATAGCAGTCTCATCCTGGAACTCAGAATTATCAATCTCTAAATCCCAAGGCAGCTCGACCAGCAACGCACGTTCATTAATTTCTTTTAACCTATGGTCTGAAACAGGAATGTGGGCTGAGGCATCTCTCGTCATGACTCGCTCTATACAGGTATCGAGTGGAGCTTGTACATGAATTAGGAACACGCGGAAGCCTTCTGGCAAGGCTGTTAATAACTCTGAGAAGGTATGGGCTGTGCCTGTAGACTCGATGCAAAGGGTGGAATGTGATTGAGCTAACTCATCAAGTTTTTCTAACACAATTTGGAATCCTCGTTTCTCCAACGGAATTCCTTCTAATCCTGGCTCTAGCCTAAGCACCTCAAGAAATATAGGTTCAATTCGTAGAAACTTTACCTCTAGATATTTCTCCAAAACACTACCAATGAACGTCTTGCCAACTCCTTTGAGTCCTACTAGCAGCAACAGGTTACACGGTTTTGTATTGTAAGATGAGTACATATTTCTTTAACAATAGTTGCGCTACATCAGTCAATTTTTATAATATGTTTTTTACACTATTTACACACTATTGACAGTATTATGTAGTTGTAAGGTGCGTAGTTCGTACCCTACAAGTAGAGTCTCTGCGTAATACTAATTTTTTATGAGGCTGCATAGAATCTGATCCCCCCTAACCCCCCTTAATAAGGGGGGGACAAGATTCTTCTCAAAGTCCCCCTTCTTAAGGGGGATTTAGGGGGATCGAGATATGTGCAACTTCACATTAAATTGGTATAAGTCCTATTTAAGGCAAATCAGTGCTCCCCATCAGATAAAGGTCGCACTCCCGGGCCACGCCGCGCCCTTCGTTAATCGCCCAAACCACCAAACTTTGTCCCCGGCGACAGTCACCAGCCGCGAAAACTCCCGGAATGCTGGTTGTATATTTTTCGTGCTCGGCTTTCACATTGCTGCGCGCGTCGCGTTCCAATCCCAAGTCATCCAGCAGCGGCTGTTCCGGGCCGAGGAAGCCCATCGCTAGCAAGACAAGCTGTGCCGGCAACACTTTTTCCGTGCCCGGGATGTGGTTCGGAATAAACTGCCCTTTCTCGTTTTTCGCCCACTCCACTTCAACGGTGTGCACAGCTTTGACATTGCCGTTTTCGTCGCCCTCGAACTTTGTCGCCGTGGTGAGATAGCCGCGGGGGTCGTCGCCGAATTTGGCTGCTGCTTCTTCTTGGCCGTAGTCGAGGCGGTAGACTTTCGGCCATTCGGGCCAGGGATTGTTGGCCGCCCGTTCCGAGGGCGGTTTGGGCAGGATTTCTAACTGTACCAGGCTTTTGCAGCCGTGGCGGATGGAGGTACCCACGCAGTCGGTGCCGGTGTCGCCGCCGCCGATGATCACGATATCTTTGCCTTCGGCGGAGATAAAGTTATCGTTGGTGCTCTTGTCTAAAACTGCTTTGGTGTTGGCAGTTAAAAAGTCCATCGCGAAGTGGATGCCTTTTAATTCCCGGCCGGGGATGCCCAAGTCGCGGGGTTTTGTCGCGCCGGTACAGAGCACAACGGAGTCGTATTCTTTTAGCAGTTGTTCCGCTGGCAAGTCTTTGCCGACTTCGGTGTTGCAGACGAATGTCACCCCTTCGTCTTCGAGGACTTTGAGGCGGCGCATTACGACTTGTTCTTTGTCTAGCTTCATGTTGGGGATGCCATACATTAGCAGGCCGCCTGGTCGATCGGCTCTTTCGTATACTGTTACCCAATGACCGGCTTTGTTGAGTTGCGCGGCGGCGGACAAACCGGCGGGCCCGGAACCGATAACGGCGATTTTTTTGCCGGTGCGTTTGGCTGGCGGTTCGGCGGTAATCCAGCCTTCATCCCAGCCTTTGTCGATAATTGCGGCTTCGATGTTTTTAATCGTCACCGGCGGGTTGTTGATGCCGAGAACGCAAGCGCCTTCGCAGGGTGCGGGACAGACGCGGCCGGTGAATTCAGGGAAGTTGTTAGTTTTGTGGAGTCTGTCTAGGGCTTCTTTCCAGAGTCCGCGATATACGAGGTCGTTCCATTCGGGGATGAGGTTGTTAATGGGGCAGCCGCTTGCCATGCCGCCGATCATTGTACCCGTGTGGCAAAACGGAATGCCGCAGTCCATGCAGCGCGCGCCTTGGGTGCGGAGTTTGTCCTCCTCCATCGGTAGGTGAAATTCGTCCCAGTTGTGGACTCTCTCGACTGGTGAGAGTTCGGAGGGCAATTCGCGCAAGAATTCGATAAAGCCTGTTGGTTTTCCCATAGTGGTGTTCTGGTTAGAATTTACTATTCTGTCAGTTTCTCAAAGGTGAAGCTGGCGGGCTTCTGAATTAACTATTGTGATCTAAATTGTGTGCGATCGCACCTCAGATTGAGCAATTCCTACCTGAAATCTTCAATATCGCCGGGAGTCGGGGAATTGTCGGCAGCCGTGAAATATACAGCGACAGCAAAGAAAGCGGGTTTTTTACGGGAATTAAAAGTTTTAAAGGTTTTGATGCAGTATTTTCGTCCGTCAAACCCGGTTTCTGCGTAATTTCAGCATTGCTTATTCTCGGACGATCGCACGCCAGCGATAATCCCACATCTGGAAACGCTTGCGGGTTAACTCGGACGACCCGCCAGCCTCAACTTTGAAACGCAGTCCCCATCAGGAGAGCATCGAGATCCTATACAAAAAGTTACAGACCTTGCAAAATATTATTTTCAGGATATACTACTGTAAATCTGTCAGATAAGCGGAGTTTACTTGTTTAACTCCAAAAATAGGTAAATAAACTCATGAGTATTACAGTTCAGAACGTATCGAAACACTTCGGCTCCTTCCACGCAATTGACAACGTGAATTTGGAAATTAAAAGGGGCTCTTTAGTCGCGCTGTTGGGGCCTTCTGGTTCCGGGAAATCGACTCTGCTGAGGATGATCGCGGGGCTAGAACCGCCGGACAGCGGTCAGATTTACCTGATCGGTGAAGATGCTACTCATCAGTCGGTGCAGGAACGCCATATCGGTTTTGTGTTTCAGCACTACGCTTTATTTAAACACATGAGTATTAGGAAAAATATTGCTTTTGCGATGGAAATTCGCAAAGTTCCTAAAGGCTCTATTAGCAGGCGGGTGGATGAACTTTTGGATTTAGTGCAGTTGACAGGTTTGGGCGATCGCTATCCTTCGCAACTTTCTGGGGGCCAGCGGCAGCGGGTTGCTTTGGCCAGAGCTCTAGCAGTTCAACCAAAAGTGCTGCTGCTAGACGAACCTTTTGGAGCATTAGATGCTAAAGTCCGCAAAGAATTGCGATCGTGGCTGCACAACCTTCACAAAGAAGTTAACATCACCACAGTTTTTGTGACTCACGACCAAGAAGAAGCTATGGAAGTAGCCGATGAAATTGTGGTGATGAACAAAGGTAAAGTCGAACAAGTTGGCACTCCTGCTGAAATTTACGACAAACCGGCGTCAGCTTTTGTGATGAGTTTTATTGGGCCGGTCAATGTGCTCTCAAATGCTGCGGGTTTGTTCGCCAGCAACGGCACAACGGCTCGCAATAATGGAGCCGCTCATTCGGACGTAGTGTTTTTGCGCCCCCACGACGTGGAAATTAAAACTAAGCCGGAGTCTGGTTTTTCATTAGCAACAGTCAGTCGCATCATTCATTTAGGGCGGGAAATACAAACCGAGTTAGTGTTAGAATCCGAGCAGGTAGTAACAGCTTACGTGAGTCGCGAGCGCTTCGATTCTCTACAGTTAACGCGAGATCAGCAGGTTTACGTCAAGCCCAAACACGCGATGACTTTCCCTGCTTATTCAATTTAAATCAGCGGCTGCATCTTACTCAAAATACTATCCGGGAGCTTCTACAAAACACTGCTGCTACATCATTACCAGGCTCGTGCCTGGTAATGCTGTCTCGTGGCTCCAAATCGGAGGAGCTTGCTCCTGAAATTCATTCCCAGGCTTTGAGTGGGAACGATAAAAAAAGGTCAGCGAAGAATATGAATGCTAACAAATTGTTCAATTTAGCAACTAGCACTTTAGTTGGTTATCGCCGTTACATCCAGGCAGGATTAACACTTTGTGCAGGATTTGGACTGTCTGCGATCGCCTCTTCAGTTGCGTACAATTGGGAATACAAATCCATGCAAGCCGAACTGCAAGAGCGACTGGACAAAATAGCTACAGAGATTCAGAGAGATGTTAGCGGCAATTTAGAAATAATTCGGGCAGCAGGAGCATTTTACAGCGTATTTGACGGCGTTAAAAAACCAGAAATTAATACATTTGTTGGTACTGCCCTGTACCGCCATCCCAGCCTGAAGGCGATCGCTTGGCTGCCCCGTGTTTCTGACTCGCCGCAATTCCTGACTGATGAAGTAGATTTAGGTTTAGATTTGACTGCCAATCGGCTAGCGTTAGAAAAAGCCGCAAAAAGACAAGAAATTATCGCGACTGACCGCCAAAAATGGTCTTCACAAAATCAACCAAGTGTCTTTGTCTTTATGCCAATTTTTAGTCAAATTTCTGCTGGTGATACCGCAGCCTTGCCACCAAATTTTTCTGCGAGTGAACCCGAAACTTTGAAAGGTTTTACTTTCGGGGTTTTGCTGGTTGATGCTATTGTAAAGTCTGCCTTACAGGAAACTAAACTCAACTTTATTAACGTGTATCTTCAAGATGCTATGGCTCCTGAAGCAGAAAGATTTCTCGCTTTTTACGAAGCGAAGACTAAAAGGATCATCACCGACGAAAATATTAAAAATAAACTCCAAATTGGGGAAAGAGCTTACTGCCCGGACGGCAGTAGTTGTACCCGCATTCTCAATATTGAAAATCGCAGGTGGTTGCTGCAACTGCGGCTAACGCCTGAGTACATTAATCCTCTAAGATTTTGGCGTTCTTTGACTGTTTTTATTTTTGGGACAATCTTAACTTTAGCGGCGACACTTTATCTAATGAGCTTGTGGAATTATACCGCTCGAATTGAAAAAATAGCAGCAGAACGCACGGCTAAATCTAAACAGCTAGAGCAAACGTTGCAAGAATTGCAGCAAACTCAAACTCAACTGATTCAGCAGGAAAAAATGTCTAGTTTGGGTTTATTAGTTGCTGGTGTCGCCCACGAAGTTAACAATCCTATTAGTTTTATTTACGGCAATATTCAACACGCCAGCGCATATAGTAGCGATTTGTTGGAGTTGGTAAAACTCTACCAAAAACACTATTCATACCCTCCATCGGAAATTTCAAAGTATTTAGAAAATATTGACTTTGAGTTTCTCAGCAAAGATTTGCCGCAACTGCTGTCTTCGATGAAAATAGGAGCCGATCGCATTGTTCAAATTGTCAAATCTTTGCGAAATTTCTCTCGTTTAGACGAAAGCGAAATGAAACCTGTCAACATCCATGAAGGCATTGACAGCACTCTGCTAATTCTGCAAAGCCGCCTGAAAGCTACAGGCGATCGCCCGCCGATCGAGATTGTTAAAAACTACGGCAATTTACCTTTAGTAGAGTGCTATGCCGGACAATTAAATCAGGTGTTTATGAATATTCTGGCTAATGCGATCGACGCCCTTGAGAGTTACAACCTCGATCGCGGGCCCAAAGCAGCGAAAGCCAATCCGATCGCGATCGCCATCACCACAGAATATTCGATCCCCGATAAAATAATTGTGCGGATATCTGACAACGGCCCCGGTATGGCAGAAAATGTCAAAAAACGGCTGTTTGACCCGTTCTTTACGACGAAACCAGTAGGAAAAGGGACAGGATTGGGACTGTCAATCAGCTATAAAATTGTCGTAGAAAAGCACAAGGGTACGCTGCGCTGCGATTCGACACCGGGATTGGGGACGGAATTCTCTATCGAGATTCCGCTGCGGCAAGAAGTCAGACAAGCACTACCGTTTGTGGCGCGGAAAATCTCGGAGGCAGCTTAGAAGGGGCTGGGAAAGGAAAATTTTTTTCTCGTTAACTACTGTAATTTGGTCGGATTACAGTATTATATGTAATAATGCCACAATCAAGACTGCTTTAGGCAGCTTAAACCGTCGGCACGGCCGATACTGTATAACCAAAACACGGTGAGACTAAATATGTTCACTGACTTGCAAATTATTTACGAACGCGACCCGGCGGCGCGCAACTGGCTGGAAGTATTATTTTGCTATCCCGGACTGCAAGCACTTTTTTTGCACCGGACAGCACACTGGCTTTATTCGGCTGGCCTGCCGTTTGTACCGCGCTTGATTTCGCAACTGAGTCGCTTTTTAACAGGTATTGAGATTCACCCAGGAGCAAAAATTGGTAGGGGCGTGTTTATCGACCACGGCATGGGGGTGGTAATTGGCGAAACTGCGATCGTTGGAGATTATGCTGTAATTTATCAAGGAGCGACCCTTGGCGGCACGGGTAAAGAAATAGGAAAACGGCATCCGACGCTGGGAGAAAATGTAGTGGTGGGAGCAGGTGCTAAGGTTTTAGGCAATATTCAAATTGGCAATAATGTTCGGATTGGTGCAGGTTCGGTAGTGCTGCGGGATGTCCCTAGCGATTGCACAGTGGTGGGAATTCCCGGCCGCATCATCCCTCAAAAAAAGCAGGTGGAAAATGCTCAAAATTCTCAAGGCATACCGGATTTGGAAGCTCAAGCAATTCGAGCTTTGTTCGATCGAATTAAGGATTTAGAAGACCAGGTTAATATTTTAAAATCTCAACTATCTCCGCTCAAAGCAACTGAATCAGAGCAAAAAGAGGCAGAAAAACATGAATTATTCATGTATTCTAATTTATTCATTACAGACTTTTTAGACGGTGCAGGCATCTAGTAAAGCTTGAATTTATATAGAGTTTTGCCCACAAGACTATCCTGCTGCCCTGGTACAAACTAACTTTAATTTATTCAGTAACTGGCTATGACTATTGCTTCTCTTTCCACTAAAACTTTTGATGAAACGAGCCGACATATATTTTCTCGCCGCTCGCACTTGCCCAACAGAAGCAATGCTCTGTGGCGAATTGAAACTGGAGTAGTGCGAACTGTAACGTGGCTTGAAGATGGCACAATTATCACCTTGGGATTGTGGGGGCCAGGTGATACGATCGGCAAACCGATATCAAAATGCGATCCTTTTCAAATTGAATGCCTCACTAAAGTCGAGGCAATTTTACTATCGGGCGATCGCTGGCTAAATAGAGATATTTTGCTCACTCACATTCAGCAGGCTGAAGATTTTATGGTAATGCGAGGTTACAAAAGAGTTGATTTTATGCTCTATCAACTATTAACTTGGTTGGCTAAGAGGTTTGGTTCTGAGGTAGAGCGAGGACATCTGATCGATATGATTTTAACGCATCAGGATATTGCAGAAATTATCGGTACAAGTCGCGTAACTGTCACTCGCACCCTCGGTCATTTTGAGCAGCAAGGCTTGATCGATCGTCTGCCATTCCACCGGATTATTCTGCAACCTTCTGAGGTGTGGCACTACGAAATATAAAAGGATATTAACTGTTAATAGTTTACGGTTGCTGATGTAGGTGGTAGGAATGCGGTGCCAAAAAAAATCTTCGCTGACAATGCGATATTCGAGCAAATTCACAGTTTTCTAGACAATAAATAATTTGGCTCGAATGTGCGTTAAATTTTATCATCGACTCGTCAATAAGTTCAAAAGCAAGTGCGATCGTCGCCCTTGCTTTTCTGTTTATCCTGATTTCTTTCTTCTCACTGCCAAAAGATGCGATATCTCGCACCTGTTGACTGCCACGAAGTAGGTGAGTACGAATAAACTTAACGATGAGACAGCATATATCCGCCTACCTACTTAGCAGTTATTTGAAGGCGGCGGTATTGCCTGTAAAATAGTCGCTCCCTGCAACATTTGAGACTTTCGGGATCTACCTGCTTCTGGGTGTTCCCAAGACGGTGCAAAGGGCGGAACTAAAAACGGACAAGCTTTCCACCCACCCTGTACCGCCACACCGAGCATCTGGCAGTTTCCGCCCCTGTGCCCGTGCTGCTCGTAATACCGACAGTGGCGACAGCTTAAATTGCCTACTTTTAGGTCGATCACGGGATTTCTCCAACCGTTTTTGTAATAAAAATATAATAACACTATACACCTACCGGAATTGTGTACTATTATATAATGTACAATTTAAACTCGATCGCCAGTGGGGAATGTGGAACTATCTTCTAGAGTACAATATGCCCTGTTAGCGCTCTTGGAACTGGCGAGCCACTACCCGAAGGATTCGCCCCTAACAGTGAACGAAATTACTGCCTCTCAAGAGATACCGGAACGCTATCTAGACCAAATTCTTGCCGTGCTGCGGCGTGCAAGTATTGTCCAGAGTTTGCGGGGTGCTAAAGGCGGTTATTTGCTGGCGAAAGATCCTTGGCAAATTACTTTGCTAGAGGTGTTTTCGACACTCGAAGGCGACGGCAGCGGCCAGACCCAAAAAGTTTCGGAATCTGTAACAATAGAAAAAACTGCGGTGCTAGAAATCTGGCAGGAAGCTCAACAGGCATCTTGGGCTGTTTTGGGAAAATACACATTACAAGATTTGTGCGAACAGCGGGATGTTCGCAAACAAGCACATCCCATGTACTACATTTAAAGGGAGAGAAATTAAGCCATGAGAATTGCTAAGGATGTTACAGGAATAATTGGCAGAACTCCTTTAGTTCAGCTCAATAAAATTCCCCAAGCCGAAGGAGTAGTGGCTCAAATTGTGGCCAAATTGGAAGGGATGAATCCGGCTGCTTCGGTGAAAGATCGGATTGCAGCCAGCATGATTCAGGCGGCAGAAGATGCAGGGTTAATTCAACCGGGGAAAACTATTTTAGTTGAACCGACTTCAGGCAATACTGGAATTGCTTTGGCAATGATCGCGGCGGCGAAAGGCTACAGTCTGATTTTAACAATGCCGGATACGATGAGTTTAGAGCGCCGATCGATGCTGAAAGCTTACGGAGCTCGGTTGGAATTGACGCCCGGACATGAAGGGATGTTAAGCGCGATCGCCCGTGCGGAAGAAATTGTAGAAGAAACCCCCGACGCTTTCATGCTGCAACAGTTTCGCAACCCCGCTAATCCAAAAATTCACCGGGCAACCACGGCAGAGGAAATCTGGGAAGATACAGACGGTAAAGTAGATTTTTTAGTAGCTGGAGTTGGCACCGGCGGTACGATTACGGGAGTTGCTGAGGTAATTAAACAGCGGAAACCGAGTTTTAGGGCGATCGCAGTTGAACCAGCCACCAGCGCCGTGCTTTCTGGAGGTAAATCTGGTGCTCACAAAATTCAAGGGATTGGTGCAGGATTCATCCCGGAAGTGTTGAAACCCGAGTTAATTGATGAGGTGATTGCAGTTAGCGACGCAGATGCGATCGCCTACAGTCGCCGACTAGCCAGAGAAGAAGGATTGTTGTCAGGAATCTCAGCAGGCGCGGCTTTGTTTGCCGCCATTCAAGTCGGCAAGCGTCCCGAAAATGCAGGAAAATTGATAGTTTTTGTGCAGCCTTCTTATGGCGAACGCTACCTCAGTACAGTCTTGTTCAAAGACTTAGAATTGCCGACAGTCAGCGAACTCGAAGCATTAGTCAGCAATTATTAATACGTAGTATGGCATTGGTGACAACTTAACGTCAAACCGACCGTCTCTCTTGTTGTATCGAAGTCTAGATCCCCCCTCACCCCCCTTAATAAGGGGGGGACAAGATTCTTCTCAAAGTGGGTCTTCTTAAGGGGGATTTAGGGGGATCTAGACTCGGCTATAAACAAGATATACAAAGGTTTTTAGGGGATTGTTGACACCAATGGGCGGGGTACTACCCTACTTTTCAGACTTGATACAATTTCCAACTAGCCATCGCCAACATTCCGTAAATCACAAACTTTAGCGGGCGTTGAGGCATAATTTGGCAGAATTTAGCCCCTACCAAAACTCCCGGCACCGAACCCAACCAAATTGGCAAAACTAAACTCCAGTTTACTGTTCCGAGGCTGAGGTGTCCCACAGATGTAAACATCAACAAAATTGCCGCCTGGGAAATATCTGTACCCACCAATTTAGAAGTATCCAAGCGGAAAACAGCAATCAGCAACAGTGCAAACATCGAACCGGAAGACACGCTAGTGATTCCCACTATGCAGCCTAAAATTGCTGCTGCACCCACAGTACAAAAACGACCATAATTAGTATTTAAGTCCCATTCAGGGGGCGCAGGCAATTTAAAATTAGGGAAAAATGTTTTGACCGCTAATTGGGTCAGCGATAAAGCGACAATTAGTGCGATTGCTACTCCGAGAACGCGCAGCAATATGCTGTCTAAGTTCTGATTTCCGCTGGATTTGATGCAGTGTAAAATCCACACCCCAGTCAGCGAACCGGGCACGCTGCCCAAAGCCAGCCACTTAACTACTTGCAAGTCGAGGGTTTTTTGCTGCCAGTGTTTGAAGCCGCCAACAACTTTCATCAGTGTAGCAGCTACGACATCCGAACTAATAGCAATTGATGCCGGAACCTGGAAAACAAAAATTAACATTGGGGTGATGAGCGACGCTCCGCCAACTCCGGTCAAACCAACAATAATGCCAACAAAAAAGCTGAGAAAGGATAGTAATAAGTAGTTCACGGTTATGCCCAAAAACTGTGTATTTAAGCGCTGCCAACCAACAAATAGATAACTTGGGCGGCTCCTGCCACACAGCAACACAGGCAAAATCTTACTCGCATTTCAATATTTATTACCAGAATTTTTGCTCTTCAACGCTTAATTTTTTTTTGCGTGTTTAGCTACAAGATTCTCGGTCAAACTCAGTAAATGCAATTAAACAAAGCTACAAAAAATGTAGTGTAAAAGCTCCCTGATTTTCTTATATTTACCTGTGTAACTGATTAAAAAGCCTCGATTAATTGATGGGTTTATGTTCTGCCTTCTACCTTGAAGTGACTATCGTCATAGGTAAAACAGAGCTGAGGTTAACCGACTCTTTGCCGGCAAAGAAATCTGGAGTATCGAGAACATTAAAATGAAGCAATGCCACAACGACAATTGTGAAGGCGGTTGAGGAAACTAAACCCGTCAATAACTCTTTTTTGAGGTTTTTTTCCTTGGGTTTGTCTGCAAAAACATCTACAGCCCCGAATTGCATCAACAGAATTCCAGCAATATTGGAAAGCCAGTAGCCGACAATTGTGCCAGGAAACAGTAAATCTGGGGAAAGCCCACTACAGATATACCCAAAAGCGTAGGCAATTGGCAGATTGAAAAATATGTCGTTCCACCAACACAGCGGTGATAGCAAATATCCAATTGCCAGAAGCAACCCGCCTCTGATTTTTTTAAACCAGACTTCCTTAAAGCCCTTAGCTTGTGGTAACTGTTGGGTCAGTTGTTTTGCAAGCTGGTACTCTTGAGTGACTTTTTTAGCGTTTTCCACGTTAACAGCTCATAACTCGATCGACTTACCGTAGTTTAACATCCTAACAGATATATGTCTAGTAAGTCGATCGAGTTACCGTATTTTATTGTCGATCGGCTAAATCTAGTTTTTTCCCGGTAGAAAAATATCTATCCAGGAGAGGTTGTTGAGAATGCTGGCTGGTGTGGGTTTAGGCGCCGATCGAGAAATTGAAAGCTTCCGGCAAATGCTTGACAGTTTGCCAAAGATATGCACTATCGATCCCCCAGTAAAATTGCAGGTAAACGAGCAAAAGCCCGATCGCGACTGTCACGCCGAGCAATTTAGGGACTATTTTCGCGACAGTCTCCAGCACTACTAAGTAGGTAGGCGGGATTAAACTGAACCATGTCACAGTATGTAAATAGGGCTAAGTCAGCCAGTAGAGGGAATTTGGAGACTTTACAATCGTTTACATAGTTGAGTTTTACAGCGTCTATCTACTTAGTGTTCAGTACGGCTCATATCAGGTATCCTAATTTTGGGTTTACTTAAGCAAAATCACTATCTAGCCTTGCTCTTAGAGTTTTCAACAAAAAGGTTTTGCATTAGAAAAATTTAGCCTCTATATCAGCCAGTAAGTACAACACATCTCCTATGTTGATAAATCCTGGTGTAGTAGGAGGAGCGGGAAACAGTGCCTGAGCTTGCATACTAGCTTTTATTTCAAGAGACCTCCACTTAGCAGGGTGCTTCGGCTCTCCATTTTGAAAATTAAAACTTCCGCCGTGTGCAGCAGCATTTCGACAATGACGTAAAAACTCCCATAATTCATCTTTGGTTCGATCTGGTTCAGTAATTTCTTTAGCAACAATCAAAAGTCCACCTGCTGCTATTTTTTTAAAAGCCATAATTACATCATCATATTTTTCGTGTTTAAAAAAAAGCTCATATCCCAAAGACTCGATATTAACTTTAATCGGTATGTCTACATGAGAAGGATGCTGTGGATCACCAATTAAGGGAGTCACCCCTTTTTGTAAAAGCTCGCGGGCTAATCTTGTGAATGTATCACTGTTATACTCATTGGTTTGATCTATTTTCAACTTTTCAATAGAAGTAGGTTGTAATTGCTTAAGCTCCAAAAGCAGTCCTCGTGAAATTAATTCAATAAATCCGTGTGTTTGGGCTAGGTAGCTGCAAACAAGGGGATAGAAAGGTTTGTTGGGAGCAAATTTTAATTGAGGCTCAAGGAAATTCATAAGTTTGAACAAAAATGTAATATTTAATAGTAATGGCAGCGAGCGTGGCAACTGTATCGCTTTTCATGGTTAACTTTTGTTGACAATCAATCGGGTATTACAAAACTACTTGGGCTCAGGGCGGCTGCCAAAATCGAATAAATTACTCCAATTCCCAATAAGCCCACAGCGAAACTGAAAAATAAAACCATGGCGTCTGGGGGATTGTAGGTATCGCGGTCAATTTGGTGGCGAACGGTGAAGTAGTGCACAGTTGAGATTAAGACTGTCGCCCAACCTATTAGAGAGAAGATTAAACCCAACTTCCACCCCATCGCCTCGCGGTAATGTACGGGCATTTGCACGACGCGAAGTCGGATGATGACGACGCCAAAACCCATGAGTGCGATCGCTGCCCGCATCCATGCTAAGAAAGTGCGCTCATTTGCAGATCGATCGATCGCCCGCGACAGATTTTCCTGGTTTGCTTTCTCATCATCTACTTGCATCGGTTGGAACGATAATTGCACGCGATCGAACTCTTTAAGATTAATATAAAACCAGCGCCATTATTCTGGTTCCATCAAACCTTCTAAGCTAGAAGGAATGGTGAACATATAATAAATTACCCCAGCCCCTAGGATGGCGATCGCGAGGCTGAAAAGAATTACCCAGCGATCGGTAGGTTCATAAGTATCGTAATCGATATCGTGGCGGACGCCGAAGTAGTGCTTAGTTGATAAGAGCACTGTCAGCAAACCCACTGTTGAAAAAAGCAAACCCAACTTCCAACCATTGCCGGGAGTTGGCAGCAGAGGGGGATGGAAGGCGCGAAGGCGCACGATAACTACGCCAAAACCCATCAGCGATATTGCTGTCCGCATCCATGCTAAATAAGTGCGCTCGTTTGCCAAGTGATCCCGCACCCGCGACGGATTTGGTCGCTTAATCTTTTCTGTATTTAGTTTCGTGGATTTCCAATTTAATAGCATAGATGCAACCTTTTAATATTAACTCCAAATATGAAGGTAAACCGATATATTTTCGCTGGGACGATTATCCGCCAGGGGATCGCTCCCCGGCGGGTTCTTGCGTTGCAACCGGCTTTACACAGCCGATCGCATTACAACTTCACCAAAACTAATCATTTTCCTCAGTAGGTGCGTTGGGAAGCTGCGTATCTATGTAGGCCTGAGTCACGTCAGGAACAAACCAATTCGCATCCCCAGGCTGGAAAACTTTAGCAGTAGGAACGTTGAATTCTACAGCCCCCGTATCGGGATTAGCTCTGGCTACAACTTGAGTTCCGTCAACTATCTTAACAGCTAGACCGCCAGTCAATTCTTCTGAAGGTCGATCGGTCGCCCTTAAATCGGTTGCATTGACATCGCTGGGCAGATAAATCCCATCGCAATCCCATTTATGTTCAGTTGTTTGGCCGTCAGCTAGAAAATAAAGGGCATTCTCGTAAGAAGACTCCGCTGCTTTTTTGCGTTTCGGGCCGTAGACAGCCAGGGTTTTTCCGGTCTCGTTGCGGCACTGACCCCAAGGTTTTCCCGTTTCTAAAGTGTATTTTTGAAACTCCAATTGAGAGATTTTTTTCTGGAGTTCCTCAGGGGTATAATTCTCGGCGATATTGGGTGCGTCTTTCGCTGCTTTGAGAGTGTTCAGAGCTTCAGTCACCTCTATGTAGTCGGGATTGCTCGCATATCTCGGCGTTTTTGGAGCGTCGGCCCAGGAGGGAGGAACTAATACTAAATTGGCGACCATTACCAAGAGCACTAAAACAAATTTGAAGATTTTCACAATTTTTCTCCTTTTCTAGATTGTCAGGTTTTTTCCAACTTTCTGTTTGCTTGCTATTTTCGGACTTAGGCCAAAACCAGTTGTCCTTAACTTGTTTGCCTGAGAAGCCAAATTTTGCAGAATCCAAAAATCTGGTTTTTTAGCATTATACCTATTTTCAAATTCGAGCTGGGTGGGGTAGTGGCGAAGTGTTCGGGCGATATTTTAGGGATTCATCCTCAAGTTTTTAGCTTTGTTTGATTCACCACTACAGGATTTCTTGAGACAAGAGGTATATTGTTGCCTAAGTCAGGTTATTGGCTAGCTCAAAAGATGGTTGGCATTTGAGTGAAGACTAGAGCCTAAATTCGTTTGAAGCTGCTTTTAGTTTAGTCGCTCACTTCATTGTTAACTTAGCATATTTCTTGAGATATTTCAAGCGAATTACCGCAAATTTAAAGCAAACAATTGTTAAGGTAAAATGATGAGTTAGGAGTTATGAACTATGGCAAATTATCTACCTAAAGAGGGATGAAAATAGCGGAATATTGGCTAATTATTAGTTAGCTTGAAATGCCGGGATCAGCCGATAACTACCGCTTTCAATCAGAATAAATATTCCCAAACCAATCAAAACAAAAGGAACAACAGCCTTGGTATAGCGAGTCAAAATACGGGCGATCGCCCTTTGGCGAGTTAACCGGTAAGCGGCATAAGACCAAACACCTACCATCACCGAGAAAACCGCCAAAATCACCACCAAGCTCGGCAAATCGCTGCTAGCAAACAGCGGCAAATAAATGCCGATGTTGTCTCCCCCGTTGGCCACTGTTACCGCAGCCACATTCAAAGTTTGGGGGTTGAAAAGATTTGCTAACTTTGACACAGGTGAATTAGATTCGCGGTTAAATTCGCCCGATACCGCTTGTACGTCATTTTCCTCATTTTCTCTCTTGACTAAGTGACTGATGCCGATCGCGATCGGAACCAAACCCAGCAAGCCAATCCAAGCTTTCGGCACAATTAAACCGCCAAAAAAACCGGGCAAACTAGCAGCGATGAGTGCTGCAAATCCGAGGTACTTACCCACAAAGATATGCCGGGGGCGGAAAGTATCATTTACCTGGGCGAAGAACAGCATCGAAAGCACCATATCGTCGATATTGGTTGCGGCAAAAGATGTCATCCCGGCAATAATCGCTGCTGCAATCCAATTCATGTGCTGTCCCTGCAATTTTTCTAAACTTCCGTTTCGCTGGCGTTACTTCTGCTGATAGTTATCAAACAGAAAGCGCAACCCACTAAAGATATTATACTTAAAGTTGGGCTTGCCAGAGTGCCGCTTTTCACCAGAATCGCCATTCCCAATCCGATCAAAACAAAAGGCACAAGCTGATTGCCGTAGCGAGTCAAATTATCGGCAATCGCTCTCATCTGAATTAACCGATAAGCAGCGTAGCACCAAACGCCCACCATCCCGAAGAATACAGTGAGAACCACCGCCAAACTTTCTAAAGTATTGCTAGCAAAAAGCGGCACATATATCCCGATATTGTCGCCCCCATTTGCCACCGTCACCGCTGCTACGCTGTAAGTTTGAGGAGACAGAAAACTGCTAAAAAAAGATTTCTCAGATTGCTCTAATTCTGCCTCAACTTCCGAATCGTCGGTTTCTGAATTCAGCAAGCGGCTAAGCCCGATCGCAATTGGCAGCAAACCCAGCATTCCGATCCAATCTGGCGGAAAGATTAAGCGGCCAAAAAAGCCGGGAAGGCTAACTAAAACCAGTGCAGTAAAGCCCAAAAACTGACCGAAGACGATATGCCTGCGCCGAAATACTGCATTCACCTGCGAGAAAAACAGCAGCAGAATCAGAATATCGTCTAGATTCGTAGCCGTAAAAGCTGTCATTCCCGTAGAAATTGCTGTTAGTAATTCATTCATTTCTGTGTCTCCTCAGTTACAAATATTTTGGTGGGCATTGCCTTAGTGTCTACTTAAGACTAAAACCCTGTCTAACTCTGGATGGTAGCCGAGCCTCGATCCCCCTAAATCCCCCTTTTTAAGGGGGATTTTAAGAGTGCTTCCGGTTCCCCCCTTTTTAAGGGGGGCTAGGGGGGATCGAGGTTGCTCACCGTCAGACGGTATACTCATCGTTTAACCTGTTTGTTGACACCAATGGCGGGGTTTCGCCGGCCCTACAACTATTAATCAAAGCCGTTGCTGTCGATCGATACTGCATTCAATCGAACACCGCCGTAAATTGCATTTTCTTCCTCGAATTTGGCGTGAATTGCGTCAATACCCTGCTGCATCGATCCCGTCAGTTCAGGAGAACGCAGCCGCTGCCAGAAAAACCATCCGCAAGTAACCACCAAGTACATCAAGAACAAGTAAGGAAAGGCATCGTAAGGAGCTTCGGGAGGTGGGAACATAGTGCTGCCGGGAATGCCCACGCTGCCCGCAATCGGAATCATCATAAATGCGATCGCCACAGCCGAAAATGCTACATCCCGCACGCGCAATTTACCAATTTTGTGCAGGTAAACCGGGGCTGCGATCGAAATTAAGACGTACACGGTTAAAAATCCGTAGCTGCAAATTGCCCCCAAATAACCCATACAATCGAACAGTTTGATGTTAAACATAGACATCACAGCAGGCACCAAAAATGTCAGAAATGTACACATCGTTACTGCAACGTGGGGAGTTTTATTAGACGAATGCGCTACACCTAATGAAGAGTGAAACAAACCGTGCCGCGCCATCATAAAAAACACTCTCGCCGCTGGATTGATGCTGCCGAGCACGCAAGCAAAAAAGCTAAATAAAGCGCCGAAAGCCACTAACTCTCCCAGCCAACCCATGCCCACTTGTTGCGCCAGAAAACTCAGAGGTTCTTCACTATTAGTAATAGAAACTCCCGTACCGCTAAAACCCAAAACCTCAATATAGGTCATCAGAATGAAGAATAAGCCTGCCATGACAGCACTGCCCATGACAGCCTTGGGGATATTTTTTAAGGGTTTTTTCGCTTCGTCGCCCAGAGATGTAGCACTTTCAAAACCAGAGAAACCAAACATTACTAAGACAAGCCCCGTCGCTATGTTCCCCGGAGTTACGCCTTCCAAAGTCAGTTGCGACATATCTAAGGCAAAACCTTTGTGCGCCCAGATGATCATTCCTAAAAGTGCGATCGCCGCCACTGATGCCCCCTCTAGCCACAGCATCGCCATAGCTGAAAGCTGGATATCTTTGTAACCTGCATACCAAGCAACCCCGGCCCCGATCGATAACAGCGTAATCGGTGACGGATGGATGCCTAAATGACCGATGAAAGTACCCGTAAAGTTGGCAAAACCACACAAAACGGCCATCGCAGTAAATAGATAAGCGAGTACCAAACTCCAGCCGCAAATTACGCCGGCAGTCGGGCCAAGTCCTTTAACAATATAAGAATAAAGAGAACCAGCAGAAGCCGATCGACTCGCAAATTGGTTGATATTGATGCTGACAAATACTAGGCCGATCAAGCCGATCGCAAAACTCAGCCAAGCCCCGTTACCCGAAAGAGCCACGATTAAACCTATATTAGATGCTGGTATAGTTGTAGGTGCAATGACGGCAAAGGATTGAGCTAAAACCTCACCGAAGGAGAGGCAGTCCGGCTTTAAGCCGTGAGTACTGTGATTTTTTTGCGTTTTCTTGGTCATTTATCTTCTCTATTTTTGTCGCTCGACTTTTGGCGATCGGCTTCAACTTGTCGGTGCTGCTTCAGCGTCGGGCCGAGCGTTTAGACGCTTGACTCTAACTCTAAGGCCCTTCAGCGGTAAAATCAAATGTTGTTTTTTATCGAATTCATAAATGCAAGTGATGCAGTGCCGCCCGGAAAAGAACTGTTGGAATACCAGACCTATTTGTCCTCAAAAGCTCAAACCCTTGACGTTAAAAGGAAAATTTAAAGAGCGGCTGATAACCGTGATTTATCGGGAATTCCAACCTGTACCAGAGAGTCGATCGAAAAGTTCAGGTCAAAGCTTAGCCACAAGAGATTTTAATCTCAAAAAATAACTGTATTTAGTAAAGGAACCCTCAGAATGGCCGGAATGACGCTTGACCAACTGCGAGTTTTTATAGCTGTAGCGGAACACCTGCACTTCAGCCGCGCGGCGGAGGAACTTTACATCACTCAACCCGCTGTCAGTGCGGCAATCCAAAGCTTAGAGGCGCAATATGGAGTAAAACTATTTCACCGCATCGGCCGCCACATCGAAATCACTGAAGCCGGGAAGTTGCTGCAAGTTGAAACGCAGAAAATTCTCGACCAAGTTGCTTTGACTGAGAGAGGTTTGCGGGAGTTGAACGACTTGCAGCGAGGCGATTTAAAATTGGGTTGCAGTCTGACCATTGGCAATTATTGGTTGCCTGATAAAATTAGCAAGTTCAAACAGAAATATCCCGGTATTTGCGTGAATTGTACTCTGGCAAATGCCGAAGAAATTTGTGCGGGTACGGCAACGGGAACATTTGATTTGGGTTTAGTGACCGGAGACATCAAAGCTTCGCTTAAGAACACTCTGGAGGAAGAAGTTATAGGCAGCGAACGCTTGCTGATTGTTGTTGGCAAATCTCACCCTTGGTTTGAACGTGCAGAGGTGAATTTAACGGAAATTGCGCAAACGGATTGGGTGATGCGAGAAGCTGGTTCTGGAGTTCAGCAAATGTTGGAACAAGCTTTGCAAAGTTGGGGCATTAATCTCCATGAATTGAATGTCACTTTAGTTTTGAATAGCAGTGAAATGGTAAAAGCAGTGGTGGAAAGCGGCACAGGTGCAGCGGCTATTCCTGAATTGATGGTAAAAAAAGAATTGCAGCTATCTACACTGCGAGCGATTAAAATTATAGATAGCCAAGCAAGTTCAAATGTATCTCTTGAAATAATTAAACCAGTTTTGAAACTGAAGCACAGACAGCGTTTTCAAACTGGAATTACTAAAGCTTTTGAACAGATATTAATTCAATTTTCTGGGGATTGGTAATTCAGGACTTACCCACCAATACTCAAGCAACCGGGTTTTTTACCGACATAAAAAGCTAAACGCCGTGTATTTTCGTAAAAAAAACCCGGTGTCTGGCCAGCCGTGCGTCCAGGATGATAATTATCGATCGACCAATTTCCTCAAATCCAATAAATTTTTACTTCCATCACCAACAATTAGCGGCAATTTCCCATTCCATTTTTCTATAGCTTGCCTTTGCAACAGTTCCGGAGTCAAATTGTCCCGCAGCAATCTTTGCACTTCGGCTTCCCCTTTGGCTAAATTCACCTTAGCCTCTGCCTCTTTTGCTGCCTTCAGTGCTAAAAACTCCCCTTTTTTTGCTTCCTGTTCGGCAATTTGTTTCGCCTCCACCGCATCGCTAAACCGCTCAGAAAAGTGAACGTGCACTAAAGAAATATCGTCAACAGCAATGTGATATGTAACCAACCTCAAGGTCAAAAAATCATCAACTTCCGCTTTAACTGCTCCTCGTTTAGTAATAATTTCTTCAGCCGTGTATTTTGCCATGACGGCTTTTAATACTTCTTCAACTGCCGGATCGATAATGCGATCTATCACTTCTTTTTCGTCACCTATTTGTTGAAAAATAGCATTTGCTTTTTCGGGGATAATGTGCCAGTTCAGCGCTACATCGGTGAAAACATCTTGCAAATCTTTTGAGGAAGCTTCAGCGGAGCTTTCCTGTTTTTGCACCCTGACACTCAATTTTTTTACAGTATAAACTATGGGTACTATGACGTGAATTCCTTCTCCGAGTACCTGTTCTTGCACTTTACCAAACTGCATCATCACGCCCCGTTCTCCAGCGTTTATAATGACAAAAAATTTGGACATAATAGCTAAAAAAACTATCACTAGAGATAATTGAACAGCTATATAAATATCCTTATGTTTTTTATTGCTTGATTTGAGTGAGTCAACTTTACTGCTGGATTCTCCAACCATATTCCACCCCGATCGCACTTAATTATCGGACAAATATTGACTTAACCGCTCTTCTATTTGCCTTCCACCAGCAACCGTTCAAAATCCGCTGCCACCAAAGGAGGACTGAACAAATATCCTTGCATTGTATCGCACTCGTAGCGCCAGAGAAAATCTTTTTCTGCTTCGGTTTCAACTCCTTCGGCAATTACCTCAAGACAGAGACTGTGCGCCATTTCAATAATAGCTTTCACAATCGCTGCATTTGTGCAACCATCGGTGATATTGCTGATAAAACAGCGGTCGATTTTTAAAGTATCGAAGGGGTATTGGGTCAAATAGCTTAAAGAAGAATACCCGGTTCCGAAATCGTCAAGAGATATAGAAAGTCCCAAACTTTTCAATTGTTGCAAAGCAGCGATCGCACTTTCGGCATCCTCTACCATCAAACTTTCTGTCAACTCTAATTCCAAACAGCTCGGTTCCAAACCAGTTTCTGCTAAAATTTGGGCAACTCTGCTGCTGAGATCCGGTTGGTGAAATTGGCGCGGCGACAGATTCACCGCTACCCGCAGCGAAAAACCAGCATTTTGCCAAACTTGCATTTGCCTGCAAGCTGTCTGCAAAACCCACTCGCCTAACTCTACAATGAAGCCAGTTGCTTCGGCAGCAGGAATAAATTCTGCGGGCGAAATCAGCCCTTTTTCTGGATGCAGCCAGCGCACTAAAGCTTCTGCGCTGATAATTTTACCTGTCTGGACATTGACCTGCGGCTGATAGTAAACTTGGAATTCTTCACGTTCCAAGGCGTTGCACAAATTAGTTTTTATCTGCTGTAATTTGTGGGCGGTATCTGGGATTAAGTCGCCGTTTTGCGATCGCCAATTATTGTACTGTTCGGCGACAGCTTCTTGTTTTTTCAAGCGGCTCGATATCGCTCCCACAAGTTCAGCTCTACTAAAAGGTTTAGTCAGGTAATCATCTGCTCCCAATTCCATACCTTGTCGCATTTCAGAGCGATCCGCTTTACCGGTGAGAAAAACAAAAGGTACTGTAGCAGTAACAGGATTCGATCGCAAGGCCACCAGCACCCCGTAACCGTCAAGTTCTGGCATCATCACGTCGCAAATAATCACGTCGGGAAGATTTGACACCGCCGCATATAAACCTTGTGCTCCATTTTCTGCACCTGTCACGTCGAAACCTTCAGCTTTGAGGAGTTTGAGAATATTCTCCCGAATTACTTGCTCGTCCTCAATCACTAGAATCTTTTTCATACGTAATTCCCTGAAAGCGGTATAATTGACCCTGTAGCTGAACGCGATCGGCGTAGCAATAACTCAAAAGGCACAGCTCGATCGGCCCGACAGCCGAATATTTTTAGACAAAAATAGCAAACGCCTGAAAAACCATAATTTTTCAAGGACAACTAGATTAATGTTTCTCTGCTTACTCTGTGCCGTCCGTATTATTACGAGGTTAATTAATAAATCTCTAATTAATTCTAGGCGATCGACAGTTACTAGCGCTCTGAATAATTGTTAAACTGGTTGTGCAGATCGATCGTCTGCAAACAATCTCAGCCTATTTATACCAGTTGCCAAAAAACAACGCAACTGCAAGCAAGTTCCAAACCCTTGCGGAGTCAGTCTTTCCCCATTCTTTAATGTAAAATCTCAACTCTCCCATATCAAATGGTATTACCTACTGGATTCCCTGAACCCGCACAGATTGGGGTCATAGAAGTTAAGCAATATCCTCATTACCGGGCTGTCACCTACACCCACGCGGGCGATTTGCGACAAGCAACTGGAATCGCCTTCAATCCCTTATTTCAACACATCAGCAACAACCAAATTGCGATGACAACGCCAGTAGAAGCGCGCTACACCGAAACTTCCGGGGCAATCGATGCAGTTCCCCAAGCAGAAGTTTCGTTCCTCTATCCCGCACCAAATATCGCCCCCAGCAGCGTTAACTCCGCTGTAGAAGTCACAGATACTTCTCCGATGACAGTTGTCAGCATCGGCGTGCGCGGGGCCTACACTTGGGAAAGCTACGAAAATAACCTCCAGAAACTCAAAGATTGGCTTCAAGAACATCCCGAATACGAAATAGTCGGGCCGCCGCGCCGCTTTTTTTACAATTCCCCGATGACGGCGGAAGCAACTAAAATCAGCGAGGTACAAATTCCGATCAAGTGCCGCTGACGTGAACAACTAATTCGCGAATGTGACCCCGCTGGCGGTGTTCCCACAGGTAAATTCCCTGCCAAGTTCCTAACAGCAACCTGCCGCGATCGATCGGGATTTGTTCGGAAGTGTGAGTCAGCGCAGTGCGAATGTGGGCCGGCATATCGTCTGGGCCTTCCGCATCGTGAATGTAGCGATCGCCCTCCGGTACCAGTTTAGCTAAAAAGTTAGCCAAATCCTTAAGTACATCCGGGTCAGCATTTTCTTGAATCACCAAACTAGCAGAAGTATGGCGCAAAAATAAGCTACAAAGTCCCGTTTTAATACCTGAATTCGCCACCGCATCTTCTATCTTAGGAGTGATTTTGCACAGAGACTTCCCTGTAGTTTGAATCTTGAGTATCTGTTGATAGTGATTCATTCGATTTTAGATTGTAGATTTTGGATGAGACTGATGCAAAACTCTTCATTCGGCGCAGCCCGAGTTTGTTTGTTTAGGATCGATTTCTAATCGCCGTCTTCTATTTTAAACTTTCGATGAGACTGTTGCAAAACTCTTCAGTCGGCGAAGGCTGACTTTGTGTTACAAGAAGCGATGTCAATCGCCTTATGTAAAATAATCTACAACAGCTTGGGCGATCGCCTCCGTACCATTCTTATCCAATTTATCCGACAAACAGGGCGGATGCAGCGGTTGTCGCAAAAACTCCCAATCCCCCTCAAAAAACTCCGTCGCCGTCACAATTTGATGTTCCGCATAATTTTGAATCCCTTCCAGCAACACCGCAGATTCCGCGAAACCTTCTCTCATTATAGAAACAATAGGTATTTCCAAGCGCAAAGCTTCCGCAAAAGTGCTGTATCCCGGTTTAGAAACTAAGCGCCCGCAGACAGGCATAATATCGACCGGACGCGGTAAAATCGGGAAAGATTGTGCAAACTCCGGATTTTTGACATTAATCAAATTCGGCAAATCGGGAGCTCCCGCATCAAAAGTAATAAATTGCCAGTCGCTAAATAGCTGTAAATTTTGATAAGGAATTTCTTCTAAACCCAATCCGCCGAAAGTCAACATTACATTTTTTTCCAGCGGTGTTTCGATGCCGAATACTTCCCGAATTTTTTCGTTACTGTAGCGAGGATTGCCACCAGTCAAGCCCACATCTTGAATATTTGGAAAAGCTGTCATCGGTTCGTGCAAAGGAAGACGAAAAAGCCGATCGCACATTCCGAAACACTCACCAATCCAATCTGCCATTTCTGCAAATTCTCCACCCCAATCTCGATAGATAAAATCCCACCCAAAATTGCTCATCATCCAGCAAGGAACCCCAGCCGCTGCCGCCATTCGCGTTGCCAAAGGAGGAATATCTGCCAGCACCAAACCCACCCGATTTTGCTTGATAAAATTAACTTCGCCCGCAATTAGCGAATTTTGCTTTTTCCGAATTTCCCGCAATTTTTCCAGCGTTGCGTCTTTATCCATATGCAAACTGTCAGCTTGCACCACACCCACATCAAAAGCGCGGGGACGGTGGATAAAGTCGCCGCCAATGTAAGATTCTAGCAGCCAGCGAGGTGCTGTTGTTGTGATAATTAGTAAAATATCTGGATTTAATTCTTGAATTTTTGCAGCTACGGAGGAAAGTCGCACAGCGTGGCCGAATCCGTGATTCGTGATGGCAATATATAATGTGGGTCGAGACATTGATAATAGGGAATAGGGAATGGGGAATAGGGAATGGGGAATAGGGAATGGGGCATCGGGCATCGGGAATTGGAGGTAGAGACTGGAAGCCAACAAGGCCAAGCTTCAAGCGACCCACAACGAACAATGACACAATTAATAACTAATGACTAATGACTAAGCGGTTGTGTATTTAACTTGTATAGCTATCCTAAATCATTTGTGAATTTCTTACTCCCTCCCCTTGATAAGGGGAGGGTTGGGGTGGGGTCAAAAATTTACGACTCCTGCAAGGATTGCTATATATTCCTGGCGTTGCTCAGAGCAACGGCCCAGAATAGTTTTATTATTATTAGTGACTATAATAAAATTAGTTTTTAATGATGAACGCCAGTCCTCTCTTTGTGAATAAATTAAAACTAAAAATTTTCCTCCTAACTTAATTATAATTGTACAGGCATCGAATATGCAAGAACTCATCAATCGGACGCGCCCTCAGACCAAACAGGCAATTGATTAATTTTGTCCAGCGTTATATCTACATACTTTTGACCCTCCGCCGCCCGATTTTCCCCAAAATATCCATCATCGCCGTCGTGCTTGTGAGGGCCGCTCAAAGCTTCTGCATAGCGGCCTTGCAAACGAGCTTGGTTGAAAGGAGAAGTCGCGTACCAGTACCAGCGAGTCGGAAAAACTATGCCGCCAATATCCTCAATTGAATCGCGAGTGCCGCGAAAGTGGAAAATGCGATCGGCTTCTGCAAAACCATTTTCTCCCGAAAACACGCCCCCAACCGAAACAACGGTAATTTCTGCCTTCAGCCATTCTTTAAGATAGCGACTAGCACCCAAAGCAACTTGTGCGCCGCCGCTAGTGCCAATTAAAATAACTTTCAAAGGTTGTTGAGGATTAACTGAAATGGGAGATTGAGCATTCATGCGCTCGATAATTGCATTAGCCATTCCCTGATTGTATGCAAAGCCGTAGCGATAATCTAAAGAAATTGCAAACCTCCAGAGATTGCGAATTTTGATGAATATATCCCCCGCAATCGGCCCTTTTTTTGCCTGTTCTGCAAACCGCCAAAAAGGAGCTAGCCATCGCTCTCCTCCTAAACTTTTGTTAGAAGCCGAATAAGGAAAAATATCGCCCACTGCTACGCACTGCGGGTGATTTTTAACTAAACGCTTGAGAAAAAACTCTTCACCAGGGGTTAATTCATCCCCTGAAAAATCGCCAACTCCCGGTAAAAAGATGATATAACAATTGAGCGGCGAAGACTTGCCCGCTTCTATATTGCCCTTGTTTGAAGGCAATATCTCCGGCGGAGTTTTCTTGAAACCCAAAGTTTCGGCACTTTGATTCAGCCACCATATAACAGTCCCCACCGGGGAAAGAATGCCCCAAATTATCAGGATTACACCGGCGATGAGCAATAAATTTAAACTTCCCCCGCGCAGCCATGCAAGTATCCGTAAAATCAATCTTAGCATTTAATAAAATCTGGTATAATGCCAATTAATTACCTAATTACCTAGAAATAGTTCGGTGATTCTGCTGTATTAGAGCTTATTTTGTAAAAGTTGTCAACTATCTTGAGGAGCAGGAGTTCAACGTGAAGGGAGAAGATTCAATTGCAGGTTTGGGGGCAACGCTTTGGAACGCACTTTCTTTGAACGGCAATTTTTACGAAAAAACTCCCTACACTGGCAGAACTAAGCGAATAGCTTTAACAATTGTAATTTTAGCTGCGCTGTCCCGCGTGTTGGGCAGTGCTGTCATCTTGTTAATCAACCGAACTGAGCCATCAGTATTATTTCTAGGACTTTTGATAGATGGTTTGGCAGTCGCGGGGGGTTATTATTTTTGGACTTTCACTATCTTTAAAATCGGGGAGTGGCTGAAGCCGGGACACGTAACTTATGGGGAGTTGTTGGTGCCGATCGGCTTTGCCTACGCGCCCCAAGTGCTGAATTTTTTAACGCTGATTCCCTTGCTGGGAGAAGGAATAGAGCGCATATTAGCTGTGTGGAGTTTGCTAGCTGTAATTGTGGCGGTTCGCCAAGGTTTGGATATTCAAACTCGCTGGGCGGTGTTCATTTGTTTTGTAGGTTGGCCGTTGATTCAAATTGCGATCGGCTTTGTGAAAGTAATTGAACAGTTGCTTTCACGATGGCTTTAATTAATCAATACGGAAGCAGTATAGTAAACTCGCTGCCCTCTCCGGGTTCGGACTTGCAAATTAGCTTTCCTCCATGCTGTTCTACCACAATTTGATAACTGATAGACAATCCTAAACCAGTCCCCTTACCTACGTCTTTAGTAGTAAAAAACGGGTCGAATATTTTACCCAGTACCTCCGAACTCATCCCCACACCATTATCAACAATGCGAATCGCTACTTGATTTCCTTCGGCGACTTCCGTGCAAATCTGAATTGTTGGAGTCTTTGTCGAGTCAGCTTCACTCACTCTTTCGCAAGAAAAAGCATCAATTGCATTGGTAAGTAAATTCATAAATACCTGATTAATTTCTCCCGGATAGCAGTTCACTAAAGGCAAATTGCCGTACTCCTCGATCACTTGAATATCGCTTAATTTTTGAGCCAAAATCATCAATGTGCTGTCGATACCTTCGTGGAGATTAACCCATTTTTTATCTGATTCATCTAGTCGAGCAAAGTTTCGCAGCGACAGCACAATATCGCGAACCCTCGCAGCACCAACTCTCATGGAATCAATCATTTTAGTGAAATCATTCATCAAAAAAAATAAATCAACTTGTTCACTTTTATTTATTATTTCTTGCACGGGATTTGGGTAATTATTTTGGTATAATTGTAGTAAATCTAGTAAATTTTTAGAGTATTCATTGGTGTAATGTAAGTTTCCATAAATAAAGTTAATCGGGTTATTAATTTCGTGAGCAATCCCCCCTACCACTTCCCCTAAACTGGACATTTTTTCACTTTGAATTAGCTGCAATTGAGTGCGGCGAAGTTCTTCCAGTGCAGTTTGCAATTTCTCAGTTCTTTGGGCTACTCGCGTTTCCAGAATAGTATAAAAACGGGCATTTTCTAGAGAAATAGCTGCCTGTGCAGACAGGATTCCCAAAACTTCTACCCTGTCGCTAGTAAAAGCACCTTTGGTTAAATTATTTTCTAAATAAAAAATACCCGTAAGGTTGCCTTGATGAATAATTGGCAATACCAGGATAGATAGGGGTTGATTGGTCGCAATATACGGGTCAAATTGAAATTGATCGGATCGGGTAGCATCGTCTAAAACCAAGTATTTTCTGGTTCTTTCTACATATTTAATTAAGGAAATTGGCAGCATATCGGATTCGGCAATCGGGAGAGATTGCAACACGGTTACATCCTTAAAGTCACCTGTCAGCGCCGCTTCTATGAATAATTGATTACCTGTATTGGCAAGAAATAATACTTTTCGAGCACCTGCGTTTTCCTTCACAAGCTGTACGAGTTTCTCTAGCAAGCGGCTGAGAATAATTTCGCTCGAAACAGCTTGTGATGCTTTGACAACTGTTGACAAATCCAGCACAAAACTATTATTATTAATAGTAGTTTTGGTAGTGGTGACAACATTTTTATATATTGCGTCTTGATGGCGATCGACTAAATAAGGATAACGGGATTCTAAGTCTTTAACTTTGGCTGTAGCTCCCCAGCGAATGTAAGCATAATAAGCTTTGGTCAGATAAGCTCGAGCACTTATCTCTTTATCCAAAGATTGATAAAACTCTCCAGCTAATTCAGAAGCTAATGCTTCTTCGTGGATGTAACCGTTAGCTGCAGCTCCTTTAATAGCTAAGTCATAATAATCCATTGCGGCAAGTTGATCGCTGATAACTCGCGCTTTTTCTGCTTCGACTAACTCGTATTTATGCTGATAATTCATGGGTGCATGGTAGGCCCACTTTTTCATAATTTGTTGATTAGAGTTAACAATAGCTAGGTATGCTTCTTGATTGTCACTGTCAGGATAGTGGGCGAGGAGAGCCAGCGAATAGTAGAAATTGTGTACCCCAACAGTGATTAAGCCGATCGCCCCATCTGCATATTCTGCCGCTAATTTACCGCTGGCAACAGCCGAAGCATAATCTTTCAATAAATAAAGCAGCATCAATTTACCCGCATAAGCTGCAAACAGCGACATTCGATTATTTTCTTTCTGCCAACGCGACATCACAGCAGGTTCATCCAACCTGCCACTAACTAACCGTAATTGCTCTGCTGTTTGGCTTCTTAAGCTTAAAGCAATTGCTTGCCAAATTTTAGCATAACCTATGGCAAATTCGTGTCTATTTTTTAGCAAAAAATCCATATAAAGGGTTTGTTTTTCTTTGACATATTCTAGCGGTTCTCCTACCAAAAATAAATTGGTAATATAGTGCATAGAATTATATATCGCCCATTCTAAATCGCCCGTTTCCACACCAACATTCATTCCTTCTATAAATGAAGCAAGTGTAGTCTTAGTAGACTCTTTCCAGATTCTTATATGACCATTAAACATTACATAAACCTTAGCTTTCTGTTGGCTAGCATTAAATTGTTCTAGCAGCTTTAAAGCAATTAATCCAGCGTAGTAGCCAGCTTCTATGTCGCCTGCGATGCCGCACAGCATCGTTCCATAAAGAGTATAGGGAAAAGTAGCTAATGCTGAATGACCGCGCTCAATACAAAGATTGACCATAGTCAAGACGAGGGAGGACACAATTTCTGGTTTGGCAATATAAGCAGGAGGATAGAGGGCTGTCAGGATTTCCATAGCTGCCAGTTGATAAGGATCTGTCATAACTGGCAGGTTTTCTAATTCCTCAATTCGCGGCAATTTTGGCACTGCAATGGTTGGGCTATCTAATAGGTTTACTCCCAGCATTTTCAGCACTTCTAAACCTGTTTCAACAGCTTTTAGCATCAGGCTTTGAGCCTGATAAGATAGGATTTTTAGCTGATACACTTTCACTATGTCAAGCTGGTTTTTAGCCGATCGCAAAACCACTTCTGCCAAAACTTCTGCTTGCTCGAAGTTGGTGTTTAAATATTCCGCTTCCAGCGTCTCTACATACAGCCGCAGCGTCATGCGATAGTTGCGAACCCAGCTATCAGGTGCTAATAAGGAAATTCCCACATTCAAATACTTAACAGCGGGTTCGTAAGCATTAGCTGCTTTTGCCTTATGCCCAGCCATTAAATTTAATTCGGCTAATTCATCTTTTTCTGATTGCAGGAGCAGACAATCCATTCCTACATTCAACTGGTTGATAATATCAAAAATTCTCTCTTCTACTTTATCGGGTGGCGTATTTTCAAGTAGCAATTTACCGATGCTAAGATGAGTGGCTTGCTTTTCATCATCAGGAATCAGCGAATATGCAGCTTGCTGGACGCGATCGTGCAAAAATTTATAGCTGATTCGCGAAGAATCGAAAGTTAAATTAGCTACTCCTTCTCCCTCTAAAAATAAAGGAATGAGGTAACTCTCATTCAAGGGAAGTATTAACCCTGCTTGCAAAGCATCCCAGAGTTCAGTCGCCGTGACTGATGGAGATTTTGCGTTGACAGTAGAGAGAACATCTAAAGTGAATTTGTCTCCAACACAAGCCGCCAATTTCAAAACTTGTTGTGTAGTCTCTGGCAATTGTTGAATCCGACTGGCTACCAGTTCAACTACACTCTTATCTGTGATGCCAATAGCCTGAATCTCCTCAATGTTCCACTGCCACTCCCCTCTGCTTCCGGGAGACAGCAGCCGGGAAAAGTCAAACCTCAAAAGTTTTTCTTGATAAAGAGTGTTGAGCAATTGCGTCAAGAAAAAAGGATTCCCACCAGTCTTATTCCAAATTAACTCCGCTAAAGGTTGAATTCTGTCTGAGTCATTCAAGGTCTCCGAAATTAACTCAGTAACCTGGGCTAAAGAAAGAGGTTCCAGCACTAAATTGTTGATAATAATACCCGTTTCTTGAAGGTAATCTACTGTCTGCATTAAAGGGTGTGTAGATCTAACTTCATGGTCTCGATAGGCTCCTATTAATAGTAAATATTTGCTGTCTTGGTCAGTTGCCAGCAATTCCATTAATTGCAACGTCGCTGAATCTGACCACTGCAAGTCATCGAGAAATATGACTAATGGATGCTCTTTTTGCGCGAATACGTGGATAAATTCTTTGAATAGCCTGTTAAAGCGGTTTTGTGCTTCTGTTGGGGCAAGTTCCGCAACGGCAGGCTGTTTGCCAATTACCAATTCTAGTTCGGGAATCACGTCAATAATTACTTGTCCGGCATCGCCTAGTGCGACTAAAAGTTTATCTTGCCAATCTTGTAATTTTTTGTTATTTTCCGCAAGTAACTGCTGGATCAAAGATTGAAAAGCTTGAATTAAAGATGCGTAAGGTATATTCCGCTTGAATTGGTCAAATTTACCTGAAATAAAATAGCCCCGCTGTCTGGTGATAGGTTTTTTAATTTCGTTGACTACTGCCGATTTGCCTATACCTGCATAACCAGAAACTAGGATCAGTTCAATTTGGGAAGGGGAAGAAATTTCCTCGCAGGGATTAGCTACACGTTCAAAGGCTGCTAATAGTTCGCTGACTTGTGTTTCCCGACCGTACAATTTTTGAGGAATCAAAAACTGACTCAATATATCTAAGTTTCCAGGCGTAAAATCGACTATCTTGCCTGTAGTTTCTAACTGATTTAAACAATTTTCTAAATCTGCCAACAATCCGCCTGCGCTTTGATATCTCTGTTCGGCATTCTTTGCCATCAATTTCATCACAATTTGTGATATAGCTGGTGGAATATCTGAATTAATTTGATGGGGTACAATTGCTTGAGAGGCTATGTGACTGTAAACTATTTCTAAGGGGTCGTTACTCAAAAATGGCAATTGACCTGTCAGCATTTCATACAGGGTAATTCCGAGAGAATAAAAGTCGGTGCGGTAGTCGAGGGTGCGGTTCATTCTCCCGGTTTGTTCGGGAGACATATAAGCAAAAGTGCCTACTATCGAGTTATTATTAATTTGCGGATTTTCTTTGGACAATCGAGAAGCAATCCCGAAATCGGTCAGTTTAATAATTCCTGTGTGGCTGTTGATGATGATATTGCTAGGCTTAATATCTTTATGAATAATTTTTTGAAGGTGCAGATATTCTAAGGTTTTTATGAGTTGGATGCCAAACCTCAAACAGGTGATGACTTCGAGCTTTTGTCTGGACATCAGGCGATCGATAGATTCGCCATCAAAGTCTTCCAAAAGCAAGCCGAGACGGTTGTCAAAGGTTTCTAGGCTAATTACTTTAACTAGGCCCGGATGGTCTAAATGTTGGCGAATGCGATACTCGTGCTTGAGCCGGGTAATTGCATCGAGGGTGGGATATTCAGCTTTCAGGATTTTGAGTACGGTTGTCTCGTGATGGGTGGGGATTTTTCCTCGATAAACAATCGTTTCGATACCTTGGTGGAGAGTGGAGTGGATTTGGTATTGCGAGAGAAATTGCATCGAGTTCTCCTCTGAATTAAAAAAATATCTGATTCGAGTCGCTGTTGGCTGTTGACTTTTGGCTGGCGGCACGACCACCGTCAATCGTCAAAAGTCTTGACAGCGCAACCGTTATATGCTTAGCTTAGTTAAATGGTGTACTTAGGTAAAAAAAATCAGGATTTATTTACTGGTACAAAAATATATTTATATATAAAGATTATAGTATCTATGGAATAAAGCCATTTTGCTACTATATATTCTCAATTAATATTCGCTGGTGGCGGACGGCAACCACACCCGTACTATTCGGCTCTCCTCACTGTCGGCCCATCCTCAGCAGCGATACATTAGATTGAAGGAAATACACAAAAATTTACATCTATAATTTGTGTAGTGTTCCAAATCGCTCCTCACCAGCAGCGATACAGCCCTCGCCAAGACAGTAGGATAGAAAAAATATGTTTGAACGCTTTACAGAACAAGCCATTAAAGCAATCATGCTAGCCCAAGAGGAAGCGCGCCGTCTCGGCCACAATTTTGTAGGCACCGAGCAAATCCTCCTGGGACTCGTCGGCGAAGGCACTGGCATCGCTGCAAAAGTATTACTGGATATGGGCCTCAACTTGAAAGAGGCACGCAATGAAATCGAAAATATCATCGGTAGAGGTTCCGGGTTCCTCCCGCCGGAAATTCCTTTTACGCCCCGCGTCAAGCGCATTTTTGAGACGGCGCTGAACGAAGCGCGGCAGTTAGGCCACAATTACATCGGCACCGAGCACATCCTGCTGGGGCTGATTCAGGACGATGAAGGGGTGGCGGCGAAGGTGCTGCAAAACTTGGGGATCGATCGCCAGAGAGTCCGCACGCAGGTAATTCGTGCCGTGGGAGAAGTCGCGGCGGTACCCGGAGGCAGGGGTGATAGCGGCGATCGCAAAATCCCGACTTTAGAAGAATTCGGTACCAACCTGACCAAGTTAGCCGCAGCAGGCAAACTTGACCCCGTAGTGGGCCGCGAAAATGAAATAGAGCGCGTGATCCAAGTGCTCGGCCGCCGCACGAAGAACAATCCTGTGTTGGTAGGGGAACCGGGAGTAGGCAAAACAGCCCTCGCCGAAGGCCTCGCCCAGCGAATTGTTAACAGAAACGTCCCGGAAATTTTAGAAGACAAACAAGTAATCAGCCTCGATATGGGTTCGCTGATTGCTGGTACAAAATTCCGAGGCGAATTTGAGGAACGGCTCACGAAAATCATGGCGGAAATTCGCGCTGCCGGCAACATCATTCTGGTAATTGATGAAATTCACACCTTAGTCGGTGCAGGGGCGATTCAAGGCAGCATGGACGCCTCCAATATGCTCAAACCAGCCCTTGCCAGAGGCGAATTGCAGTGTGTCGGCGCAACTACCTTAGACGAATACCGCAAGCACATCGAGCGCGACGCTGCGTTAGAACGCCGCTTCCAACCGATAAAAATCGGGGAACCGAGCGTGGCTGAAACCATCGAAATATTGTACGGGTTGCGATCGGCTTACGAACAGCATCACAGACTGACAATTTCCGACGCAGCTTTAGAAGCAGCGGCCACACTGTCAGACAGGTACATTAACGATCGGTTTTTGCCAGACAAGGCGATCGACTTAATTGACGAAGCAGGTTCCCGCGTCCGCGTGATGAATTCACAAACCCCGCCCGAAGTTAAAGAACTCAAAAAGCAACTGCCTGCAGTAACAAAAGAAAAAGATGCAGCAGTGCGCGAGCAAGACTTCGACAAAGCTGGAAAATTGCGCGATCGCGAATTAGAAATTGAAGCCGAAATCGCCGAAGCTACGATCAACAAAAGCCAGCTCAAAACCTCTCCCATCGTCACCGAAGAAGACATCGCCCACATCGTGGCTAATTGGACGGGAGTACCGGTCAGCAAGCTGACAGAATCCGAATCGGAATTGCTGCTGCACATGGAAGACACGCTGCACCAGCGCTTGATCGGTCAAGAAGAAGCTGTCAGCGCAGTTTCTCGGGCCATCCGCCGCGCGCGGGTAGGCTTGAAAAATCCGAATCGCCCGATCGCCAGTTTCATCTTTTCCGGCCCCACAGGCGTCGGCAAAACGGAACTTACAAAAGCCCTGGCAACTTATTTCTTCGGTTCCGAAGAAGCCATGATTCGGTTAGATATGTCCGAATTCATGGAACGCCACACGGTTTCCAAACTCATCGGTTCGCCTCCGGGTTACGTCGGCTACGATGAAGGCGGCCAACTAACAGAAGCAGTCCGCCGCCGTCCTTATACCATCGTGCTGTTCGATGAAATCGAAAAAGCTCACCCGGATGTCTTCAACATGATGCTGCAAATCTTGGAAGACGGTCGCTTGACTGATGCTAAAGGTCGGACAGTTGACTTTAAGAATACACTGCTGATTATGACCTCAAACATCGGTTCGCGAGTGATTGAAAAAGGCGGCGGCGGTTTGGGTTTCGAGTTTAATGAAAACTTTGCAGACGTTAAGTACAACCGCGTTCGCAATTTGGTCAACGAGGAACTGAAACAGTTTTTCCGTCCCGAATTTCTAAACCGCTTGGATGACATTATTGTCTTCCGCCAGTTGAATAAGGAAGAAGTCATGCAGATTGGCGACATCATGTTGCGGGAAGTTTTCAGTCGCTTAACGGAACAGGGTATTACTTTGTCGGTGACGGAACGGTTCAAGGAACTGTTAGTTAAAGAAGGCTACAATCCCAGCTACGGTGCTCGACCTTTGCGGCGTGCAATCATGCGGTTGTTGGAAGATGTACTGGCTGAGGAAATGCTTTCTGGGAAGCTGACGGAAGGCCAAAGCGCGATCGTTGATGTGGATGAAAACGGTCAGGTTAAGGTGGTGCCCGATGGTTCATCTGAGCCGAAATTGCCTGAATTCGCTTTGAGTCATTAATCTGACAGACACCCAGATAAATACTGTGGATTAAAAACCCGGTTTCTTGAAGAAACCGGGTTTTTAATTAAAAAAATACCAATTAAAAAAAATGCAATTCTCGACCAGCGATCCCAACCATAATATAGCAATCCTAAATGATTTGTGAGAAACTATCCTAGGTGACAAGCTGGTGAAAATGAAAGATTTAGAGATGAGTGACTAATACCATTTTAGACTTGAGATTTGAGATTTGAGATTGAGACTGACTGACTGTATAAGGGCTTGAATCACAGGTCTAGAGTTGCATTCTTTTTTGAAACTGATATTAGATGGAGGCTTCAAACATTGCCAGACTAGATAGTGGAAGCTTGACTCAATGACGAATGACGCCACCTTCGCGCCCGGGAGGGGCGATTCTAAGAGCGCAATAACTACGCTTCACGCGGGGGGATTCCCCCTACAAAACGCTCTTGTTCGGGGCGATTCCAATAGCGGGATAGCTACGCTTCACGCGGGGGGATTGGCACTATGTGCGTCAATCCTAAAGTCTTGAACCCACTCGACCAAAAAACCCGGTTTCTCGTTGTCACCTTCGAGCCTATATGACCAAATTACGTGCAGAGACCGGGTTTTTGCGTCCAGGACTATCTTATTTAATGCACATCGTGCTTCGGCTCGCTATCCTATTTGTAAAGTTTTTTATAGATCCGATAGAACTGCTTTTGTTTGATGGATAATGTGAGTTTATTTAATTTTGGTCAGGAAAGATCGCTTTACCAAAGTATTTACTTTTCTTTACAAAAATCCGACCAAAAAACGGCGCATGAGGCAAAAATTCCCTTGCAGACTTTAAATGCGCCGCGCGATCGACTAGAGTAAAAAAAATGGCTTTATCCGTTTATTCATCGCAAAGGAAACAAAGCTCATGGTTCAACGCGGTTCTACAGTCCGGATTCTCCGCAAAGAATCTTACTGGTATCAAGAAGTGGGCACCGTTGCTACGGTAGACCAAAGCGGCATTAAATACCCAGTTATCGTTCGCTTTGACAAAGTAAATTATGCCGGCGTCAACACCAACAACTTCGCCCAAAGCGAATTAGTGGAAGTATCCGCCCCCAAAGCGAAAGCAAAATCAACCGCAGCTCCAGGCGGCAAGCAAACCACGATCGAGGAAAAAACCCGGAAAACTGGCAGCGGAGGAGCCCCCCAGCAGCCGAAAACTGCGACGGACAGCAAACCAGGGGCGGAAGTTCCCGGCAGCGTCGAAGGTTCGCCCAATCAAGGAACAGAACAGCGCTAATTGTGCCAGAACTGCCAGAAGTTGAAACTATTTGCCGGGGTTTGAATCAAGCAACCCTCGATCGAGAAATGTTGGGCGGGGACGTGTTGTTAAACAGCTCAATCGCCCGCTCAATCTCTGCGACCGATTTTTTGACAAAACTCAAAGGAAAGTCGATCGAACGCTGGTACAGACGCGGCAAATACCTCCTGGCAGAACTATCTCAATTCCCAGAAGGAGGAAGGGAGAAAGGGAAAGAGGGAGAATTTAGGGATCGAACTCCAAGTTCTTCCACTCTTCCTTCTTCCTTCTTCCCTCTTCCTTCTTCCTCCCTCCTGCCTTCAAAAGCCGGCTGGTTAGGCGTTCACCTGCGGATGACGGGACAACTGCTGTGGGTGAACAGATCCGAACCCCTGCAAAAACACGCGCGAGTGCGGTTGTTCTTTGAAGGAAACCAAGAACTGCGATTTGTAGACCAGCGCACCTTCGGTCAAATGTGGTACGTGCCGGCAGCAACCGAGGTTTCCAGCACTGTCACCGGTCTGAAACTTTTAGGGCCGGAACCGTTTTCAGACGAGTTTACAACAGAATATTTGGCCCGCAAGCTCCACCGGCGGGCGCGACCTATTAAAACAGCTTTGCTAGACCAGTCACTGGTAGCGGGTTTGGGCAATATCTACGCAGACGAAACTTTGTTTTTGTCGGGAGTCCTGCCGACAACTCTCTGTGCGGATTTGACGGCAGCGCAAATTGGGCGCATCCATACAGCTATTATTCAAGTTTTACAGAAGGCGATCGCATCCGGCGGCACCACTTTTAGCAATTTTCTCAACGTCCAAGGTGTCAACGGCAACTACGGCGGCGTTGCTTGGGTGTACAATCGCGCCGGTCAACCCTGCCGCACTTGCTCCGCAACCATCGAACGTATAAAATTAGCAGGGCGATCGACTCATTTTTGCCGCGCGTGTCAGCAATAAGCAGAATGAAGAAGCAAGAAGCAACGAGAGAGAACTGATATCTTGCACCATTGTCAATAAGGCTTTCAGCGGCGGGCGGGACAGCCCACAAGAACCTTTAACTATTGTGGAACAGGCAGTCGGGCCTGTTCTTAAGAATGCTGCAAGATGCGAGAAGAAAGAAGAAGTCCTTTCCAGGCAAATCTAGATTAAAATTTGTATAGTTTTTTAAACTAAACAAAGCAAGTTATGGCAATCAAGAAAGGCAGTATAGTTCGCGCTGTACGCGAAAAATTGGAAAACAGTTTAGAAGCCAAAGCCAGCGACCAGCGCTTTTCCTCCTATATATTTGAAACAAAGGGCGAAGTGATGGATGTTCGCGGTGACTACGCCTTCGTCAAATTTGGCAAAGTACCCACCCCCAATATTTGGCTGCGGGTAGACCAACTCGAAGATTTTAAGTAACTCACCAAAACTAAACATCACTGCTCTTAATGTCGTGTAGGGTGCGCACCGCGCACCTTCCCCCAATTAAGCTGATTGCTAAAATCTAAAATCTAAAATCTAAAATCTAAAATCTAAAATCTAAAATCCAATGAATTCTCCATCAACCCGCGTCTCAATTATTGGTGCCGGCAAAGTTGGCAGCACCTTAGCCCAGCGAATTGCCGAGAAAAATCTGGCAGATGTAGTATTGCTAGATATTGTGGAGGGTTGGCCGCAGGGCGTTGCTTTGGATTTGATGGAAGCAAGGGGAGTGGAACGCCACGATCGCCAAATTGTCGGTACAAATGATTATACAGATACGGCCAACTCAAATATCATAGTAATTGCCGCCGGAGTGCCGCGCCAACCCGGTATCAATCGGGAAGATTTAATTAAAATCAATGCTCGAATTGTCACCGAAGCCTCAAAACAGGCGATCGAGCATTCTCCAGAAGCAATCTTAATCGCAGTCACAAATCCCCTAGATATCATGACTTATTTAGCGTGGGAAGCTGCGGGTTTGCCAAAACACCGAGTCATGGGTATGGGGGGAATTGTAGACTCCGCCCGCTTTCAAACTTTTATTGCAATGGAATTGGGCGTTTCAATTGCTGAAGTCAATGCAACAGTCATCGGTTCTCACAGCGATTTGATGGTTCCTTTGCCCCGCTATTCCACTGTCAACGGTATTCCCATCGGTCAACTTATGGATGCTGGGACGATCGATCGACTCGTACAGCGGACTCGCCACGGCGGCGCAGAAATTGTCGGATTGATGAAGACTGGTAGCGCTTATTTTGCACCGGCATCTTCTGCGTGCTTGATGGTAGAATCAATTTTACTCAATCAGTCGCGACTCTTGCCTTGCTCAGTTTATTTGCACGGCGAATACGGCGTGCAAGATATATTTTTGGGACTTCCCTGCCGCTTGGGATATCAGGGAGTCGAACAGGTAGTGGAACTCGAACTCAGCGATACCGAAAGAGCAGCCTTTATCGAATCGGGCAAATTGGTTGCCCAAAATATTGAGGAAGCCAGGGCGATACTGAAAAGTGCTTCTTAAGCTTGTAGCAGTTCGCCATCGCAGCAGCCGATCGCTCGCCGCTTCACTATAATAATTTATACTGAGTATGACAGTGCGGTCGCTCTCTCGAAAGTACCCCGATCGGAACTCAATCGCGCTTTGACAAATATCATCAATAAGGCTGGTTATGGTGTATTTCAAAAGCCTAAAACTGGGCAGGAAGGAACCGAGCTGTCAACAGAAAATTTCCCTCTCAAAAAGTCGGTAAAAATGCAAAACTTGGCAAAAGCATTTGAACTTGGTCTCCGTGAAAACGGCATCATAATTTCTCTATAAATTCAATCAAAAATCTTCTCTGCTTTCTTTACTACTAAACCGACTGCAGAAGCAATCGGTTTGGAATTGTCTCTGACTCGCCATATTATTGCCGGAAAGCACGGTGGCACTTTAAAGGTAGAAAGCAAAAGGCGAGTTGATACGGAATCGATCGTTATTTTTCCCAAACTTTAATCATCGCGATCGCCATTTCTATTTTTCAAGCTTGAAATACCTTGACTTTAATCAAAAATGTGATACCGTAAACCTTGGTATTATCTAAAAATTTCTACACTTCTCAAAAAATGTAAAAATCGGGCAAAAAGTGTTCGTGAAGCGAGGCTATCCCGAACGCGCCTGCGTGCCCAAAGGGTAGGGAATCGCCCTTGAGTTGAGCTAATTTAACCCTAGCCTGCAACTACCTCAACTTTTTAACCTAAAACTCACCTCTTCTTCAGTGGATTTTAATAAGTTTGAACAATCAAATCGACCGCATAAAAAAATAAAATGCAACCAAAAATATCTCAAAAATCGGATTGCCCGAAAGTGTGTATTAAAAGGAAATTAGGACAGAGAAATCGAGAATTAGCAACAACTATAGAAAAGGCGAGCGCCTCTCTTTAAAAAAAAAATAATAGAGGGGATTGCAACAGGATATTCAAGCGCAAAACCAAGGAAACCTTCGATAGAGTTTGGAGTAATAATAAAAAGGTGCTCGTTACAACCAAAGGCGATCGAAAAAAATGTCAAAATTAGTCAGAATGCTCCTGCCATCGCGTCATGAAACGCGGTTTCTGGTTTCCACTTTCAGAGCTTCCCTGACTTAATTACGTTAAGAAACCCAGTTTATGTGTAAGTTTTGTTAAAATAATTCTCAATTATTGACAATTTATGAAATAGCAAATTACGCCAATTTTTTCAGTAAATATACGGAAGTTAACAGGCTCGATAGACCTCCCAATCTAGAAAAAATACGGAAATGCAGCTTGAGTAGCTGCTAAGTGCTAGCAGAAGGAGGAGAATTTGTCCTTTGCCCTTTTGATTTACCAGGCTCAACTTGTCGATCGCGATTGAGATGCCGTCAACCTCGATACCAAACCGCAAAATCACGAAAGAAAGAGCATTATGTTTCATAAATACCTGTATCAAGAAGTAACCAACCTGCGCGAGAAACTAGCTCACCTAGAAAGACAAACGCAATCTCAAACCTGGTTCAAAAAGCTGCAAGCGCTGATGGGAGTTATTGGCAAAATTCGCGAATCCCTAGACTTAGAAACAATCTTTAAAATCACAGCCACCGAAGTCCGGCAACTGCTAAATGCCGATCGAGTCGCCATCTACCGCTTTCTTCCCGAATCCGACTGGAACGAGGGCGAAGTAGTCTCCGAAGAGGTACTTCCCCTATACACCCCATCTTTGGGAATCAGAGTTCGCGACTACTGCTTCGGCCAACAATTTGCAGCAAACTATGCCAAAGGATACGTTCAAGCTGTCAGCGACATCTACAAAACCCGGTTGAACCCGTGCCACCTCAAAATCCTCAAGCGATTTCAAATCCGAGCAAACTTAGTTGTACCCCTACTGCAAGGGCAACATTTGTGGGGATTGCTGTGCATTCACCAGTGCGGCCGTCCCCGCAATTGGCAAGAAGACGAAATCGAATTTGCCAGACAAGTAGGCGACCATTTAGCAGTTGCGATCTACCAAGCCGAACTGCACTTGCAAACCCAGAGGCAATTAGCAGAAATCCAAGCCGTGCAGCAGAAACTCCGCGACAGCGAGAAAAAATATCACCAAATTCTCGATTCGATCGCCGATATGGTATTAGTCAAAGACCGTCAATCAAAAATCGTCTGGGCTAATAAAGCATTTCGCGATTATTACGGGATGACTCAAGAGGAACTTCAAGGAATCGTAGACGCACCTTTGAGCAATCCCGACCATACTATCGAGTACATCAAAGATGACACCTTCGTATTTGAAACCGGACAGGCTCTGCAAATTTCCGAAGAACCGGCGACGCGGTACGACGGAGAAGTGCGGCTGTTGAGCACAGTCAAAACACCGATCCGCAGCCAAGACGATCGAATCGTCATGACTGTCGGCGTCTCCCGCGACATGACGGAACGCAAACAAGCAGAAGAAGCCCTCAAAGCCAGCGAAACCAAATACCGCCGCCTGGTAGAAACCTCCCAAGACATGATTTGGTCCGTCGATGCTTCAGGACGCTACACCTTCGTCAACCCAGCAGTTAAGTATATCTACGGTTACGAACCAGAAGAAATGATCGGTCGGCCGTTCTCTGACTTTGTGACAGCAGAACAACTGCAAAAAGATTTAAAAGTTTTCGCCCGCCTCCTTACCGGAGGATCGGTTATCCAGCACGAGAGCACTCAAATCGCCAAAGACGGGAGCCTCAAACACCTGATGTTCAATGCCATCGCGCTCTTCGACGAAACAGGAAACGCTCTCGGCACCACAGGCACTGCTACCGACATTACCGATCGCAAGCGCGCAGAAGCGTCATTGGAACACGCCAACGCAGAACTAGAGCGCAGAGTAGAAGCACGCACGGCCGAACTGCGAGAGACTTTTGCCGCACTCAGTGTCAGCGAAACCAAGTTTCGGACGATCGCAGCCACCATGCCGGGAGCTTTGTTCCAGTTTTGCAACCGTGACGGAGTTTGGCGCATTGACTACATGAGCGATCGCATCTTCAATATCAGCGGCGTCACAGCAGCAGAAATGATGCGAGACATGAATACATTCATTTCCCGCGTCCACCCCGAAGACTTGGAAGGCTACATCGCTTCGGTGAATCAAGTTATAGAAAACCTTTCCGTCTGGCACTACGAAGGGCGCTTAGTCAAGCCCGACGGCGAGATTCGCTGGTGGCAGGGTGATTCAATGCCCACCCGCAGCGAGAACGGCGAAATAGTATTTTGCGGCGTTTTGCTCGACATCACCGATCGCAAAGTTGCCGAAACAGCCATCCGCAACAGCCAGCGGCAGCTACAAGAAGCCCAGAGACTCGCCCACGTCGGTAATTGGGAAGTCGACGCAACAATGGGAACCGTCACTTGGTCAGAGGAACTCTTCCGCATCTTCGGACTCGAACCGGCCACCTTTGCCCCCAACCTAGCCGAACAGGTCGCTCTGATCCATCCCGAAGATTTGGAATTGTGGCGGACTCAAGTGCAGCGAGGACTCGAAACGGGCATCCCCTTTGATTTTGACCTCCGCCTTTGCCGTCCCGACGGCACGCTGCGGCATCTCAACGCTTTGGGTCGCGCTGAAACCGATGCTAGTGGCAAAGTGCTAAAATTGTTCGGCACGGCGCTCGACATTACCGATCGCAAAGTCGCCGAAGCAGCCCTGCGGCAAGCAAAAGCCGAGTTAGAAGACAGAGTGAGCCATCGCACAGCCGAACTGTCCCAAGCAGTCGCCCAGTTAGAACGAGAAATCGGCGATCGAAAAGAAGCCGAAGCAGCGCTACAAGTTTCCGAACAAAACCTGCGAACCATATTTAACAATGTCTACGATGCTATCTTCATTCACGATTTAGAAGGCAACATTCTCGATGTCAATAATCGAATGTTAGAAATGTACGGAGTCAGCCCCGAACAAGCAACAAAATTATCAATTAAAAACGACTATTCAAGCTGCGATAATCCCATTCAAAACCTGGAAGAACTTTGGGAAAAAGTATTAGCCGGCGAAACAGGTCGCGTGGAATGGAAAGCGAGGCGTCCCAACGACGGTTCAACTTTTGATGCAGAAGTTGCCCTGTCCAGAATTCATCTCAACGGCAATCTCAGCGTCATTGCCAACGTCCGAGATATTAGCGATCGCAAACAGGCAGAAGCAGAACTGCAACAGGCTCAACAGTTTATGGAATCAGTGCTCAAAACCATACCCGTAGGAGTGCTTGCCAAGGATGCCCAAGAACTGCGGTTTGTACTGTGGAACCCGGCAGCCGAAGAGTTACTCGGTTTCAGTGCAGCAGAAGTTATCGGCAAAAATGATTACGACTGTTTCCCAAAAGAACAAGCTGATTTTTTTACCGCCAAAGACCGAGAAGTGCTCAACAGCGGGCAAATTGTAGACATCGCCGAAGAAGAGATTGAAACGGGCCAAGGAGAATCCCGAATATTTCACACCAAGAAAATAGCAATACTCGATGCTGATGGCAAACCGCAATATCTATTAGCTGTCACCGAAGATATTACCGATCGCAAGCTAGCAGAAATTGCCTTGAGGCGATCGGAAGCCCGACTCAGACAGCAGGCAGATCGAGAAAAATTGCTCAATATTCTCACCGCTCAAATCCGCAATTCCCTCGACTTCGACAGCATCGTTACAGTCGCAGTTGAGCAAATTCGCGCTTTCTTGCAGATCGATCGTTGCAGCTTTAGCTGGTATCGCTGCGACGGAGACGCACCTTACTGGGAGACAATCAAAGAATCTCGCCTCCCCGAACTTCCGGATTTAACAGGTCGCTATCGAGCTTCCGACTTCGGTTCTCTTGGAGAAGAAATCTTGCAGATGGAAATGCTGCGGGTCGATGATGTCGAAACAGTAGCAGACCCTCTTTGGAAACAAACCATTCGATCGTTCGGCTACCAATCTGTATTAATCATCCCCATGCAGGCACTTTCCGGGGTAATGAGTGCAGTTAGCTGTTGCTCTTGCAGTTCTGTGCGGCCTTGGAGCGACAGCGAAGTAGAATTGTTGCAAGCGATTACAGTTCAATTGGCGATCGCCCTCAACCAAGCCGATCTATACGCCCAAACTCGCAATAAAGCTCGCGAATTAGAGCAAACCTTGCAGCAATTAACCAGCGCTCAATCGCAGTTAATTCAAAACGAAAAAATGTCATCTCTCGGTCAACTCGTGGCAGGAGTCGCCCACGAAATTAACAATCCAGTTAACTTTATTTACGGCAATCTCAGCCACGCCAACGACTATGCTCAAGACTTGCTGCACCTGATCGAACTTTACCAAAACTACTATCCCGATCCTGTCCCGGAAATTGTAGAGGAAGTAGAAGCTATTGAACTCGAATTTCTGATGGATGACTTGCCGAAACTGCTTTCCTCGATGAAAGTCGGTGCAGACCGAATTCAGCAAATCGTTGCTTCTCTGCGCACGTTCTCCCGCATGGATGAAGCGGAAATGAAAGCAGTCAACATCCACGACGGCATAGATAGCACTCTCATGATTTTGCAGCACCGGCTCAAAGCCAAACACAATCATCCAGAAATTGAGGTGATTAAAGAATACGGCAAATTGCCGTTAGTAGAATGTTATGCCGGACAGCTAAATCAAGTATTTATGAATATCTTGAGCAATGCTTTAGATGCTTTGGAAGAGAGAGACGCGCGACTTTCTGCCGACCAAATGCGGAAAAATCCCAGCCTGATTCGTATCTGCACTGAAATGCCAAAACCCGATCGGGTGCTGGTTCGGATTGCTGACAACGGCCCGGGAATGACAGAGACTGTCTGCAATCGACTTTTTGACCCATTTTTTACCACTAAACCTGTGGGAAAAGGCACTGGGATGGGCTTGTCAATTAGTTATCAAATTGTTACAGACAGACACAACGGCTCGCTCAAATGCACTTCTTCGCCGGGACATGGTGCAGAATTTGCGATCGAGATTCCGCTCAAAGCTAATGGGTAATGACTAATCAAAGCTAATTGGTAATTGGTAATTGGTAATTGGGAAAGCTCGCATCCCCCTAGCTCGCATCCCCCTGGGCCAAGCGGGACGGGATTGCTGGTATTTCACCGGACTTGAGATTACCGAGATTTATCAGAATTTCAGTGATCGCCAAACTGTCTAAAGGTTTAGAAAACCAATATCCCTGAGCTAATTCGCAGCCGAGTTCTCGAAGCTGTGCTAACTGTTCGGCGGTCTCAACACCTTCGGCGATCGCATTCAATCCCAAATTGTGAGCCAAAGTTACGATCGCCCGCACAATCTGCAAAGGCTGACCCCCGCCGTCACCGTTTTCGACAGCCCCCAAGCGGCTCACAAAAGATCGATCGATCTTCAGCGTATCGAGCGGAAAGCGGTGCAAGTAACTCAAAGACGAATAGCCAGTACCGAAATCGTCGATCGACAACCGAATATTTCTACCTTTTAATTGGGCTAGCACAATATTGGCTTTCTTCACATTTTCCACGATCGCGCTTTCAGTAATCTCCAACTTTAAACAACTCGGCTCGCAGCCAGTTTCTGCCAAAATTTCATCTATCTGTTCGATCAAATTCTGTTGACCGAGCTGTTTTGCTGAAAGATTGACGCTCATTGTTAATTCGGAAGGAGCAATAATTGGTAATTGGAACTTGGGAATTGGTAACGAACCCTCCGTAATTTGTAATTTGTAATTTGTCATCGAAAATTTGGAATTAGAGTCAGTTAAAAAGTCTCTGCCTTCCTCCTTCTTACTTGTTTCTCCTTCCTGTTTCCTGATATCAGTTAAACTCCCTACACTGCTCCTTGCCGAACTTCCTGCTTCCTGCTTCCTGATATCAGTTAAACTCCCTACACTGCTCCTTGCCGAACTTCCTTTAACATCCGTTAACAGTTCTTGCCAAAAGCGCAATTGCCGGCAAGCTTGCCGCAGCACCCAGGCTCCCAGAGGCACGATCAAACCTGTTTCTTCAGCTACAGGAATAAAAGTAGACGGCGGCACTAGACCCCGAACCGGGTGCTGCCAGCGCACCAAAGCCTCAAAACCCTCGATCGCACCGCTGGCGATCGAAACAATCGGTTGATAGTGCACCATAAAGTGCGAACCTTCATCTTTGCTCTTCCCTAATTCCTCCTTGCCACAAATAGCCAACCGCAGGTCAGTTTCTAACTGCAACAGCGACATAGTTTGGTCGTGCATTGCCAAATTAAACACCTCGTGGCGGGCCTTGCCCAAAGCTTTAGCGCGGTACATAGCAATGTCAGCATCGCGTAGGAATTCTTCCGGGTGAGTGTACAGATTCGATTGACGGCTGTCGGCTGCTGCGACTTCGCCTCGACTGAACACAATGCCAATGCTAGCGGTAGTAAATACTTCGTGCCCTTCGATATGAAACGGCTTCGTCAGTTCTTTTTGTATCTTGTTAGCTGCTAGGGTGGCGTCGCTAAGGCTCTGAATGTGGTCTAGCAGGATGGTGAATTCGTCTCCCCCCAGCCTGGCCACGGTATCAGAAGCCCGCACGCAGCTTAGCAGCCGGTGCGCGAGGGCGACTAGCAGTTTGTCTCCTAGAACGTGTCCTAAAGAATCATTAACTACTTTGAAGCGGTCTAAATCTAGGAAAAGTAAACCAAATTTATAATTAGGGGACTGTTTTGAGCGGCGGATAGCTTGTCCTAGCCTGTCGATGAACAAAACCCGGTTGGGCAAACCCGTCAGCGCGTCGTGAAAAGCGCCGTGCAGCAGTTCCCGTTCTACTCGCTTGCGCTCGGTGACATCTCTGATAATAATCTGGGCGGCGAGCGAGCCTTGATAAGTAGCGGGGATGCCGGCCACTTCAACGTCTATTATTTGTCCGTCGAGCCGCATCAGTTTTTGTTCGGCAAGCTCGAGCGGCATATTTTCTTCCTCTACTTGCCGGATTCGCTCTTTGGCTATTTCCACATAGTTTTGATGCACAAAATTCAAGACAGGAAAGCCGATTATCTCTGCCGGAGAGCTAGCGCCCAGAAGTTTAGCACCAGCAGCATTGATATATGCGATTTTCCCTTGACTGTGAACGGCGATCGCTTCGGGAGACAGTTCTACCAAACGGCGGTAGCGTTCTTCACTTTCTTGAAGAGATACTATCAACTCTGAGCGCTCTTGTTCGGCTTGCTGGCGTTCTACTTCCCTTTGGTGATCTGCGAGAAATCTACCTATGCTTTGAGCCATCAATTCTATTATTTCTATGGCCTGAGATTCAAATTCTTTTTTCCTTTCCTCGGGAGCAGAAAAACTCAAGGTGCCGTATATTTTATTGTCAATAAATATCGGTGTTCCAATGTAAGATTTTATTGACCATTTTTTATAGGCTGGATGTTCGCACATATCTAAGGTTCCTCCTATGTGAGAACAAGCGATTGTTTTCTTTGATTTAATCACTGAGCCGCAGTAAGTATCGCTAAGATTTAATTCTAATCCTCGTGTAAAATTTTCTACATCTGTTCTCACGGAGCGAATAACCAGACATTCCTCCTCAACTTGAGCAATGAGACCAATAGAAAGTCCAAAAATTAAACAGCCAGCTTTTAGATAATCGTCAACCAGTTCTTCAAAATTTTGATAGTGATAAGTTGTAATCCGGTGCAGGTGTTTGAGATTGGCACTAAAATTTGCTAAAGCTTGAGACTTTAAAAATAATTCTTCTTCCGCTCGCTGGCGGTCGGTAATGTCGGTTTGAACCCCAATAAAGTGAGTTAAGTGTCGGCGCGAGTTGTAAACAGGAGCAATAGAAAGTTCGTTCCAAAAAGGAGAGCGATCTTTCCGAAAATTTCGCAATATAACTTGAGCTTCTCGACCTTCTTCAATAGCAGTTCGCAGCTTTTTTACACTGGCAGAGTTCGTGCCGCGGCCCTGTAAAAATCGGCAATTTTTACCCATTAATTCATCTCTTCTGTAACCCGTTATCCGCTCAAAACTGGGATTGACATAAATAATCGGATTGTCGGCAAGCGTGGCATCGGTAATTACAATGCCGTTGCTGCTGCTTTCGATCGCCCTTTCCATCATTTGCAAGCGTTCCGAAGCTCCGATCCGCTCGATCGCCGCAGCTAACAGGTTGGCGATCGCCTCCATAAAATAAACGTCATCTTGGTTAAAAACTCGCTCGCCCTTGGTGTGAACCCCCAAAACCCCCCAGACAGGAGATTGAGAAGTGTTCGTTGATTCTGCTAGTCCCCACTTCCTTTTCCCCTGTTCCTTATTGCCAGGAATGATGACGGTGACACCGCTGACGGCGAGGTGGTTGTGCAGCAGCGGCAACTCGCTAAACCGCGTTTCCACCCGCAAATCTTTGACGATCACCGGTTCGTTAACTAACAATGTATAACCTGCTTGAGAGCGGGCCGAAGCGGTGACAGTGGCGCTACCTACCAGGCCAGGCCCCCAGCCGACACCCGCTCGCAACTCCAAAGCATGACCTGATGGCAACAGTTCCAACAACTGACAAAAATCGGCATCCAAGGTTTGGGCAATTAAAACTGCTGCTTTGTCCATCAGTGCCGACAAATCTGTTTCAGAGATCGCCTCATGCCCCAAGTAAGCGACGGCTGCTTGCTGACGGGCCCGCAAGTGGATTGACCCGAGCAATTCCTGCTCTAGCGCTGCGACTCTCTTGCGCTCGGTAATGTCGCAGAACACCGACAGAACAACTTTTTCCGAGTGCAATGTTAGATACCGCATTGATACAGTTGCCCAAAACAGCGTGCCGTCAGTTGTTTTGAGGCGGACTTCGGCTTCGCGGACGTGTCCTTCAACAGCGAGTATGTCGAGCAATTCCTGGCGCTCTGCAGGATCGCTGTAGAGTGTTTCGGCTTTTTGGCGTTCGAGGGACTCGGATGCTGTCAGTCCGAAGGCAATACCGCATAAATCGTTATAATAAAGAATTGTGCCATCAGCCAAACTGCTGATAACAAGTGGCACCGGCATCGCGTCGGCGATCGTCAGAAATATTTCTTTAGTTTGTTGCAGCGCTTCCTGCATTCCTGTCTTGAAGCCACAGCCATGACAGTCTTGGGGGATAAAATTGTCAAATTTGTGATTGATCCATTGCGATAATCTATTTTGCACAGAATCGGACTCCTGTAACTCCGCAGCGGAGAAGTATGAATTGGTCGGTGATCGCTGGCGATTGCAGATGCAGAGGACGATCGACACTTAAATCCCTGCACAAGATCAATCTTAACTAGAAGAATGCCACAGAGCGACCCTAAACTGCGAGGCTGGAGCTTGACAGGCCTGGATGTCTGAGCACATCTGTCTTTGGTATGGAAATCTACTGTTTCTTAAGTTGCGTTAAGTTTTGATTAGAGCGGCTTACTGTGCCAGATGTCGGCGCAAGCCCCTAATCTGAAAGGTAAACTAATCTGCAAACAATTACCGAACGCTATCCGAGGAGAGAGGACAAATGCTTGAGTCTTACCGCCAAAAGGCTGCTGAAAGAGCGGCCTTGGGAATTCCACCGCTGCCATTAGATGCTCAGCAAACGTCTGAACTTTGCGAACTGCTGAAAAATCCGCCACCGGGAGAAGAGGAAACCTTAGTAGAATTATTGCGCGATCGCGTTCCCCCAGGCGTAGACAGCGCAGCCTACGTCAAAGCAGGTTTTTTAACCGGTGTTGCCAAAGGCGAAATCCACACTCCCCTAATTACCCCGAAATGGGCAGTTTACCTGCTGGGGACAATGATGGGAGGGTACAACGTCCAATCTCTAATCGATTTACTCAATCCTACTGCCGAAATCGCCATTCCCGCCACCGCCGCCCGGGCACTGAGCAAAACCCTGTTAGTATTCGACGCTTTCCACGACGTTCTAGCGTTGTCTGATACCAATCCCTATGCCAAACAGGTAGTAGATTCTTGGGCCGATGCGGAATGGTTTACGGGTCGTCCTGTGTTGCCAGAAGCGATTACCGTTACTGTCTTCAAAGTTCCCGGAGAAACCAATACCGACGACTTGTCGCCCGCACCGCACGCTACCACGCGGCCGGACATTCCGCTGCACGCTTTGGCGATGCTGGAAAGTAAGATGCCTGGGGCTTTGCAAACCATTGCAGAATTGAAGCAAAAAGGCCATCCCGTCGCCTACGTCGGTGATGTTGTCGGTACCGGTTCGTCGCGGAAATCGGCGATTAATTCCGTGCTGTGGCACATTGGCAATGATATTCCGTTTGTGCCGAACAAGCGCAGTGGCGGTTATATTTTAGGAAGTGCGATCGCCCCGATTTTCTTCAATACCGCTGAAGATTCCGGCGCTTTGCCGATCGAATGCGATGTCTCCAAAATGGAAACAGGAATGGTAATTACCATCCATCCCTACAAAGGCGAAATTACCAACGAAGCCGGAGAAATCATCTCCACCTTCACCCTCAAACCCGACACAATTCTAGACGAAGTTCGCGCCGGCGGCAGAATTCCGCTATTAATTGGACGCACTTTAACCGACAAAACCCGCGCAGCTTTAGGGCTAGAACCGAGCACTATTTTCACCCGCCCGACTATTCCCGCCGATACCGGCAAAGGCTTCACTTTAGCACAAAAAATGGTAGGCAAAGCTTGCGGTTTGTCCGGCGTTCGTCCCGGTACATCTTGCGAACCAGTCATGACAACAGTCGGCTCGCAAGATACCACCGGGCCGATGACTCGGGACGAATTGAAAGAACTTGCTTGTTTGGGATTTAGCGCCGATTTGGTAATTCAAAGTTTCTGCCACACCGCCGCTTATCCGAAACCAGTTGATGTCAAAACTCACCACGAATTGCCCGATTTCATGTCACAGCGCGCCGGCATAGCTTTGCGTCCCGGAGACGGCATTATTCACTCCTGGCTGAACCGAATGTTATTGCCGGATACAGTGGGAACAGGCGGCGATTCTCACACTCGTTTTCCTTTGGGAATTTCCTTTCCTGCGGGTTCGGGATTGGTGGCATTTGCTGCGGCCTTGGGCGTCATGCCTTTGGATATGCCGGAATCGGTATTAGTGCGCTTTAAAGGCGAATTGCAGCCCGGAGTAACGCTGCGGGATGTTGTGAATGCAATTCCCTATGTAGCAATTCAAAAAGGTTTGCTAACCGTCGCGAAACAGAACAAGAAAAACATCTTTTCTGGACGGATTATGGAGATTGAAGGTTTGCCCGATTTGAAGGTTGAGCAGGCTTTTGAATTGACCGATGCGTCGGCAGAGCGTTCTTGCGCTGGATGTACGATTAAATTGAGTGTGGAGACTGTTTCCGAGTACATTCGCTCCAATGTCGCGCTGCTGAAAAACATGGTGGCGCGGGGCTATCAAGATGCGCGGACGATGATGCGCCGGGTGGCGAAGATGGAGGAATGGCTGGCTAATCCGGTGTTGCTGGAGGCGGATGCTGATGCGGAGTACGTTGAAATCATCGAAATCGATCTCAACGAGATTACAGAACCCATTGTGGCTGCTCCCAATGACCCGGATAATGTTAAGTTGTTGAGTGAGGTTGCGGGCGATCGCGTTGACGAAGTTTTTGTCGGTTCCTGCATGACAAATATCGGTCACTACCGCGCCACAGCGAAGGTGTTGGAAGGTGCAGGGGAAGTGAAAACTCGCCTGTGGATTTGTCCCCCAACTCGCATGGACGAACAACAACTCAAAGAAGAAGGTTATTACAGCATTTTTGGAGCCGCTGGAGCGCGTACAGAAATGCCCGGTTGCAGTCTTTGTATGGGCAATCAAGCGCGGGTTAAAGATGCGACAACGGTGTTTTCAACTTCTACTCGTAACTTTAACAACCGCATGGGCAAAGATGCACAAGTTTATCTGGGTTCAGCGGAATTGGCTGCTGTTTGTTCGCTGTTAGGTCGCATTCCTACAGTCCAAGAATACAATGACATTGTGTCGAAGAGAATCGATCCTTTTGCTGGCGATTTGTATCGGTATTTGAATTTCGATCAAATTGCTGGTTTTGAGGATGAAGGGCGAGTGATTGCTTTGGAAGATATGCCTCGCATTGAGGATATTTTGGGAATTCCCGATGGTGTGTTGAGCAAGTAAAAAGTGTGGCGGGCGATCGCCCGCCCTTTGTTTATAATATGAGTAAATGAGAGAAAGGAAAAAAGTAATTATGTCAGAACAAGTTTTAAGCAGCGAAAGCCAAGAGACAGTAAAATCTGCGCCCGAAACTCCTATAGTTGAAGACAAAGAAAGCGATCGCCCCTTAAGCCAGCCCATCGCAGAATTTCTCCGCTTAATTCAGCAAACTCCCAGAGAATATTGGCCTAATTTACTTCAGATGATGCGCTTATTTATGGAAACGGTGACAGTAAAGCCAGTCTTATCCGAGGAGGTTCCCCCACCTGAGAAAATAGACATTACTAAACTGTCGCTGGAGGAACGGATACAAAGAAATCAAGGTGCAATTGAATTATTGCGATCGTGGCGAGAAGATGATGATGAAGAAGAGCAAAAAGAAACTGCGGAATATCTAGAACAAGTCATCAATGAAGATCGGATGTCTAATCGACCCTTGTTTCAATGAGCAGAATAATTATTTTGGATTCTGGCCCATTAGGGATGGTAACAAACCCTCAAGCCAAACCTCCTTATTTGGAATGCCAACTTTGGCTAGACTCCTTACTAAAAAATGGCGAAATGGTACTCCTGCCTGAAATTGCTGACTATGAGGTGCGGCGAGAATTGATTCGAGCGGGAAAAGAGAGAGGTATCAGAAAACTTGACCTATTCAAGAAAGTCCTTACATACCGTCCTTTGACTACAGAGGTAATGCTTTTAGCCGCTCAGTTGTGGGCTGATTCGAGAAGGAGAGGAAGACCAACAGCCGAACCTAATGCACTTGACGGGGATGTGATTTTGGCTGCTCAAGCAATATTGGAGGCAAGTGAAGGCAATGATGTGGTAATTGCTACAACAAATGTGGGGCATTTGTCGCAATTTATTGATGCTCGCCAGTGGCGACTAATTCAGTAATCTTTAAATCGATCGCACTTACCCTATCCCTGTTATACTTTGAACTACAGCTATTTTTGCAAACACCGTTGGCGAGATAAACAGGATGGTGGAAACAGTGGACACAATCGAAAAAATTGACGATCGCACACAAACCCGCTACTGGGGTCAAGTTACAGTCATAGACGCGGGCGATCGTTATAAGATCAATCGCATTGAAGTCAAGCCGGGGCATCACATCAGCACCCAAATGCACTATCACCGCAGCGAGCACTGGGTTGTCGTCTCCGGTACCGCTAAAGTTATCTGCGACGACAAAGAGACGATTCTCATGCAGAAACAGTCAACCTACGTTCCCATGAATACTGCTCACCGCGTAGAAAATCCAGGCGTTATTCCCCTGGTGATGATTGAAATCCAAAATGGTGAATACCTCGGCGATGATGACATTATCCGCTTCGCCCAAGATGCTCGCGAGGAAGATTGATCTGACATCACATCATAATTATGAAGCAATCGCAGGTGCCAGCGAAAAGTTTCCCACACCGAGCAATGACAATCAAGCATCCAGGATACAAGCCCCCGGATTCATCCGTCCAGAAATCAAAAACCTGTATCCGATGAAACTTGCCCCCCCGAATTTATCCGTCGGGTCAAATCTAAAATCTCAAATCTAAAATCTCAAATCTCAAATCGATTGACCCACACAGCGATCGAAAACGAGATAAATCCTACACTTAAATAAAACTGTAGGGGCCATTTCAGAATTGCCCCTACATTATATTATATTAAGCTTGTTAAGCACCAGAATTTGATATAACAATTGGCGATCGTCCTACGGCAAAGAAGCGTTTTTCAAATCTACATTTGCCATATTGGCATTCTTTAAATTAGCACCTGTCAAGTCGGAACCGTTCAAATTAGCACCGTTCAAATTTGCATTGGTCAAATTTGCATCCCGCAAATTGACTCCCTGTACGTCTATGCCCGACAAAGTGCCACCTCTGAGGCTGACATTAGCTAAATTCGCTACAGACTGGCGAGCATTTCTCAGGTTTGCACCCCCCAAATCGGCACTTTCTAAATTAGCGCCGATTAAATTAGCGCTGGTGAGGTTGCTATTTTTCAAACTGGCAATCACTAAACCCGCCAGACTCAGATTAGCGCGGCTCAAATCAGCACCCTCCAAATTGGCACCGTGCAATTTAGCCCCAATTAAACTCGCACCTTGCAATTTAGCTTGTTTCAGATTTGCTTCGTTCAATTTGGCTTCGTTCAAATTTGCACCGTTCAAATTTGCACCGTTCAAATTCGCACCGCTCAAATCTGCTCCGCTCAGATTCATACCAGCAAGCTGCGCTCCTGTCAAGTCACATTTGCTACATTTTTTAGTTTCTAATAGTTGCTTGACTTGTGATACATTTTCTGCTTTTACTCCCGAGGCACAACCGATCGCAATCAGCAGCCCTGTTGTTGTTAAAATTCCAAGTTTCATATACTTACCCTCAGCAATATCCCTCTTTAATAATATCCCACATTGTTTGAGAGGGTTGGGTGATCGGGCTCTTTGAGAAACTGTGACAATCATCACCCTGTTGTGCACAAAATATGCAATAATAATTGACGTTTAAACTCCCGCCAATTATTGTAAAGAATTATTGCTTTTTCAGGAACCAAAAAGGAAAAGATTGCGTCGGTTCTAAACGGACGCCGGTAACATTTTTCTGAGCAAAGGTGTAGTCCTTATCCTGCCAAAGAGGGACGAAAGGTACATCTTGACCCAATATATCTTGAATTTCGGCAAACAGGGCTTTGCGGGTTTGAGGGTTTGTTTCTTTGCGCTCCTTGTCGATCAGTTGATTTACCCGATCGCTATAATAAAACGAACCCTGACTTTGACTTGCACCCTTGGAGCAGCCCCCAGCCTCCGAACCTGTGGCACAATCTAAAAACGGCTGAATGTAATTGTCAGCGTCAAAAAAGTCGGCGGACCAGTCCACTAAAACCGCTGGATAAATGCCCTTCTCTATGTTTTGAAACAAAGTCGGAGATTCAACGCTGTTAATTTCTACCTGCATTATCCCGTCCATTTTTAGTTTAGTTTGGGCCTCGATCGTACTTGCGACTAAAGCTCTTTTTCTGGAAGCCGAAGCATACCAAATTGGCAGAACAAAAGGATTTGTGGCAGAGTATCCCGCTTTCGTTAAAAGTTCCTTGGCTTTTGCCGTGTTGGCGTCGCCGTACAGTTCTTTGAAAACCGGTTTTTGAACGTCCAAGGTTGTGGGAATCAGACTGTAAAGCGGTTGTGCTTGTCCCTGCAGTACGCGCTCGTTAATCAAGGGGCGATCCATTACTGCTGCGATCGCCTGTCTCACTTCTAACTTGTCCAGCGGTTTAGACTGCATATTCAGCGTCATGTAATTAACCGTACTGCTTTCCCCCACGATTTCCTGCCATTTCCCTTTTTTTGCTCCCTCGTCCAAGCTGCGAACTTGGTCTGCATCCAGAGACAAATAAGCCACATCGATCGCACCCGTCTGAAAAGTATTGAACAAATTTGACGAACTAGAAAGCAGCAAAATGTCAATTCCTTGATTGACCGGCTTTTCCCCCCAATACTTGTCAAACACGTCAAACTTGAGAGAATCGCTGCCGTACTTCGCCAGCTTGTAACGTCCAGTTCCCACAAACTTATCGGGTTCAAATTTACCCTGCCCAATCTCGTAAGCTTTCGGAGAAACGGCACACATACCGGAAAATGTCAACAGGGAAGGAAAAGCAGCAAAAGGCTTTTTGAGTTGAAAAGTTAATTCGTATTCGCCGGTCGCTTTCACCGATTCTACTGCATCGCTCAACAACAAAGCCGGACTGCCGCCATTTTTGATAAACCGTTGCAAGGAAAATTCCATTGCTGCGGCGTTAAACGGTGTGTCGTCGTGAAAAATAACGCCTTGACGCAAGGGGATTGTATATGTCAATCCATCTTGGCTAACTTTTGGCATTGCTGTTGCTAAGTGGGGGATTAACTCAGTAGTTCCCGACTTGTAAGTGTAGAGAGTGTCGCCCAAATTGCGCAGCAATTGTCCTGATAAGGTTTCGTAACCGTCCGCAGGGTCGATCGTCCGCAATTTCAAGGTTGTGCCAATAGTAACGCGGTTATTAGCATTTTCGCCGCTCGCATTCACCGATCGACGTGCCCCCTGTCCGCAACTTGCAGTTAACAAGCAGCACAGAAAGAAGAGAGCTATCGCTTTAATCACTGAAGGTTTTATATGTATTCTAGGCTGCTGCTTGTTAATTTTCATCGTCTTTTTTTGACACTCCAAATTATTGATTATATTATCAGGACTTACGCACTGTTAGACTAGAAACCGGATTTATTGGTAGATTTTCCTGTAATACAAATATCGCTGCCTAACCACAGCAACTTAAAAGCTTGGTGATGTTCGATAGGTTTGAACTCCTTCGGCTCAATTTTTATAGCTGGCTGGGCCATGAGTATTTTTGCTAAGAAGTGCGGCGATCGTCTTAATTAATTCATCCGGTTCGATCGGCTTTGCCAGATGTCGTTGAAATCCAGCTTGCAAAGCTTGCTGTTGATTAAACTCTCCGGCATAGGCAGTCAGGGCGATCGCGGGAATCAGCCCACCCCGTTCTGGCGGCAGGGCTCGCACTTGCCGCAACAGCATATAGCCATCCATCCCCGGCATTCCAATGTCGCTCAACAAGACATCTGGCTGGAACCTAGCCAGCGCTGTGAGGGCTTCTGGAGCGACAGCAACAGTCACTACCTCTGCACCTGCCTCTTCTAGTGAAAAGGAAATCAAGTCTCGCATATCCGGCTCATCATCTACAACCAGTATCCGCATCCCGGATAACGGTTCATCCGCAGTCGATCGTTCCGAAAGTCCTGCAAGAGAGTTTTCTTGTCCCTTTACCTTCCCTGATAGGGGCAGTCTTACAGTAAAGGTAGCTCCTAGCCCTTCACCCTGGCTCTCTGCCCCAACGGTGCCACCGTGCAGTTCGACTAGATGCCGCACGATCGCCAGCCCCAATCCCAAGCCACCAAACTTGCGGGTTGTAGCCCCATCTTTTTGCCGGAAGTAGTCAAACACGTAGGGTAAAAACTCCCGTGCGATGCCAATCCCTGTATCCGCCACCGTAATTTGAGCGTGATTGCCAACACGAGTTAAGCGCACCTCAACGCGCCCCCCGGCTGAGGTGAATTTGACCGCATTGGAAACAAGATTCCAGACAATCTGCTGCAAACGGCCCGAATCCCCCAAAATCTGTCCGATCTGAGGATCTAACACAGTCCGAATATCAATGGATTTGGCAACTGCAGCCAAATTGACAGTTTCGATCGCCGATTCCACGGTTAAAGCTAAATCGACTGCACGAATATTAAGACTGAGCTTGCCTTGGAGAATTTTCGAGACATCGAGCAAATCTTCAATCAGTTCAGTTTGCAGCTTGGCGTTCCGTTCGATCGTCGCTAACGCCTGTGCAGTTTTTGCCGCATCCAGCTTGCCAGTTTGCAGCAGCTTTGACCACCCCAGGATGGGATTGAGGGGCGATCGCAATTCATGGGACAGTACCGCTAAAAACTCATCCTTGATGCGATTTGCTTGTTTTAGCTGTTCCGCTTGCTGCTGGAGCGAATCGTTCAGGTTTGCCCGTTCCAGAGCGATCGCGATTTGGTCACAGGTCGATCCCAGCAGCTCGATTTCTGCAGGGGTAAAGTGCGTCCGAGTCAGACTGGCAAATGAGAGCGTTCCTAATAACCGCCCTTGAGCGATTAACGGTTGACCCACGTAAGCCGTCATGCCCAGTTCACAGAGGGCTTTAGCATTTGGATGAGTGGAAAGTTGGGCTTGATTCAAGACAAGTTGCTGCTGCGTTTGGGCAACCAATCCACAGAGATATTCACCTAATTCGATCCAGGCGATCGCCTGCGCCCTTTCTTCAGAGATGCCATCATAGTTTCTCAAATGCAGCATCGGGCGGTTGTCTTTTTCTTCCACCATGAAGTTGTAGTAACAATGCAGATCGAGTTGCACTGAAAGTTTGCGGAATAGCGCGTGCATCAAAGCCAGAGGCTGTTCTGTCTTCAACAGATCGCGGGTAGTTTCATAAAGCAATTGCAGTCGCTCGCTTGCTTGCCGTTGTGCGGTCTTGTCCTGCATAATTTTGACAAATCCCTGCGGACAATCCGCTTCATTAAGCAGGGGCATCATCAATCCACTCGCCCAAAAGCGATTTCCATCTTTGCGGACGTGCCAGCGTTCGTCTTCTGAGCGTCCTTGTGTTAGAGCTTTTTGCATCTCATACTCGGCTTGTCCTTGTTCGTTATCTTCTGGTGTGAAGATCATCCGACTCGGGCAACCAATTGCTTCTGTCTCGGTATAGCCCAACAGCCGCTCTGCCCCTGAGTTCCAACTAGCGATCGCCCCGTTAAGGTCGAGGGTGAAGATCGCATAATCTTTGGCGCTTTCAAAGATCAGACGGAGGCGGGATTCACTCTGGCGCAGGGCTTCCTCAGCTTGTTTGTGGTCTTCAATATCAACACAGGAGCCGATGTAGCCCAAGAACTCACCTTCCAATCCGTACCGAGGAACAGCTTCATCCATAATCCAACGGTATATGCCATCAAAGCGTTTCAAGCGATATTCCATCTTGAACGGTTGACGGGCATCAAAGGCAGTCACATAGGTGTCTAAACACCGATCGAGGTCGTCGGGGTGGACTCCTTCTGTCCAACCATTGTCCCTTTCTTGCTCGATCGTCCGTCCGGTAAAGTTTAGCCACGGGAGGTTGAAGTAATTACAGAGTTTATCGGTGCCAGCCATCCAAATCAGCACAGGGGCAGCATCTGCCATCAGCCGAAACCGTTCCTCACTCTCCCGTAGTGTGGCTTCGGCTTGTTTGCGATCGGTGATATCGTTGACCAGTGCTACAAACCCTTCAACCTTTCCCTGGCTGTTGAAGCGGGGAACATAGGTCGCATTGACATAACGGGTTCCACCATCTTTGTAGGCAATTTGGCTTTCAAAGGTCAGTTCCTGTCCTGCCAAGACTTGCTCAACATAAGGACGAATTGCTTCATAACCAGTTTCGCCTAAAACCTCTCGGAGATGCTTGCCGTAGATTTCCTTTGCCACAGATCCAAACCATTCTTCGTATGCTCGATTGTGGAAGCGGTAGCGTTGGTCTGAGTCTACAAAGGAAATCAACGCAGGCACGGCATTGGTGACTAAACGAAGTTCTGCTTCTCGTTGTTGCAATACCTCCTCGGCCAGTTTTCGATCGGTGACATTTCGGAAATAAATGGTAATCCCGTTCGCGGCAGGGTAGGTGCGAACGTCATACCACCGATCGTGATCGGGATAAAACGCGGTAACAGACAAAGCCGCGCGCTCGTTTGCTACGCGCCGATAAACCCGCTCAAACTCGCTGCCATCGAGTCCTGGGAATTCTTCCCACAAATTCTTTCCAATCAGATCGCCCGAAGTGCGGTCTAGCAGAATTCTGCCTGACCGATTCAGGTAAGTGAAACGCCAATTCTCATCCAGGGAAAAGAATCCATCATCAATGCTCTCCAGAATGTTCCGACTCTGCTCTTCGCTTTGACGCAACGCTTCTTCGGCTTGTTTGCGATCGCTGATGTCGATGAATACGCCCCGCGTCGAAATTATGATGCCATCAGCGTTGTAGGCGCAATCGCCCTTTGCCAAAATCCAACGAACGGTGCCATCTGCCCACAGCGTCCGATACTCTATTTCAGTATGCGCTTGATTCGCTTTTAGCTCAGTGAGGACGGTGTGAACGAACGGGCGATCGTCGTGATGCACGGCTTCTAAAAACACCTGCACCGACATTGCTGTATTGACGGGTAAACCAAACATCGCTTTGGCTCTATCCGTAAAACTCAGCGTGTCTGTTTCTATATTCCAATACCACAAACCAAAATTGCCGCCTTCGCAAGCAAATCGGAGCTGTTCTTCGCTCTCGCGCAACGCCTGGAACGATCGATCGCGCTCGAAGGCGATGCTGGCAACTTGGGTGCCGAACTCGGCGAGTTTATATTCCCAATCCGTCGGCCTGCGCGCCTCGCTAAAGCAAAGCATCAGCGACCCCAGAGCTAGATTGTCCTGCCCGAGCGCGGGCTGAGAATGACAGGCTAGAATGCCATGAGCCACGCATAAATTTCGCCATGCTTGCGACCAGCGATCGTCGTTGGCAATGTCGGCACAGGTCACGGGCTGACCGCAATACACTGCTTCGCCGCAGGTTCCAATGCACAAATCGTTAATCGGAGCATCCTTGAGTCCTTCACCAAAAGACGGTGGAAAGTCTGGAGTAATCGAGATCTTGAACGTCAGCCGCTGAGCATCGGCTAGCAGGAAGCAGGCGCGGGTACCCGGATTCAGCCTGGATACTGAGTCACACAGGGCTGCCAGACAGTCGTCGAGTGGCTGCCCGAATGCGATCGACTCCAGCAGTCGTTTCTGCTCGACCAGGAGGAGTTCTCCCTGCTTGCGATCGGTAATGTCAGCAAGCAAAACGGTCAGTCCACTGGGCGAAGGGTAAATTCGATAGTCATGCCAACCGTTCCAAGGGGAGTACAGATAATCAAACTGGAGCGGCGTTTGTTCGCGCATTGCCCGATGAAACTGCACGTAAGCAGCGGTGTCAACTGCCGCCGGAAATAGCTCCCAAACGTTCTGACCCAGAATCGCTGACCGCGGCATTCCAACCATTTCACAGTAGCGATCGTTGGCATAGGTGTAACGCCAATCGCGATCGAGGATGTAAAACCCATCGTTGATGCTAGAAAGTACCGTTTCTAGCTGTTCTTTTGCCGCAGTCGCCGCAGCTTGTGCTGCTTCGCCCTGCACCTTTTGTTCTAGTTCCATTGCCTCCTGTAAAGTTTGCAAGGCTGCTTTCGCGTTTTTTATAGCAGTGCGCCACGATAGATTGAGTGAAGCGATCAATCCTGCCGCGATCGAAAACATACCCAGCCGAAGAATTGTCTCTATATTAACTATTTGTAAGGAATAGAACGGCTCAATAAAAAAATAGTTGATTGCCAGCGTGGATAAAATTGTTGCCAGCAACCCAGCCCCAAAACTGCCATACCAGGAACTCACTATCACCGCGATGAAAAACAGGGGCGTCGTGGTTGGGTAGATCCACGGTAAAAGCGATTGGGTTAGCGTCAGTGCCAGTGCCACGGAGAGTGTCGCCACACCATAGGGAAGTAGTCGAATATCTCTGAAAATGCTGTTGATTCCCTGTAAACTCACCCTTTGTACTCCTTATCCGAAAAATATCTTGCTCGCAGCGCCTTACTGCATTCGCGAAGCGTTGCATCTGGCGAATTACCTAACTCAAGCAATATCTAAATTTGCTTGAGTGCCAAGCCAGAAGGCGTAGCGTGTCCATTTGCCCAACGATTAATCGTGGCAAAGGTCGTCCCTAATTCATCCGCCAACTTTTTCTGAGACAGGTTCAGCGCTGGCCGCAGTTCTCGCACCAAATTTCCGATCGCTGGTTGTTCCGCCCTCAGCCGTTCTATTTTGAGAGGCATCACAAATCACGGGTATAAAGCTGTTTATATTTTACACTTTTGATAGACCTTGGAGGTCAGTCATCTCTCTCAAGATAGGTTTTAGTTGTCGCGGCTGGAACATATAAACGGTTCAGCTTATAAACGCCTGTCCCTTAGCGGGGACGATTCGGCTTTTGTTGAAAGTCTCTGGTTTGTACCCAAAAGCTCGATTGTCGATCGTGTTGTGGCTGATTTTAAACACGCGACAGGCTTCTGTTTTATTCATCGCAGAAAGCTCTGTGGCCCGGGATGAATTTGTGACGCCGATCGTAACTGTATGGTTTGGCCGTGAGGGGATTGAACGCTATTAAGACGAGGGACTATCTCTAGTATCTTTCCTAACAGCCTTGGCGACTGTTATATTATTCTGATTTAACCGGATTTGATATGAGTCATGATTCATGACTCATATCAAAAATGGATACTTGCTTTCCGACAGGAGTCGCAAGCAGCTCAAAATTTTAGGCCCAACTTCAATCTCATAGATTCATCTGTGGAGTAAATCTCAAATCTCAAATCTCAAATCTCAAATCTACAATCTACAATCAACTAAATTCCTTTGAGTAGCGATCGCCAATCCCGACAGCGTTTCAGGTAAATGCGAGCTACCCGATCGCTCGGATTTGTCCGCAAACATTCCTCAAACAATTTTCCCGCTTCTCGGAACTCCTTGCGATCGCACAGTAACATAGCTTCATTATATACGCGCAAATTTGCTAGCTTTGCCGACATAATTTCCGGCGGATCGGCATCAAATACCTCATAGACTACGACATATTGAGATTTTCCTTTTACCTGTACTTTATCCACAATCCGAATAGCATAATCGGCCGGATTTCGCAACCGTTCCAAAGTCTGCTGAGAAATTAACAGAGGTACGCAGTAATCTTTGGTCAATCCTTCAATGCGAGATGCCAAATTAACAGCATCGCTAATCACAGTGCTGTCCATCCGGCTGTTACCCCCGACTGTCCCTAGCATCAAAGAACCCGAATTGATGCCAATGCCAATTTGAATCGGGATGTAGCCGACTTTTTGACGGTGTTCGTTGTAATCAGTCAGGATATTTAGCATCGCAATACCCGCTTTCACTGCATCATCTGCACAGTCGCTAAACAGAGCCATAATTGCATCGCCGATGTATTTGTCAATAAAGCCGTTATTGCTAGTAATAGCAGGCTCCATCCGCGAAAGGTAAGCATTGATAAAATTAAAATTTTGTTGCGGCGTCATAGTTTCTGAAAGCGCCGTGAAGTCGCGGATATCAGCAAACAGCACCGACATTTCCTGCTGTACTTGGTCGCCTAAGTTGACATCTATAATACTTTCATATCCCAACAAGTTGAGAAATTGGTGCGGCACAAATCTACCGTAGGCATCAGTTAACTCTGATTCGGCATCCAGGGATTTTTCTAAATTTTGGTTGAGGTCAAATAGTTTCTTAATAAATAAATGGCGGTCGGCTTCAGCTTCTTTGCGTTCCGTGACATCTTGAAAAACTGCGATCGCAAAAGCAACTTTGCCACCCTCGTCAAAAATTGGCGTTCCCCAAATCTCAAGGGGAATTTTCTTGTCTGGTTGATGAATTTCCAGATCCTCAGCCGTCGCGTTTTCGCCCCTCAATGCTCGGACAATCGGCAAATCCTCACAAGGGTAAATAGTATCAGTTCCCGCAATATAAATTTGATAACTTTCTGACAAATCCTCAACTGCTTTTAAGGGCAAAACCCCTTGACCGAGTAACTGCTCTCCGGCGTGATTGACGTAGTAAGGTTGGCCTTGAGCATCGAGTACGGCGACGCCTACCGGAATCGCTTCCAGAAATTGAGCCAGCTTGATTTCGCCTTCTCGCACTGCCTCCAATGCCCGATAGCGCAACTCGGTTTCAACCGTATCGGAATGTTCAGCCGTAGTTTCCAGCAAGATTTCCAGATCCGCTTTTTGCTCCTTCAAGTCTTCCACTTGCTGGCGCAATCTTTCTATCTCTAAAAGTAGCTGTTCTCTAGATGGTTTTTCTTCCAGCATAACCCGAGAATTTGCGCCTCTACTAACAGAAAATTGCTCTACAGCCTGCACCATAAAAGTAATCGTGTATCTATACTAATTCCAACTGCAATCCCGGCATCAGGCGCTGCAAATTCTTCAAAGATTTACCTTGCCAAGCTATGCCTTGAGAGCCTTGTACCGCCATTTGCACCCCCGCTTTTTTGCGCACCTCGATAATAAACTTCGACAGCATATTTATGCCAGAACTGTTCAAAAATTCTAACTGCTGCAAATTGAGGGTAATTTTCGTCGGTTCCACGTCTGCCACCTCGCCCAGCAACTGCACTATTGGCGCGTACTCCGCAGACCCGCTAAGCCTTAGAGAGCCAACAAAGCTCACGGTTGTCGTTGCTGGATCGTAACAGATCCGGTAATCTTGTGTCTTAATTTCCATTGCAGCCAAAAAAGTCCTTTAGATATTATCGATCGCCAGCGTTGCTTATACTCTCAATTGCACCATAGTTGTCACCGCAATTACTTCGGGGTCTTTTTGCACGGTTTTGAACTTCCAGCCGATTTTGGCAGTATAATCGCTGAGCATGGTCAGCAACCCCAATCCTGAATCGGTAAAGCTTTCCTCAGTAGCATTTTTTTCCAACTGCTGAATGTAAAGCTCGCTCGGCTCACAGGTCAGCAACTGCTGAATGTAAGCCTGAAACTTGCCCACAGCTTGCGGAGTGATGCTGTTAGCAACTGAGAAAATCACTCGGTCGCTCTCTAAGTGCAGTTTAATGTCGATCGGGTACTCCGAGGTTTGATCGTTAAACTTCATCGCATTTTCTAATAACTCGTTAGCAATGTAGCTAACAGCGCTTTTTATTTCAGCTTGTCTTTCCATGGTCGAGGGGTCGTCTTCATTGCCCGGAAAAAAAGTCGTCAAGTAGTCAGCCAGAAAATCCGCCGATAAACCGTTGTTCCGCCACCGCTGCTTGAGGGGAACCGAACTAGGAGAAAATCCAATTATTAAGTATTCTTGGCTAGCTGGCTGCTCGATGAAATCGCCTAAAATCTGAATCATATCGATGTGAGAGGTAAAGTTTGAGTTTAGGAATATCAATTAATATATTTTAAACTTGAGGAGGGATATTCAAGTAGTTATTTTTGTTTGAGTACCAGCAATGTGATGTCATCAAAAACTTTTTGTTCGCCGATGTGCGATCGCACGTCCTTAATTACAGCGTGCCTGATTTCTGCGGCCGTTCGCTGCCAATTAATCTGTACTACCTCAATTAACCGCTCTAAACCGTAAAGCACTTTCTCCATATTTTCAGCTTCCGTAATCCCGTCAGTGTACAGCACTACCACATCTCCTGAATGCAAATGCACAATTTTTTCAGCAACAAATTCAGCAATATCTGCATCCAAGCCGATCGGGAAACCCAAATCGATCGTATCAAACCGTTCTACACAACCGCTAGACCGCACAACAATCATTTCTTCGTGCTGGCCGCTCAACTTCAGCATCCCCTCCTCATAGTCTAGCAAGGCAAGGCTAGCGTTTTTGTCTGATTTCATCCGCTGCACGTTACCGTAAATTACACTGTTAATAGCGCTTAAAAATCTCACCGGATCGAGTTCGTTGTAGGCGAGCAAAGTTCGTACTGCCGTTTGCACCATAATCATTAAAACGCCGCTCTCCAATCCATGTCCGGTCACGTCGCCAATGCCAATTTTCACTCTACCTTTGTGCTGGAGTACGTCGTAATAGTCGCCGCCAACTTCCTCAGCAGCTTCCATAAATCCCGCAATATCTAAGCCGATAACTTCCTTGAGTTCTCGGTCTTTCGGCAGCAGCATCTGCTGAATCTTGCGAGTAACGTCTAGTTCGGCGCTCATTCGCACATTTTCAGCTTTTAGGCGATCGTTAAGAACAGTAATTTCTTGATTTGCACTAACTAAGGCATCGGCAATCTTGTTAAACGCACCTACAACTTGCCCCAGTTCGTCTCTGTTATCTAAAATAATTTTGTGGTCTAAATTGCCGCTTGCCATCTTTTTTGAGGTTTCGTCAAGAACAAATACAGTTTGCATAACTGCTCTGTAAAAAGACAAAAATAGATAAAATACGATAACTAATATTATTAACACTAAAATACAAATAAATTGTCTTCTGTTAACAAAAACATCGATCCGGTGTTGAAGAAGAAAATCTAACTCATTTACAGTTTTGTCCCCGAGTTGAAAACTTGCATTTAATGCCAAATTGCTCGCCGTGATATAGGCGTAATATTTTAGCGATACAGTTTGATATATTGTTCGATCTAGTTGGTTAGTTAGCTGCTTAACAAGAGAGTTAAAATTTTTAAAATCCTGTGTTAATTTCGGTCGCAGATTGCCCTGAGGATTATTGCTAAATGCTATTTCCATATTAATCGCCAAACCCTCATTGATTTCTCTCAATCGGCTCGAAAGAGTAATTAGTTCCGCTCTTTCCTCTGGTGTGGCATCGGAACGCACGCTAATTTTTTGAGAAATTAGTCTAATTTGTGACAAGATTTTTTCCATCTCGGGAAGCTTCAGCAAAGTAGCATTCATCAAGTAATAGGTATCCAAATCCGGGTCGGAAATCAGATTTGAAGTATCCCCGACGCTAGCGCTCAGTCTATCAATGTCGCCAGCTAAACGTTGATATACAAAATCGTACGTTTCTAAACTCCACTGGCGGCGGCAAAGTTTAAAGTTTTGCCAATCTTGATGAATTTTATTAAAATTTTTACTTAAGATTAATATGTTTCCGAGCTGGCGCTGGGTATTTAGCAGGGATTGAAAGTTCGCGTCTATCTTAGCTTCTAAATCTGCTCTCGTATCTGGTAGGCTTAAATTTGTATTTAAAGGCTGATAATTTAAGAGTTGAAGTTTCGGTATGTATTCCCTCAACTGGCGGAGGGAGCGCAGGTATTCATTACCGTAAATTTCTTTTTGGGTAAAATTAACCCGGCTATTAATTTCGGAAATCAGCAAGTACATGACCAAGGTTAACGGTATTGCAAATAGAAAACCGATTAAGGTAAATTTTTGAGGATAGCTCAGCCGATTCATTAAATGGATTCCCAGAGATTTTCTGTTCATAATCGAGAGATTTCAACAATATTGTACAAAAAAAGTAGCGTTTGCTACTAAAGTAGTTTCGGGGACGATCGCTCTTGAAAACCCGAATGGTACAATTAATCAGCAATAGCTGGCTTAATTTCTAATGCGTTCCTGTCCTGTGGCAATAGATTGTGCGGCATCCCTTTGATAGAGTCGGCTCAGCTTGCCTCCCACAGTCTAAAACACCTTTAGGAGTTTTGGAACGATGAATAGTCCTTTGTACTGAGATTCTCTGCCTGAATTAGATGCTTTTAAGAATATTTACTTAAGCATAAATTTTTTTTAATACCCCGAGACTAATAGTAAAAATTAAGTAATAACTGGGTAGTACAAGTTTCCTGAAACACAACTGCCTGCTGCGAGTAGAAAATACTTGCGCCGCACCAGCAGTCAAGTCGGTTCTGTCCAAAGGAACTAACAGCACCAGCAACAGTGTCTACATAAGTATCTGCAGTTGAGTGTTCAGGAGCGATCGCGCATTGTGTAAAGTGAGGCAGAGGGCATATGATGAAACGAATCTCCAAAAATAACTCTCAAAACAATCAAAACCGAGACCAAAAGCAGCCCAATCCTTTAATATTGGCTTTGGTGCTGACAGGAATTCTGGCCTGGGAAATGTATCCGGCGCTAAGACACACCGCAGCAGCTAACGCGGGCGCTCTCAAACATTCCCTCAGCCAGTTGGAAAGCCAACCGCAGCAAATCGCGCAGCAATTTTCCGCTGCCGCGATGCCCCAAAAAATCAGCTATTCGGTATTGGCACTCAATAGTCTAATTTCCGAACCGGGCAATTTGGCCGAGGGTACGCGCCAAAATCGCCCGAACCAATTGCCCGCAACCGTAGCAGCAGCAGTTCGCCAAAACTTGTCGCGCTCCACTGGCATTGCTGCTGACAAGTTGAAAGTAACTGAATCGAGCAGACAAAGTTGGTCAAATACTTGTTTAGGACTCGCAAAAGCTGATGAAATTTGCGGTCAAATGATTGTCGAAGGTTGGCGGGTTGTGGTTTCTGATGGCAGCAAAACTTGGGTTTACCGCACTAATGCTAGGGGAAATGTGTTGCGCTTGGAAAAGAAAGTTAGTTAGGTAAATTTGAGCCTGTGAAATCAAAAATAAACTTCCTTTTGGAACAGGCAAGATGCCTGTTCCACAAAGAGTGAGTTTTTTTGTGGGTGGCGATCGCAAACAGGCAAGATGCCTGTTCCACAAAGAGTGAGTTTTTTTGTGGGTGGGGATTGCAAACAGGCAAGATGCCTGTTCCACAAAGAGTGAGTTTTTTTGTGGGTGGTTTCTTGTGGGGTGGGCTTCTAGCCCGCCCCTTGCCTTAATTTGGGAGTTGGTTTCTTTCGATGATGCCGCCGCCCAAGAGCACGTCTCCGTCATACCAAACAGCCGCTTGTCCGGGGGTAATGCTCAACTGCGGTTCGTCAAAAATCAACTTAACTCTTGTACTGCCGGCTTTTTCCTGTGCTTGGGAGGGTTCCACAGGAATAATTGTAGCCGGGACGGGGTGCGATCGATATCGAATCTGTACCTGAGCCCGAATCGGAGCCATCGGCTCGGCCACAGAAACCCAATTGACTTTCTGGACTGTACATTCAGATTCTACTGCCAACTGTCGATCGCCCACAATTACCCGATTGCCAGCAGCATCGAGTTCAATCACGTACAGCGGTTCCGGTGCAGCAATCCCGAGTCCCTTCCGCTGGCCGATGGTGTAGTGGTGCACGCCGTCGTGCTGTCCGAGCACCCGTCCTGACTTGTCCACAATGTCACCCTTTTGCGGCGCAATGTACTTGTCCAGAAAAGCCCGCATCGAACCGTTACTTTCCACCAAGCACAAATCCTGACTTTCCGGCTTATCAGCAGTTGTCAAGCCAAATTCCGCCGCAATTCTGCGAGTTTCTGTCTTGGTAATTTCCCCCAAAGGAAACTCCGTACCCGCCAACAAATCCTGTGTTAGATCGTACAAGAAATAAGACTGATCTTTCGCAGGGTCGATCGCCCGCAGCAACTGATAGCGACCTGTAGCAGCATCGTAACTAATCCGAGCGTAGTGCCCTGTAGCGATTTTTTCAATTCCGAGTTCTTCGCGAGCATACTTGAGCATTGGCCCGAACTTCACAGTTTTATTGCACTGCGAACAAGGCAGAGGCGTAATTCCTGCACTGTAACCCTCCACCAAATAATCCACAATACTTGCCTGAAAGACCTCGCGGCTGTCAACAATGTGGTGGGGAACGCCCAAATCTTCGCAAATTTTAGCTGCATCGACCATTCCCTCAGAGCAGCACTGACCTTTGCCCTTCATCAACCACAGCGTTAAACCCACCACTTCATATCCCTGATGGTGTAAAATTGCGGCTGCTGCGGAACTATCGACCCCGCCGGAGAGGCCTACAACAATCTTGTTCATGGTTGGAGAGAAATTGCTATTTTACTGTGAGTTAGTTCGATCGAGCTAATTTATTATACCACAAAGATACTACAACTTGCCACTGCTGCTGTTAGCTGAAATTTTAGCACTAATATGACTATTCAAAAATTTGTTGTCACCGCCGACCAAATGCGGCAAATAGAAACCAGAATCTTTGCCGCTGGAATGCCAGTAGCAGCTTTAATGGAAAAAGTCGCGGGACTGATTGCTAGACGCATTCAGGAGCTTTTGAAGGTGGAAGGAAATTCGGCAACTAGCAGTGTACGGGATTTAACGGATAGAAGGAAAAGGGAAGAAGGGAAAAATCTTGTTAATTCTCAATTGCCAGTTATCGGCGTATTGGTTGGGCCGGGACACAACGGCGGCGATGCTTTGGTTGTTGCCCGCGAATTGCACTTTCAAGGGTTCCAAGTAGTTATTTACTGCCCGTTTTCTAAACTAAAAGAACTCACAAAAAATCACGCTGATTATGCGCGTTCTTTAAATATTCGATTTGTTGACAAAATTGAACCGCTGAAAAACTGCGATTGGCTCGTAGATGGTTTATTTGGGTTTGGATTAGAACGAGAAATTAATAACGCTACGGCCGCAGCTATTGACGAAATAAATAATTTAAACATCCCCGTTTTTAGTATAGACATTCCCTCCGGAATTCACACAGATACCGGAGAAGTTTTGGGAATGGCAATCCGGGCAAAACATACATTATGTTTGGGTTTGTGGAAAATGGCATTTCTGCAAGATAGAGCGTTAGAATATATCGGAAGTTCAGAATTAATTGATTTTGATATTCCCGCAGCAGATATTGCAGCAATATTGGGTGAAACGCCAGCAATACAACGCATTACAAAAGCCTCGGCAACTCAGCATTTGCCGTTACCCCGATCGCCAATTTCGCACAAATACACCAACGGTAACATACTAATTATTGCAGGTTCCCGCCGCTACAGCGGAGCAGCAATTTTGGCAGCATTGGGAGCAAGAGCAAGCGGCATCGGAATGCTCTCAATCGCTGTTCCTGAGTCGATTAAACCGATGTTGAGCAGCCAGTTGCCAGAGGCATTAGTTATAGGATGTCCCGAAACCCAAAGCGGTGCAATTAGCGAGTTGCCAGTAGCAATTGATTTGGGCCTCTATGATGCGATCGCGGCAGGGCCAGGTCTGACATTGGAAGCGGCAATAGCTGTAGAATCTTTACTGGAGAGCGATCGGCCTCTGGTTTTAGATGCTGACGGTTTAAATATCCTCGCTCAACTCGGCACAGTCCCGATTTTGTCCGAACGCTCAGCACTGACAATTATCACGCCTCACCCGGGCGAATTCAAGCGTTTATTTCCCGAATTAGCCGACGAAACCGGCGAGGATCGAATTGCGGCAACTCAAGCAGCAGCTCAGCTTTGTGGCGCAACGATATTGCTCAAAGGAGCGAGAGTTTGCATAAGTTGGAAGGATGAGGGCGATTCCCTACGGGATAGCTACGCTTCACGTATCATCACCTACCTCAATCCCGAAAGCACCCCAGCCCTCGCCAGAGGCGGCAGCGGCGACGTTCTCACAGGCTTGTTAGGGGGACTGTTAGCAACTGCGATCGCCCGCAATTCCCCCCCCAAATCAGTTGCTGCAACAGCAGTTTGGTGGCACGCTCAAGCCGGAATCATCGCTGCCAAAGAACGGACGGAATTAGGAGTAGATGCCTTTACTTTGACGCAGTATTTAATTCCAGCTTTGCGAGAATTTGCTTAGGAATGAGAATTAAATAACTTCCACTCTTGAAAGTGGGATGGGCGTCCCGCCCGTCCAAAAAAGACGGGCGGGACGCCCATCCCACAATAACAGTTAAAATTGTAAGTTATTTAATTCGCGATCCTTAGTAAACAATCAACAGTAGTTGGTAGGGTGCGCGGTGCGCACCTTTGTATTTTGTAGGGTGCGCACCGCGCACCTTACCCGTTGGTTTGTAGTGACAACGGAATTCCTCTTAAAAATCTTACGACTTGCATTCCTTACGACAAACCAACGGGTAACTCAAACGAGTGACACTCGAAAAAGTGACTGTTCACTCACAAATCCCACCAGTTATACCTGAAATATCAAACACCAAAACTTAAATGTTGAGAGGAACCACATTATGTACACCGAAGAAAGAAGCTTGAACAATGAAACTATGGCTCTTGTCGCCGATACTACTTCTCAATCAACTCTTGCATTTGCTGAAACCACGGGAGTAAACAAACCCACTTTACAAATGGGTTCAACAGGTCAAGCTGTCAAGGAACTACAACAGCTTCTATATCATTGGGCTTATTATTTCGGGCCGATTGACGGTATTTTCGGCGTCCAAGTTCAAAACGCCGTCAAAGGCTATCAACACCGCGTCTTTTTAAAAGAAGATGGGATTGTCGGCCCTACCACTTGGGAAGCACTATACTCTGGTGCACCTGTGAATATGCCGATCGTTATGAAGGGCAGTTCTGGTAATGCTGTTAAAATTGTTCAGAATGTCTTGAAAATCAATGGATACTATTTCGGTGCGATTGACGGATTCTTCGGGGCGATGACAGATGTAGCAGTGCGACAATTGCAAATCAGCAAGGCTTTACCGCAAGATGGAATTGTCGGCTACAGAACTTGGCACGCCCTCAGCAAGTTACCGCACTAATCAGGGGTTGGGTTAACTTTAATCATCGCCAAAAATCGGTAGCTCAATTAGGGATTTAGGCTTTGCCTAAGTCCCTAATTATAGTTAAGGGGAATGCTGGGCACGTCCAGGGCGATCGCCAATTCTGTTACTGTTCCCGGGGATGAAAAATATTCTGAACTTCCCCGTGCTTTTTTGTTACTACATCGTATGAAATTGGGAGTCACAACCCGGTTTATTTCCCTTCAGCTTTAGTTGTAAAGAGTTGCACTCAGAAAAATATTATTCCGATACTTACCTAACAAGATTTACGCATGGGGGGCTTATTCCCGGTTTCTACGAAAAATTCCAGGTTTAGTAACGAGAAATCTAGGAATCAACCGGGTTTCTAAGCCAAGCGCGCGCAAGTGGCGAACTAGCCTTTGATGAACTTTTCTAATTTTTTAGCCAGCTTCTCCACAATTCCATCCGAAGTATCTCCCGGCGATACTTCTGCTTCAATACGCTTGACAGTATCCTCTGGAAGATTCAGCAACTGCACTAATTTTTGATAAGCTGCGGCTTCTTCAGCGTTAATTTTGGGTTCGTCGGGAGTGCGAGAACTAGATGAAATCACTTCATAGCCGAGTTGCAAGACTAATTCCCTTTCCTCTTGAGTTTCTAGTTGCCCGATCAACTCGTCAAGGGGGATATTTTGCATGATGTAATCCCGCAGTTCTTGTTGCATTTGTTGTCCGTCGGTATCTGGGGCAAACAAACCGCAAAAGCGATCGAGCATTAAATTAACTTCTTCTGTCGCGAGTTCGCCGTCAGCCCAAGCCATCGAGGCAACAATTCTCAGCAGATTCATCTGGCGGGGCGTAATTGATGGAGGAGGTGGGGTTTGCATAATCAAAATGGGTAATTGGGAATTGGGAATTGGGAATTGGGAATTGGGAATTGGAATTGAGCCTGATTCCTTCTTGTCTTTTCTTTCCCCTTCTCCTCCATTTATGTCACAATTTCGATAAAGGAACTCCCAGCCATCCAGTAAAGTTTTGTTTCTGAATAGCAGTGGGCTGTTCCAGCGGCACGATCGAGTAACGGCCAGGTCGCGGCGGGGCGAGAGTAACGCGACAAGTCCGCAGTTCGTCTTGGTGAAAAACCGTCACCTCTATTGTGTCCCCCGGCTGATAATCTTTTAGTCTCTCGCCCGCTTGTTCTGCATTTACCCGAAAACCTTCGATCGCCAGCAACTCGTCCCCAGCGTCAATTCCCGCCAATTGTGCCGGAGAGCCTATTTCGACAAATTTAACCATTTCCCGCCCGTTTTCGGCTCCCAACGTCCAACCGATGCGAGGCGTTCGGTCAGTTTCATCTACCCAAATTTGCAGCCCGAAAGGTTCGAGATATTTGTTGTAAGGCAACTCTTCTGTGCCGTCTATATAGCGGGCGAAAAAGTCGCTCAAATCGATGCCGGCGACGGACTCGATCGCACTTTGCAACTCTTCGGGAGTAAAGCCTATTTCTGCCGGCAGCGAAGGAGAATTTAACTCTCCGTTGGATGTCAGATGCGCCGGCTTGGCGTCTGTTTCCGACTTCAGGTCAAAATCGCCGTTTTGGGCCGAATTAGCATTGCCAAACTGCTGCCACATCAAACGCATCACATCGTCGAGCGAGCGATCGTTGCCGTGTCTGGCTCGAATCAACAAATCGAGCAAAAACGAAACAACTTCCCCTTTCAAATAATAGGAAATCTGCGAATTGTCGCTGTTAGCATCCCTGCGATAAAGTTTAATCCAAGCATCCCAGCTCGACTCGCTGACAGGCTGCACGCTCCGCCCCGGAGTCGTCTGCAAGCGAGTGATTTCCTTAGCCATACATTGGAAATAACCTTTGACGCTGTAGAGACCAGCTCGAAAAGGAATCACCAAATCGTAATAACTGGTCGTGCCTTCAGAAAACCATAAAGAAGGAGTGTAGTTCTCTTTTTCGTAGTCAAATACTTCCAGAGCTTTCGGTCGAATGCGCTTGACATTCCAGAGGTGAAAAAACTCGTGAGCCACCAACTGAATAAAGCGTTCGTACTTTTCCTTAGCCCGAAAACTAAAACGCGGATAGTTGAGAGTGCAGCACTCCTTGTGTTCCAAACCACCAAAACCCGATCCGGACAAATGCAGGAAAAATACATAGCGTTCGTAAGGCAAACCGCCGAACATTTTTGCCTCGACTTCGATCACTTTTTGGATGTCTCGAATCGCCCGTTCCGGTTCTAAATTGCCTTTTCCCCAAACAACTAGCTGGTGGAGTTTTCCCATCACTTCAAAATCGTATACGTCGTGACAGCCAATCTCAAAAGGACTATCGACAAGGGTATCAAAATCCGCAGCAGCGAAAGTAAGATTTTGGCCGGAAACAGGTGGCAAAGTAGTAACGGTGCGCCATTCCGGCTGCGGTGGCACAACTGTCACGGTGTAGCAGTTGCGCTCAAAACCGGGCAAGAAAAAGCACAAAGCCGCCGGATTGAAATAACCGTGAGTCGAGTCTAAATGATTGGTTCGCACTGTCAGTTCGTTGGCAAAAATGCGGTAGAAAACCGTGACATCTGACACCGAATTAGTTTCGATTTGCCAGTGATTTTTGCTTTTCTTGCGCCAAGGTAAAGCTCGATCGCCCGCCTGGGCTCTAAAATCTTGCAGGTGGCGGGCGTACTCTCGAATTAAATAAGAACCGGGAGTCCAGACAGGCATTTTTAAATCCAGAACCGGCTCCGACCAACCTTGCACGCGCAAAGTCACTTCAAACAAGTGGGATTCAGGATTGGGCATCGCCACCGAATATTGAATTGTCGGTGCTGTTAGTTGCCCCTCACGGTTGCCGGCAGCAGACGAGGTATCCAAACAAGTAACATCTGTCATTGACTTGCCAAATTAATCAAGTGCTTGAGGTTGATCAAATGGATAGTTTGGCGGTCTGGATCGATTTTGATCCAACCTTTACTATCGAGTTTTTCCATAATTTTGCTGGTTTCATCTAGGGTGATATCTGTGACATCAGCTAAGTCTTCATAAGGGATATTGAAGATATCTTTGCCCTCAGCAGTTTTCTGACCGTAGTTTTCTGCCAGCTCGACTAAAGTATTTGCTAGTTTAACCGCTGGCTGGCGGTTGCGGAGTTGATATCGGAGATTGGTTTGGCGCAGCCGCCGTACCATCAGTTGCAGCATCCGGTGGTGCAATTGCGGGTCTTTAAACAGGGTTTGGATAAATCGCTGAGCTGTGACGCTGAGCAGCCGCACCGAGGAGAGAGCAAGTACGTCATTCGATCGGGGAGATTCGTCAAGAATGGCCATTTCGCCGAAGAAGGCACCCCGTCCTAAAATAGCCATTGATACAGCTCGATCGTTTGACAAGCGGCGGACTTTTACCCAGCCAGACACGACAAAGTAAATCGCGTTGCCCCAAGAATCCTCCATCACCACAGCTCGGCCCGGGGGATACTCATGCTTGACGGCATTTGATAGCAGCCCTCCCAAGGTTTCTGGGTTAGCACCCTTAAATAGAGGGAATAGCTCACTGAAAGCTTCTGTCTTCATGCAAACTCGCGGAGGTGGGAAATATGATTAGGCGACACCCAACAGCTAGGGAACGATCGATGTTTGGGAACACAAACAATCCGTTGCTCCTTTAATTGATGATAAGGGTGCACAGGCCCGGTTCACGTAAAATCGGCAGATTCTTTAATCTTAAACGGGTTTACAAGCCTGTCACTGCCTGTTGAACTTTGCCCAACAGAGGTTCTATGTAATCCGGCCAGCCGATCGCGATTGACTGCGTGTGGGCCAGAGTCTCCGGCTCGATCGCATCTGCCGTCCACCTCAGCGGTTGACCTTGCAAGTCGCAACAAACCAATCCCGCTGCTTTTGCTAGAGCCAGAGGGCCGGCGGTATCCCACACTTTAACTCTGCCGTTGAGATACAGGTACAAACCGGCTCTACCGAAGATAACTTCCATCACTTTTAACCCAAAGCTGCCCAGCGAGTAAAATTCGGCTCCGGGGATGCTTTGGGCGATCGCCCGGGCGTAGTTTTTTTGGTCTTTATCTCCGAGAACAATTTTACAATTTTCTGCTGTCGGGGCCGGGGGTTTGCACAGGGCGATCGGCTGCGGCGCTTGGGTTCCCACACTTTGAAACAATCCCCAATCTTTGCCGCCAAAATACATTTGGTCAAAAGCCGGGGCGTAGAGCCAGCCGGCCACCGGTTCCCCTTCAAGCAGCAGCCCCACCATCGAAGCGTAGTGCAGTTTTCCCCGAATAAATTCTTCAGTCCCGTCGAGGGGATCGATGCACCAGAGGCGCTGGTAATTGGCGCGGTAAGCTGCTCTGGAGGCGCTGTTTTCCTCGGTAATCCTGCCGTCTTCAGGAAACAAAGCGCTAAATGCTGCCGATAGTTGTCGGTCTAGGTATTGATCGATACTCGTCACGTAGTCGTTGGGCCCTTTCTCGGAAACTTCAAAAGGTTCTGCTGCTAGCTTGTAAGCTTCTTGACCGCACTCGCGCAGGGTGTAGCGAATTTTTTGGTCTTGTTCTGGAGAAATATACATGAGGTTAAACATAAATTTTTTAGCTAACTTCAGCATAAAAGCTTAAGTCCTTGGAATCGATCGGCCTGTGTCACTGTTTTTGATTCGTACAGGATTTGCGCGCGGGTGTCGAAAAACCCGGTTTCCTAACCGTCAGCGCCGTTGCGATACAAGCCCCAGACAGGATTGACGGAACTCAAAAAAATTCACACATTAGGGAGAACCCCCCAGATTTATCTGTAGAGTCAAATCTAAAATCTAAAATCTAAAATCTAAAATCGACCAGCGCCGTTGCGATACAAGCCCCAGACAGGATTGGTGGAACTCACAAAAATTCACACATTAGCGACAACCCCCCAGATTCATCTGTAGAGTCAAATCTAAAATCTAAAATCTAAAATCTAAAATCTAAAATTGACTGAGCGATCGCACTAGCACTTTCAACAGCAGAGGATAGAATCTTCTGAGGTTAGATAATTTGTGCCTGTACCAGGATAATTATAAGGAGAATAGTTTGAAATACCATTTGGCATTAGGTCGCAAAATAGACCTAGATGGAATTGACCGCGATGCACAACTCGGTAAATGCCCCCGCCACGTCCTGCGGGCCCTCAGAGACAGCTTAAATGCCACCGTTCATGCCCCGGATGGCGAAGCGATATCGTTGAGTGACAAGCTGCGATCGAAAATTTCTTCTAAACCCGAACATTGGGCCGCCGCGCGCAAATTGTCCGAGCAAGTCAGCAGCGACGACGTGATATTTTGTAACGGTGAGGACATTGGCATTCCAGTCGCGGCGGTTTGCGGCCAATTGCCCGATCGCCCGAAAATTGTTGTACATTTCCACAATATCGATCGGCTGCGCGGCCGCGTCGCCCTGAAACTATTCGGTTTAGCTGACAAAATTGACGTGTTCATGGCCTGCGCCAGCCCTCAAACTGACTTCCTCCGCAGTTATTTAGCTTTACCTGAATCCCGGATTTTAGTGCATCTAGACCAGACAGACACTAAGTTTTTCACACCCGGCCCCGTTTCTGGCGAGAAAAAGCGGCAAACGGTTGTTAGTGTCGGATTAGAAAAGCGCGACTACCGACTTTTAGCAGCAGCAACTGCTGACTTAGATGTTGACGTAAAAATTAGCGGTTTTTCTAAAGATGCCAAAGCTTTATCGCAAGCTTTCCCCGATACTATGCCAGAAAATATGTCCCGCAAGTTCTACGAATGGCCGGATTTAGTGCAGCTTTACCGCGATGCAGACGTAATTGCAGTTTGTTTGGCGGACAATAAATATGCTGCTGGAGTGCAGGGTTTGCTGGAAGCAATGGCTTGCAAGCGGCCCGTTGTCATTACTCGGACTCAAGGTATGGTCGATTATTTAGCGGCCCCGGATATTGCCAAAGTGGTAGATGTGGGAGATGCAGCAGGTTTGCGCGAGGCGATCGTCCATTTGCTAAAAAATCCTCAAGAAGCTGAATCTCAAGCGCAGCGGGGCTACGAAATGGTTGTGAACCAACACAGCAGCGAACCTTATGTCGATGTTTTGGCCCAGAAGCTGCGATCGCTTTAATTAAGTAGGGTGCGCCTCGGCGCACCATAACTCATGTCCGGAGGGTGCCGATTGCGCACTATAACTCACCTCCGGAGCGTGCACAATTCACACCTTATTGCTATACAGAAAAGGTCAAAATATTTGTTACCTAAGTCCTCTTTAAAAAGTAATGAGTTATGAGTTGCAATTACAAATTATATCTCACAGGACTTGCACACCCTACTAAATAAACCGGGTTTTTAAAACATAATCGAAAGCCTTAAAGAAGTATTTTCGTCCATCAAACCCGGTTTATGCACCCAGAACTATCTCACTCAAAACTCAAAACTCAAAACTATTAAGACTCCCGTCCACTGGCCCACTTATCCCGCCATTTCACAGTCCCTTCCGAAACTAAAACCCAGCGGCGACAAACCAGATTTTCTCGCAGTGGCGACTGTCCTTCCCGTAGCAGCGCATACTTATAAGTAATCAACTTCCCCGCACTTTCATTAAAAGGAATTTCCCCAAACCAAGTATTAGTATTGATATACTCCAACGGGAAACCCTTACTAATATCCCAATTCCCCAATTCAGGACAATCTCCTATCACCACAATTCTTTCCCCAGGCTGAGTTTTAACGCTGTTAAGCTGCGCCCGCACGATAGTTGTCGCCTTAACGCGCTCTCCGACGCGGCTAAAAATCATTACTTCCCGCGCACCCAACTCTAAATTGTACAGCTTCCCATCTTTAACTTCAAACTTGCGGCGCGATAAAACCTCCGTATGCTCTCCATCAGGCAGCTCAGTATCAACCTCTTCAAGAGTAACAGAATTGCCACGATTCATCGCTACAAACACCACAGAGTCGCGATAGCGGCGCACGTAACAATAAACATCAGGAGTTAGATATTTTTGCCACTGACTCCCCATCGAAATAGCTGGATTCAGCCGTCGCAATCCAGACAGCAACCGCACATCTCGGTAAATCGACGAATCAGTATCCCACTTTTCCATCATCGGGCGGTTGTAAGGGTCATTTCCCCCTTCGGTATCATCGTGCAGATACTGTTCAGTGCCGTAATAAATACAGGGAATGCCGCGAGTCGTCATAATTAAACCAATCGCCAACTGCAGCATTTGCGGATCGGGATTTAACGACTGAAACCTCGGCATATCGTGGTTGTCAATAAAAGTAATCAACTCCGTCGCCCCGTAGTAGTGGTAATCCAGATCCAGTACATCTTGGATTAACTTAAATCCCTCGCCCGCACCCTTGCCCAATACTTCTCGAATTGCCACGCACAGACCAAAATCTAAAATAGTCATCCCTGACTCGTTGACAAATTCCACAGAACGATCGTTTCGAGGATCGCTGTAAATCCATTCGCCAAAAATGAAAACATCAGGTCTGTGTGTTAAAATGTCAGCATTAAATTCCTGCCAAAACCAAATAGGCATATGCTTGACTGTATCAACCCGCAAAGCATCAACACCTCTGTCTAGCCATTGTTTAATTGCTGATTTAATGTAATTGCGGTAGGCAATATTGTTTTCGTTGAAAGTTGCTAAACCCGACAGTTCGCAGTTTTGGACTTGCCATTCATCTTCCCAGTTTCTGACTTCACCGTAGTGGTGATACCAGTTATCTTCATCGTCGTTAAAGTCAGCTATTTTTACGCCGTCGTCGTAGAGTTCGCCTTTTTTTCCGCTAAAATCAGGGTTGCTGTGATTGCAGACAATATCGAGCACGAGTTTCATGTTTCGCTGGTGCAACTCGTCTACTAATTTGTCAAATACGGTATCTTTAGTTTCTTGTGTTTGGTTGATAGAAGGATTGTCCCCTGTGGCAATGAAGCGGGGATTTAGTCGCTTGAAATCTTTAGTCCAGTAGCCGTGAATTGCAGCTTGTTCGACAAATAATGCTTCTACTTGCTCGAACAGTGGCGTCAGCCAAACTGCGGTAACACCCATATCTTTTAAGTAGTCGAGTTTGTCGATAACTCCCTGCAAGTCGCCGCCCCAATATTTGCCCCAATCTTTGCCTTCTGGATCGTAAAGTTCTGGGTTTGGGCCTTCGTTATTTGTGGGGTCGCCGTCGTAAAAGCGATCGACTACAAGGAAATAAATTGTTTCTTGTCGGAATTCAATGTCTCTGGTGTAGAGGAATTCTAAATCCAGTTCGCTTTCTGGCTTAACTTCTTCTACCAGAGACTCAATTTTTTTTTCTGGTTCGCTAACTTCGTATTGAGAGGAAGTTTGATTGGGAGTGACTGGTGTCATGAGATGTATTTTTTTATATTGTAAGATTGGTCAGTTATTCGGAGCTAGAGTCGGAGATAGCTTTCCCCTTTGACTGACTTTTACAGCATCATACGGAATTTACTCGTTTAATGGAATCTTCCTTTAGAGAGAGGGCAGACTCATCCTTAAGCATTAGGTGGATGAGAGTTAATGTTTAGCGTAATTCTCTATCAAAGAGCCAGAGCGTCAAAAACCTGCGCTACCAGGCTTAGCCTGGTAACGAGAAAAGGTACACTAATTGTGCGATCGCACTTTTTCCCTTCCTTTCATTCCTCCCGCAAGTTTTGGATATCTTCAACGCTCAAACCAGTAGTTTGACTAATGGTTTGATTGTCAAGCACATTGAGAAGTTGCCTAGCAATTTCTAGAGCTTTTTCTCTCATTCCTAGCGCGAGTCCTTCTTCTCTGCCTTCTTCTCTGCCTTGTGCAATCCCTTATTCAATTCCCTTGAGCAAGACACCCTGCTGATCGAGAATAAACATTTCGCGTTCTTCTAAATCTGCCAACTCCTCTGGATTCAAATTAGTTTCATTGGCAATCGCAAAGGCTTGCTGTATTTCCGATACTGTTTCCATTGTTGACGGCACTATTTCCAAGCTGGGAGCATGTTTCATAAAATAAATCCACTTGTCAGTCAAAGTTTCTAACTCATCCAATTGTTTATTGAATTTTGGCAATTCGATAAATATCAATTCAATCTCTGGATCGACATAATCAAATAAACGTTTTTTCTTTAAACACAAAATTAAAAATTACTTCTGGATCATTGTCAAACATTTCAAAATCAGTAATTGTCAAAGCAATTACTGGTTTTAACTTAAAGTAACCTTGACCGCGAATCAGTTGAGTTGAGTAAGTTTTCGCAGCATTGTAAACCACCCGTTTCGCAAAAGATGCTACATTTAAAACTTGCATTTCGATAATTACAGTTGCGCCTCCTGCAAGCCTGGCTTTGACATCCAGGTACGAGTCTTTGAGATACGGAACTCTTGATGCTAAATACGGGTCGATAATTTCTAGGTCAGCGATGGTGGGGTTGCCATCATAAATCATGGCATTGAGAAAGCTGATTAAAATTGGTTTGCTTTCGTTGCAGCCGAATATTTTTTTGAATGCAAAATCGGTTTTGGGGTTAATGAATGTCATGGCTAATCTCTTTTAAAATGACTTACCTATTATTTTAACCCAGTGGAAAAATGGATTGGGCGAGTTACCAAAACTAGATATCAGATGCTTTATCCAAGCTTGATCCGAGCGATAATGAAGTCGAGCAGCCATTAGCGCTTGCTCTATATTCTATTCTGTCAAATCGACTTGTTGAATCTCTTCTAGCGTCATATCCAAACATTGTGCGATTTGCTCGTCGCTCAATCCTATTGCTTGCAAGCGTTGGATAGCCTCCATTTTTGCCTGCAGCTTTCCCCGCAAAAACTCAGGCGACTCTTCCTGTGACGTGCAGACATTCAGCGCTCCGATTACATGACCGCGAGCAACATGATTGCCACTAATGACGCTACCAGTAACGTTGCTAATCCTGGACTTACGAATCAGTGCCGATCGCAAGTTTAATTTATTAACCTCTTCTCCGAAAACATCAGAGAACAACTCCCATAGCTCGTAGCCCACATCTTTAGCATAACCCTCAGTACAGTTAAGCGCTTGGGCAATATCGCCGTACTTTTGCCGCTTCAAAACGCCCTCAATCACGCCCACTTGCATATCATCTAAATGCTTGCCAGTTTTCGCAAAGACCACTTCATCAGCAAAAGCCAGTGCTTCTTGAACGTTCATCAGGCTTCCCTCACAACCTCGCAACAATAAAATTATAACCGTCTATATCCGACTATTTTCGCCTTTAATACAAAAACGGTTAAATAGCTCTTAAAATTTTCTGCATTATCCGACTTTATTCGACTTTATTCGACTATACAAATGAATTTGCAAGTTCTATCATTGTGAGTGTAAAGCCATCGAACACATAAAAATAAACTCATGACGACTACCCAGATCGCTCTCGACAAAAAAGCAAATCCTTTGATGATGCACCTGAGCATTTTACCAAAGTACCGCATCACCGCCAAGGAAACGTTTAGTTACGATCCCACGACACAGACTTCTAATATCCAGTCTATGGATGCCTCCACGTGTCAGCGACAAGGTTCCTGGCGAAGTGACGACTAGCATTTTCTCGGAGTATTGGGATCGGAGTCTTCTTTCTTGAAAGACCTGTCTCTTTTTTGTGTTGCAGGTCTTTCATTATCAACTTTATTTTAATTAATTTAGATATGACCGACCTTTTGATCGTAACTTCCGAGACTGATAATCATGTAAATGTCGTTATCAACGAATTGCATAAATCAGACGTTCAAGCAATTCGATTGAATTCAGAAAGTTTTATTCAACAAAGTCAGTATTTTTATGAATGGCAAGCTTCTGGAAATCCCATTCAAAGTTTTTTGTCTTTTGAAGACTCCTTGAAAAAAGTGCAAGAAGTTGGCGTAATTTGGTGGCGTAAACCAGACGAGTATCAACTATTTCCAGAAGTTAATGATGATTGGGCTATCAAGTATTGTCGAGAAGAAACAGAGCATTTAATTTATTCTCTATCGGGACTCTATCCGAAAGCTAGATGGATCAATAACTACTACAATATGAGATTGTTATCTCATCGAATCAACCAAATCCCAATTGCTCAAAAACTGGGAATTACTATCCCTCCAACACTCGTCACCAATTCATACGAAGCTGCTTGCGAATTTGTGACACAACAGGGAAAGTGCATTGTTAAAGCGATGCGCTACGCTGGATTTGTACATGATGAAAAGCAGTACGCTTGCTATACTCGCCCCATTGATGTAGAAACACTTGAAGCATTTCGAGAGAGCATTCGATTGGCACCAGTTTTCATTCAAAAACGAATTCAAAAGAAGGCAGAATATCGCGTTACATTAATTGGTAAACATGATTTTGTTTGTCGCATTGATGCCAAACATATCAACGATTCAGACGTGACTTTAGATTGGCGCGTCACCGAACCGGATAAACTCGTTCACGTTCCCGACAAATTGCCGATCGACTACCTCAACAAACTTCATCAAATGCTTGACGAGTTTGGTTTAAATTTTGGTGCATTCGATATCATTCGCGACGAGGACGACACCCTCTATTTTATCGAACTCAATCCTAACGGACAATGGTATTGGATCGAAATTCTCACTAAAATGCCTATGGTTCGCGCAATGGTCGAACTCATCGAAGATTTAGCGCTGCAATATCAACAGGATTGCTGATTTTTATCAGGAAATACACATTTTATTGGCATTGCTTGGTTCCTCGCAATGACAAGGAATCAGCGCTGAGATTGCTTCATTCCTCGCATCGCAATGACAAGTAATCAACGAACTACAGCCACATCCTCAACTCCCACCTCAGAATGCTCCACCCGGAACACATTCGCGCTCAGATTAGCAACAATTTGTTTCCCCTGCTGCGTCAGTTCCAAATAGCCGATCGCATCCTTGATATAGCGATAAACCACATTCCAATAAAAGTTCGGATAACCATCCCGCAACTCCCCCGGATTTTGATAGCCCAAAACCAGATTCTGCCCAGTCTCCTCAAACTCGTAAAACAGTGCAGCAATTTTTTGCAAATATCGCGGATCGCTCAACTGACCAATTAAATCAGCAGCGCGAACTAAAGCCGGATAATTCACAGTATCTTGATAATCTTCATCCGCAGGAACCGGGAAACGAGTCAGCTCAATATTATGCTTAACCAGCTCAGTATCAATCAGTTTGTGACCGCCAAAACGCTCGTCAATAAACATTTTTGCCCGATCGATATGATAAGGGGTCAAACTAGCATCCGTCGCCCCCGGGGGTAGCTTCACTTGCAAATCGTCTATCCCAGTTGCATACAGTCTCAAATCAGTTCGATCTTGCCGACAAACCCCTTTTGCATACCCGATATCGTGACACAGCAAAGCAATATGGAAATGCAGCCAATGTTCACATAAAACACCACCCTCGCGAATGTGTTTGCCACGCAGAATCTCCTGTCCCACCAATGTCACTAAAATAGTGTGTTCCACATTGTGGTAAAGAGCATCGCTATTAGCAATATTTTCCAAAGCCATACTCGCTACCCAAGCAATAATTTCACCATAGTCTGATTTGAACCCGCCGTAGGTGTAGCGGTAGCCTTCAATCAGCCGATTTACAAAAGCATTAATCAGCAGTTCAGTTGCGTTAAACATATCCACTTCCCTGTGCCAAAGTAGCTTGTTAAATTATTTTTGTAAAAATAGTTTTTTATTTTACCCTTTGATGTTATTTTGGGCTTAACCGCGACGATGGATGCCTGCTCCTATTTACAGGCATCCAGTGATATTATCCACGATTATGACTTAAATTACCGATCGAACAACTAGCAGTTTCACGCACCCCGTACACGATTCACATCAATGGCGATCGAGGTATGACACCCCTCAATCAGCAGTACGGCGTTACATCTTCCCCGCATACGTCAGCCAAAAAGGAGAGCGACCGAAAACGTAACCCCACTAATTCTTCATACACAGGATTCAGCTTGCACATAGGCGGTATGTGGAAAAGATGGTGTCCCAATAGCTGGATATCTCTCTCAAAAGGACACTGTGCTGGTATAAGTTGGCACAACCACCGAGCTACTTGCGGATCTCCCACTGCAATGCGATCGAGCCACTGTCGCACTGGTTGGACGAGGCGATCGCCAAAACTTAAGTGTTGGCACTGATTTTTAGGAAAAATACTTGTAGTCGAGTTCATAATTAACCTCAGTAATCATTACTAACAAAGAGTTCTGAATCACCCTTTCTTAATAATCAACCAAACCCGCCGTTACCCCAGTGACGTGGATAAGTTTATCCCGTGACACTCGCGGCCTCAAAATGTGATACAGAAAACTAACAGTTGTGATGACAAGTCCCAAAAAGTGTGAGACAGATCACGCCCTGTACCCGCTACGTCATGTATCTTAAGATATATAAAAAATAAATATAACTTTCTACTCCCCGCCTCTACTTTAAAATCCTACTTACCTGTAATATATTACCCGGTCAATTTCCTAATATAAGGTTTCAGGCAATGATTAAACAAAAACATAAATATGCCGACCTTGCTCAACGCCCCCACACAGATACCGTGCTGGAAAAACTCCCTGTAGAAGTTAAAGATTGGGCCCAAAGCTTGCCTTGGAACCAGCGGCGCTATGTCTTGTCCCTCTGCTACATATTGTGCGCCTCTACTCCCGACTTGCAAGCAGAATTTTTAGATGACTATACAGCCGACGGTTTAGTCTCAAAAATGTTTGAAGATGTAGATACTCTACACCGCGTCAAAGAGTATTTAATCAGATTCCGAGTCAAAAAACAATTAAACGAATCAGATTTAAGAAGCTACATCAAACAATTTTATATCCACTCAGCTCAACAAGCGCGCCGAGAAACAGACCAATATTTAGAATCTGCACTCCGCTTCGTCTTGAGTACAGAAGAACGCAATAATGTTTTTAACTACATTTTGGGCTTTGAATTTATTAAAATTGTGTTTCAAATGAGCTGGTTGCAACACGAAAGATTAGCGAGACTGCAAAAAAATCAGTCGCAGTTTATTGAAACCTATATCAAGCCGATTCAGCACGCACACAGAATTAATGGCATAATTCTCCCGAAAGATGAGAGAATATTTTTTGCCAGACGCGCCTATTACGTTCAACTGCCTAACATTTCTTACAGAAAGCTGATTGAGTTAGTCATGGCAACTTTTACTACAGAAATGGTGAGTAATTGCGGATTTTCTATCAGTCGCCACTCTCAAGCTCTGCGCTTTGACTGCGATTACATTTACGATCCAGAACCAGAAGAAGAAAGATTTCCTACGGACTTACAATTTATTCATTGACTTTAGGCAGTAAGGTTCGCACGGCTCTGTACACCCTACTTAGTAGCTTTTTTCTATTTACTTTTAGTGCCGCGTTGGGCAAAGGATAGTTTTTGAAGCATCGCACTTCTAGTAGGTAAGTGAAAACCCGCTTTTTAAGCCGGATTTGATATAAAATACGATAGCTGTATCAATTAACCTTCCGCTTGCATTTCTTCAATTTCAAACCAGCTAACTATCACTCCCGCTAGCGGAATCGCCAGAAATATGCCTAAAAGTCCTGCCGATCTCGCGCCTACTAACAGTGCAAAAAATACCACTACCGGATTGAGGTTAAGGGAATTTTGCATGAGTCTCGGATGAATAAAGTTGTCTTGAATTTGCTGCAAAACAATGCAAGCTGCCAATACTTTTAAAGCTAGCCACACATTTTGAGACAATACAAGAAAACACACTAAGCTAATTCCCAGCGTCGCTCCGATCCCCGGAACTAAATCAAACAATCCGATAATAAATGCTAAAATTAAAGGAAATCTCACATCTAACAGCAGGAAAATTAAAAAGCTTGCTGTTGTCAAAAATAACATTAACAGAATTTGTGCCTGAAAAAATCCTAAAAAGTTTCGCTCTATTGTTACAGTTAAACGCCTGTGCAGGTGTCTAGGTATAAATTTGAGAACCAACAGCCACAGCCTCTCTCCATCAAGTAACATGAAAGAAGCCACTACCATAATTAATATTAAATTCAATAAGTTGGTTAAAAATACTTGTAAAAAAGCAATACTCGAAACAACTCCAGCCAAAGCTTGATTTCGGAGTTGTTCCTCAATAACTCGCAGGTTAACTTGCAGGTTTCTCGCCTGCAGGAAGGCTTCGATGCGCTCGGACAGAGGTGCCAGAGCATTCACAAATTCAGTCATGCTGTCAATTAATTGCTGTCCTTGAGATAAAAGAGTGACCCCTAGGGTGACGGTGAGACCGCCAAAAACTAAAATGGTGAGCAAGACAACGAAGGCGACAGCTAAACTTCGCGGTAAAAATCTCTGGAGAGTTCGCACCGGATAGTTGAGCAAAAAAGCCACGAGTGCAGCAATGGTGAAAACCGCGACTGCTGTTTCAAAGTAAGCTAAAAGTTGCAGTCCAGCCCAACCAGAAGCAAATAAAAGCAAAAACCGGACTAAGGCTAAATTGCTTAGCATATTCCAAAAATTGGGAGGGGTTCTTTCTTGCTCTTTCACAGGGATTTCCAGGGATTAATAACTCAAAAATATTGCAGAGTCCTCTTTTAGAATCTCACCCAAGATCTATCTGCGGCTATCCCCCTCAAGGCTGAAAACATATGTCAAAGGAAGAAGGAAGAAGGAAGGAAGAGGGAAGAAGAAAGAAGGAAGAGATAAGAAGAAAGAGGGAAGAAGGAAGAAGGAAGAAGGAACGAAGGCAGCAGGCAGAAGCTATGAGGAAGGTAGTAGGCAGTGCTTTCTAACTTTTGTCTGAGGCAAGGGTGGGTTCCCAGAGGCATAAGTTCGATCGTACTTATGCCGAATTAAACACGCCCGCGATCGATCAAACAGCCTTTTTGACTCTAAAACCGACTCGGAAGCTCTTTGCGGTACCAGGATTTGCCACCTCGGCCCGCAACTAACACACAGATGCTCAAACTTGCTTGATGCCTCAAAACCCGGTTTCAGTGCCAGTCCCGAAAAATTTCAACTCTGCCTCTTGGAAGATAGTGTGAACAGGTCAATTTTTGGGATACTAGAAACTAGCACTCAACTTAGCTGAGGAACAAACGTGCTGCTATCAAAAGGCTTTGAAGTAGAAATGTATACCGGGACGCCCGAAGGTGAGGTTGTCGGTCTCTCCGATCGCATAGTCGCCGATCTAGAGGGATTTGTCCGGGAGCCTGATAGCCGCAATGTGGAGTACACGACCGCCCCGCTGTGCAGCTACGACCGCCTGTTGTGCGCCTTAGTCAACCCGCGAGTCCGGCTGCGCGAGTATTTAAAACAATTGGGCGACTATACCTTGCTGCCGGGAAGTACCCTGTCTCTCGGAGGGAGCGATCGATTTTACAGATCCGATCCCAACAACCCCTACCACACCTACATCGAGCAAACCTACGGCACCAAAGTCGTCACCGCCAGCATTCACATCAACATCGGCATCTCCCAACCAGAACTGCTGATGCGGGCCATCCGCCTCGCCCGCGTCGAAGCACCGCTGTACCTTGCCTTGAGCGCCTCTTCCCCCTTCCTCGACGGCGAAGTCACGGGCTATCATTCCACTCGCTGGGGTTTGTTTCCCAAAACTCCAGCCATCGTCCCCCTGTTTGAAAGTCACAGACATTACATCCAGTGGACTGAAGAACAGCTAGAACTCGGCACTATGCAAAACGTCCGCCATTTGTGGTCTGCCGTGCGGCCAAATGGCGATCGTCGTCCTTACTGTCTCAACCGCCTCGAACTGAGAATTTGCGACCTCGAAGTAAATCCTCTGGCTTTGTTGGCCATCACTGCCTTACTAGAAGCTCGCATTTGGCAGATGATGGAAGACCCCAGCTTAGACCCCTTAGAACTCAGCACCTTACCTGCGGCCACCCGCAACCAAGACTTAGTTGCTCTCACAGATGCCAACGAAATTGCTGCATCCCGGCAAAGTTTGGATGCCGAACTCACCCATTGGCAAGACGGCAGAACTATTCTGGCACGAGATTGGATTGAGGAAATTTACCGAGAAGTCTGGCCTATAGCCAAAAAACGAGGCTTTAGCTGCTTTCTCTCGCCGCTCAAAAAGATTCTCCGGGAAGGCAACACTGCCCAGCAGTGGTTGAAGCTGCACGAGGGCGGTTCGGACACCCGCAGTATTATTTTGCAAGGGATTAAGGGCATGGCTCACCAAGAATGGGAGCTCGAAGACAACTTGTGCGCCCAATTAGTGGCCTAAACTACCCGCAGCATAGCCAGGAGGCTACTGAAAGCCCCTGGCTATCCGTACTCAGCTAACAATACAAATAGCCCGAACCTCCTGCGAAAAAGTTGCAGGGCGGCTCCCAAAAATAAATCAGAATATTTAATCAATGGAACTCGACAAAGGCCATAAATAAAAGCTATAAGTTATATCTACCTTTGGGTAGATTTCTAGATTTCCAAATGGCTGTATTCAGCGCTGTTAATTAGCTTCATGCCCCAACTTGTCTTAATTCACCCGCAAATCCCCCCCAATACTGGCAATATCGCCCGCACTTGCGCTGCTACAGGCACGGAACTGCACTTAGTCGGCCCGCTGGGGTTTGAAATTAGCGATCGCTACCTGAAAAGGGCAGGCTTAGATTACTGGCCCTACGTCAACCTCCACTGCCACGAAGATTTAGCGGCTTTTTTGACCTTTCGGCAGCAGCGCGGGGGACGGGCGATCGGATTCAGCACTGGCGGGCGATGCAGTTACGCCGAATTCCAATTTCAGGCCAGCGACTGGCTGATGTTTGGCTCGGAAACTGCTGGTATTCCCCAATTCGTCTTAGATGCCTGCGACGCCACAGTTTTTATTCCCATGAGCCAGCCTGGAGTCAGGAGTTTGAACCTCTCCGTCAGCGCCGCTGTAGGTTTATTTGAGGCTAAACGACAGTTGGGCGAGCTGCGATAAATCATTATCAACACATAAATATATAGATATTTAATAGCTGGCGAGGGCGGCCAAATTTCCATTTAAATATAAGAAATTTGTATCAAAGCCAGGAGAATCTAGATAGCTGAGATTAATATATTTTATTCATCCAAAAACAGATTGTTATCAGCAACACCAAATTACTCGCAAGACAATTGAGCAACAAAAACAGAGAATTTCACCGATTTAGGGCTTGAAGGGAGCACAGGCTTGGGTCTGAACGCTATATCTAGTAAATATACGGTTGTAAGCAGTCCGGAAATTAGCGTAGAGTCGGATAATAGGTGAGAGTCTTAGCCTTACCGGAACGCAGATTTTATCTATTCGTTCCAGCTATTGCAGTGTAAGGCTTTTGGGGTGTAATTGCAGCAGGTTGAACCGATAATTTTAAAATTTATGACGGTTCGAGCTTGTCTAAATTAAAAAAGCAAGGTAATCTGGCCTAAGCATGATAGCTGTCAACAATCAGAATATTTTTGCTTGTTGATTTAAATTCAGCGTCATGCGATCCCCTTGAGTGTTTCCAAGGACAGTTAGCGCTTCTCAGTAGGAGGTCGTTTTTTTGAAACGAACATATCCCCAAATTAAGCCTGTTCAGGCTAGTGAAATCGACAGAGACGGTTCAGCAGAACCGTTCAAACAGACAACGCTCAGCACTGGCAGAGTTCGCTCTCTCGCCACGATCGGGCTGGCAATATCGGTAGGTGCTTCTGGCATCCTGCTACCGAGAAATGGAGACAGCGCTCGCGCGTCTGAACTCGCACCGACATCAGAATCCACCGCTGAAGTACAGCCAGTCTCTGCCAACGGGCCCGCTACCGCCGCACAACTTGACGGTTCTAGGGTCGAACAGCCCGGATCGCCTTCTGACCCGGTGGCGGTTAAGGTGCAGCAGGGACAAACCATTTGGGAACTGTCTCGGGACTATGAAGTTGAACCGTTGGCACTAGCAACTGCCAACAGCATCAAACCCGATACCCCACTCCAAGTGGGCCAAGAACTCAGAATTCCGACGGCGACGGAAGCCGCGCCACAAGAGAACGCCGGCAATATCGCGGCGGCTTCGCTAGAGCGCGCTGCAGTCAATCCCGAACAAGAGTTAAATCTGACTGGCTCCGATCCGTTGGATAGTGCAGCCCTGTCAGGGCAGCCATCAACCGCAGCGACTCCGCTGGGCACGACGGTACCGGAACAAGGTTCGATCGATAGCCCGAACGCAGACGGGGCGATCGACAGTTTGAAAAAACAGGAAAACCGCACTACAGAATCGGATCGAACCCTGTTCGGGTCTGAGGGGGGAGCAAATTCATCTACACCTGCGGCATCTTTGCCGGAGTCAGCACCGACGCTGGCATCCCCCGGATATGCAACTCAGACAACTATTCCCGACCTCGGGGCGACACCTATAATTCCAAATGCTGGGGTCGGTCAAGCAGCATCGCCCGATCGAGCATTCGAGTCAATTGAACAGTCTCTGGCAACACCCAGTTTGCCCTCGGCTGTGCTAGTCCCCCCTGCGGGAAGTACAGCCACGCCGGCTGAGGTGCTCTACAGCGTGCGTCCGGGAGATACCCTAGATGCGATCGCCAAAGGTCACGGGGTATCGCCCAATGAGCTGATCTCCGTCAACAAGCTCGGCAACCCTAACTTGCTGAATGTCAATCAACGGCTGAAAATTCCTCAAGTTCGGTTAAATAATCCAGCGGTGCAGGCGGCAGCCTCTTATTCTGCCTCCAACTCTACATCTGTGTTGTCGGCAGCTTCGGTTCCCGCATCTTTGAACCCCAGCTCGTCTACCCCGGAAATAGCCGACACTGGCGTTGCAGCACCCGCGCCAACAGTGCCCGTTGTGTCTCCCCTGGCGAACTTGGAAGGTCTGAACAATATTTCAGCGCCGATGGTTCCCAAAATTAACAGCATTTCGCTAACTCAAGTTTCTCAAACGATTAGCGACCCCAGGAAGCTGGAGCTTCAAGGCGAACCAACATTTACAGGTGCAGTTGACACCAGTGCCCTGCCCCGGTCAGCAAATGCAACGGCTACCGCCATCGCTACGGGAGAATACCCGCAGCCTGTGGGCCTCATGCCAAATGCTAGCGCCCAGGGTTTAAATGCCGCTCAAACTAGCGCTTTACCTGAGTCGAATCCGGAGGCTCTCTCCACCCAGCAGGCTCTCAACCCTTATGCCGAACGCTTGAGGGCAGAAGTTGTGAGGCTGCGAGAGGAATATCGTGCCGAGCGCAATTCGATCGGCGCAAATGCAGTGTCCCTGGCTCCCGCTGACGGCCCCTCGGGCAACCCGTCTGAGGAGCTCCCCAGTGTCAATCCATATCTCTACACCCCCGACTATACTGAGGCGGTGCAGAATGAAATCAGCAGACCGCCGTCGAGAGCCTGGTCTGAGCAGGTTCAGAAGCAGCAGCAAGAGCGTTATGACCCCGCTAGCGCAGCGGAACTGCAACCGATCGACCTGACGCCGACTTCTGCTCAGGATCGGCCTATGGTAGCAACTGCTCCTTTGGGAGCAGAGGGTTACGACCCCCTGAGCAACCCGTCTTTGGGACGCATGGTTTCTCCAGAACTGCCTCCGCTTTCGAGCCCTGATACTTATCTGCCTAACGGCAAACAACAGTCGGCTAACGGGTTTATTTGGCCGTCTAAGGGCGTTCTTACTTCAGGCTACGGTTGGCGGTGGGGACGGATGCACAAAGGAATTGATATTGCAGGGCCGATCGGCACGCCAATTGTGGCAGCATCAGACGGGGTGGTTACCTATGCTCAGTGGAACGACGGCGGCTACGGGTATCTGGTGGAAATTACCCATCCTGACGGCACTGAGACTGTCTATGCCCACAACAGCCGAATTTTGGTGCAAAAAGGTCAGAGAGTCGCTCAAGGGGAACAGATTTCAGAAATGGGCAGCACAGGCTTCAGTACCGGGCCGCACTTGCACTTTGAAATTCATCCCGCCGGACAGGGTGCTATCAACCCAATGGCTTTTCTGCCCGACGATGCGTCCAGCGCTTCTCGGTAACGACTGGTCGGAAGTTATGGGTTTTGAATGATTACCAAAACTCATAACTTTTACTGGAAGTCATTACAAATAGTGTTGTTTTAAAACAAGACATAGCTCGCCCTACCGTGCTACGATAGTAAATCGTGAAGTAAGTTTGGCTCAGTGGCGCAGTGGTTAGCGCAGGGGACTCATAAGCCCAAGGTCGCAGGTTCAAATCCCGCCTGAGCCATGATTTAATCGAAAAAACCGCGCTCTGAATTTTGAGAGCGTGTTTTTTTTTGATTTTTAGAGAAGATACTTGTAGTCGTTATGAGTATGATATATTTGTAACAGTTCGTAAAAAAGGAAACAAAATCTATGACCAGTGAATGCCTCCGGGTTGGTCAAGCTGCACCCGATTTCGCAGCAACAGCCGTAGTGGATCAGGAATTCAAGACAATTAAACTGTCAGACTATAAAGGCAAAAAGTATGTAGTCCTGTTCTTCTACCCCTTGGACTTCACCTTTGTTTGCCCGACTGAGATCACAGCATTTAGCGATCGCTTCGAGGACTTCAAGAAAATCGATACCGAAATCCTCGGCGTATCTGTTGACAGTGAATTCTCTCACCTCGCTTGGATACAAACAGACCGCAAATCAGGCGGTGTCGGCGACCTCAACTATCCCTTAGTTGCTGACCTCAAAAAAACAATTAGTTCTGACTACAACGTCCTCGACCCAGAAGCAGGCATTGCCCTCAGAGGTCTGTTCATCATCGACAAAGAAGGCATCATCCAACACTCTACTATCAACAATCTTGCCTTCGGCCGCAACGTGGACGAAACTCTCCGCACTCTGCAAGCTATCCAATACGTCCAGTCTCACCCCGATGAAGTTTGTCCCGCCGGCTGGCAGCCCGGTGACAAGACTATGACTCCCGATCCGGTCAAGTCTAAGGTATTCTTTGCTGCGGTTTAAGCACATTATATTTGTAGGGACACGGCGCTGCCGTGTCCCTACCCGCAGAGGCATTTATTTAATCGGATTTTTAATTAGCAATTAGCAATTAGCAATTACCCAATTAGGAAATATGCTGACTTCTACTAATTTTAGCGGCTTGTTAAATGAGCGGTTTTTCCAAAATTTATTGCCTGTTCCCGCGACAAATGTTCTGAAGCTGGGACAGATGACCCCAGATTTTGAATTGCCTGATATTAATAATGGCAAATTGGTGCGGCTGTCGAATTATCGGGGCGATAAGCCGGTAGTTCTGGCTTTTACGCGGATTTTTACTGAAAAGCAATATTGCCCTTTCTGTTTTCCTCACATTAAAGCTTTGAATGAAAACTGGGAAAAATTTGCCGATCGCAACATAGAATTATTGATGGTGGCCAGTACCGACGATCGCCAAAGCCAAATTGTAGTTAGAGATTTAGGCTTGAAAATGCCTCTGCTGTCCGATCCAGGCGTAAGAGTGTTTCGGGCTTATCAAGTCGGTCAGGCTTTAGGTGCTCCTTTGCCCGCTCAGTTTGTTTTGGATGCAGAGGGAAAACTCGTCTTCAAACATTTGTTTTCTTTCATAGACCACAATGCTAGTGTGGACACTTTACTGCAATATGTCGATCGCTAGATACCCATAAGGACACGGCAATGCCGTGTCCCTAGCTGACAACGCAAAATTTGTGCCATTAATACTATTAGTTTGAGCGCATTCCGTAAGTTTTTCCCAATCTAATACCAATCTCAAAAATCATGCAACATTAGCTAGGGGCGATCGAATCTAGTCGCATCCGGTTATATCGCTCTTCTATTAATCTAAGCAGAAAAAATAGGAAATCTGGGGTAAAAGTCGTTTGAGTAATAAGACTGGGAAAAAAGTTCATCAAAGAAATCAGCCTAGGAAATTCCAAAGATTATTGCGGCGGAATCGGAAATATCTTCAACCAGCGTTGGATGAGATTGAAATAGATAAATGGCTGGCTAATTAAGCGGAGATTATTGAGGAAATTTTTCCATCCCTTGGACAAATCCCAATTAGGATGTTGTGAGATCAGATTGATGACTGACTGACTACGAGGATTAACGGGTGATGGATTTGAGTCCCTCCAATGGGCGCGAATAAACTGACTAATAAGTAAGCCCTACTAACCAGTTCCCACCATTTTTCAATGCTTTCATAACGACTCAGACGAAAATCCGCCCATCCCAATTCATTTTTGCTCATTGATCGGGCATATTCTACCTAATTTATACAGCCGTATAGATTCCCGACATCTTTGTAGCCAAGGTCGGGAATTTCGGTCATCACATACCAAGTAGAGTTGGGCGGTAAAGTTTCTGGGTCTGTGGTAACTTCCCAATATCTTCGCTCTCCTTTTTTGCCAAAAATTATTTCTATTATCCAGCGCTATTCTTGAGTTTTATCGCTAAAAATGCGATTGAATTTACGCCACTTATTTTGCCGAACCCTCTGCCCTGCTGGTAACCAGACTCAATGATTGCTTCTAATCGCTACAGCAAAATTTAGTTTTAATTGCTCTAGGCCTCCTAAGAAATTTGTTTCAGTTGAACCATATAGGCTATCAGCTAATACTAGCTCTATTTAAAATCCCATTTGCTGAATTTTTTGGATCGACCTCGCGCCTATCTCGGGTTTAGAATAATAGATATCGCCTGCTTTCAGGCGTGATTGCGGTTGATAAATTTCAAACATTAACGAAAAAGCGCTCTGCTCAATTAGTCCCCAGGCTGTGACCGCAACAATTCCGTTATCTATCTTTCCGAGTTTTCCTAAATATTGCCGACTCACATAATCGGTGCTTCTTCCTTTCTGTCGATCTCCGGTTTCATCAATAATTACAAAAATTTTTCTGTTGTTCAAGGCTTGTAAAGTGAAAGATAGTCTTTGATTTGTTAATTGTTGAGCTCATCCTTGGAGATTGAGTTAAAAACTAATGTAAGGATTGTTCATTAGCTAATCCAACTACTTCGGCAATACCTAGTAAAGTTTTACGTTAGACTCAGGAGAGCATTCCTACGTGTAGTTGCGTGAAAGCCTCAAAACTCCTAAAATCTGAAAACAAATTTCTATAGAAGGCACAATATCGATCGATAAAATTGATGGTCGGTCGAGCGGGCGCGGGCTTCATCCACAGACAGCAACTGGGTTGGGAGCATTTTCGGCGGCTATTATACTCCCATCACAGTGACAGAACAGCGATATATCCGTGAAGTTACTTAGTTAAATAGGATGTAGTGCGCACCTTTCATAAATTAATGACAGATAAAATCGATCGACCTCACGCAACAGTAATACTAGCGATCAGTGCTGACGGTAAAATTGCAGATGCAGTTCGATCGCCCGCGAGATTCGGTTCTGCCAACGACAAAGCCCACCTCGAACAGCAAGTAGCAGCAAGTGACGCGGTTTTGTTCGGCAACGGCACGTTACAGGCTTATGGGACGACGATGAGAGTGATTTCGCCGGAATTGCTCAAACAGAGGGAACTGCAAGGGAAGCCACCACAACCGGTGCAAATTGTGTGTTCCCGATCGCCCGCATTTGACCTAAACTTGCGATTTTTCCAGCAACCTGTGCCTCGGTGGCTGCTGACGGGGCAAGAAACTAGGGAGACATTGGCAATGCCGTTTCCTTACCCGATGAAAAACAGTAAGTTCGATCGAATTATCTATGCGAAAACCGCAGAGGGAGAAATTGATTTGATTGATGCGTTTCAACGGCTAGAAACTCTCGGGATCAAACGTTTGGCGATTCTGGGCGGGGGAAAACTCGTCGCGTCTTTGCTTGCTGTTGGCTTGATAGACGAACTCTGGTTGACGGTTTGCCCGTTAATTTTGGGTGGCGCGGATGCACCGACACCTGTGGAGGGAAAGGGTTTTTTAGCGCATTTAGCGCCGAAATTGGAGCTTTTGGCGGTTAAACAGGTGGGGCAAGAGGTATTTTTGCATTATCGGCTCGATCGCCCACAGAGTGAAAATACCCATAAACAGGGGAAATTATATTAACTTAAATGAAGTTCGATCGCTCTACGCTCAAATCTCCCTATGCTGAAACAGCCAAAACCTGAATATTCTGTAGCCTGGATTAGCAAAATAGGCGAAATCCCGCAAGCGTCGTGGGATGCCTTGGCGATGCCGCTAAAAACTCCATTTCTGGAATGGGATTGGCTTAACAATCTCGAAGTCTCCGGCAGTGCCACAGGTAAAACCGGTTGGCTGCCGCATCACTTGACTGTGTGGCGAGACAAACAGTTGATTGCTGGCGCGCCACTTTATGTCAAAAGCCACAGCTACGGCGAATTTGTGTTCGACAATCAGTGGGCCGATTTAGCCCAACGTTTGGGCATTAAATATTATCCGAAATTGATGGGAATGACGCCGTTTACTCCGGCTGAAGGCTATCGGTTTTTGATTGCTGAGGGGGAAGATGAAGACGAGTTAACCGGAGTAATGGTAAGCGCGATCGACCATTTTTGCGATCGGCACAATATCTCCGGCTGCAATTTCCTGTACGTCGATCCCGAATGGCGCGAAAGAATGGAACGCCACGGTTTCAGCACTTGGCTGCACCACAGCTATATTTGGCAAAATCAAGGCTATCAAAATTTTGACAATTATTTAGGCGCATTTAATGCCAACCAGCGCCGCAATATCAAGCGCGAACGCAACGCAGTTGACAAAGCTGGTTTGTTGGTAAAAACGCTGACGGGCGATGAAATTCCCCAAGCCATGTTTGCTCAAATGTATGCTTTTTATGAGAATACTTGCGACAAATTTGGTTGGTGGGGAAGCAAATATCTGACTAAGCGATTTTTTGAACAGTTGCACCACAATTATCGCGATCGAGTTTTATTTGTAGCCGCCTACGACAAGGAAGATGACAGACAACCGGTGGGTATGTCTTTTTGTTTGTATAAGGGCGATCGACTGTACGGGCGTTATTGGGGAAGTTTGCAGGAAATCGACTGCTTGCACTTTGATGCTTGTTACTATACGCCGATCGAATGGGCGATCGATCGGGGCATCCAAAGCTTCGATCCCGGTGCCGGCGGACGGCACAAAAAACGGCGCGGCTTTCCAGCTACGCCAAATTATAGTTTGCACCGATTTTATAACAACCGTCTGGCGCAAATTCTCAAGTCTTATATCGGTCAAATCAACGAAAGAGAACAGGAAGAAATTGATGCAGTCAACGAGGATTTACCTTTTACTAAGTTACCTCCGTTGTTACTCGGCGATTGACGGTTGACTGGGAATGTGGAATTGGAAATTGGGAATTAGTAACAGCCCATCGGTGTCAACATAATACTAAAACCCTGTGTATATCTCGTTTGTATCGAAGTTTCGATCCCCCTAAATCCCCCTTAAGAAGGGGGACTTTGAATGCTCTTCCCCCTTTATTAATGGGAGTTAGAGGGGAGGTAAGAATACTCTTGTCCCCCCCTTATTAAGGGGGGTTAGGGGGGATCGAAACTCAACTATAAACGATATTTATTATGGATTTTAGTCTTAAGTTGACACGAATGGTAACAGTCAACAGTCAACAGTCAACAGTCAACCTAATTCAAAATTACCTTGCCATCTTCCTGAATTTCCAACGATTTTGTATCAACGCTCAACTCCGTTGTCGCGCCGAAACTGACTTGCAACATTCCCGGCATCGCGGTTGCTTGGGGGCGAACCAGCAGCAATCCGCCGTCTGGGCGCTGGTAAGTGAGGGTGATGGGCACTTTGATGGTTTGAAGCAAAATTTCAGATTGTTCGCCCAGAGTGCGCGGCTGGGTCACGCCTACGATTTGATAATTGATGACAGCATTGGTGGTATTCACCAGTTTAATTACTATCATGCCTTCGGCAGGCGTAACTCGCGCACTCGGCATGGGGAAGCGGGGAGGCGCGTCTGTGGGTGTAGAGGGCATACCGCTGGGGATCGGACTCGCAGCCGGAGTCGGTTGGCTGACTGGTTCTTCAGTGGCTGCGGGAGTTTCTGCGGGTTGGGAAACGGGTTTTCCTTGTTGGGGCGGTGGGCCGCCGGCCTGGGAAAGTGTTGCGAGACTAACGAGTAAACCCCCGCAGGTGGCGGCTAGCAAGCTGATTTTTTTGAACGGTAGATTGTGGCGAAACATAAATAACTCCTCACAAGTTCGATCGAGGTTTTCCAACAACGTTTATGTTAATCTATGGCGGAAATGAATTTTAATAGCTGGGTTTGGGCGCGAGGTAGGAAGAATAAGGGTTTGAGGGGTAGATTTTTTTTAAACCGCAGAGGGCTCAGAGGGCGCAGAGGAGGGGAAGAGAGGATTTTTAGAGGTGAGATGCTTCTGATTTGTGGGGGGGGAGGGTGACGGTAACGGCGGTACCTCGATCGACTTGGCTGTCAATGCGGATTTGGCCGCGGTGATTTTCGACAATTGCTTTGGCGATGGCTAATCCTAAACCCGAACCGGCGGCGCTGCGGTGGGTGCGGGCGGGATCTGCGCGGTAGAATCGATCGAATAAATGCGGCAGGGCTTCTGCGGAAATTCCGATGCCGGTGTCTGTTACTTTTATTTGCAGGGCTGGATTTAATATCGGCGAATTTCTTTTGTTTTTAGCTGCAAGCTGCAATTCTACTTGAATTTGACCGCCAGAGGGCGTGTACTGCACGGCGTTGCTGACGAGATTGGTAAAAAGTCGGGCTAGTTGATCCCAGTCGCCCAACAGTGTAAAGTTTTCCTCAGCGTTGGGCAGATCGACAATTTCCAAAGAAAGAGAGAGATTTTGGGTAGTGGCGATCGCCTGTTGTTCTTCAATTACCTCCATCAGCAAAGCATCGAGAGGAACCTCAATCCACTGCTGCTGCACGATACCGCTATCTTGTCTGGCTAAAAACAGCAAATCATCAACCAAGCGCCCCAAACGGCGCGTGAGACGTTCGATAACTTGTAGCTGTTGATGCTGCTGCGGTTCGATATCCGGTTCCGCCAAAGCTACTTGGACGTTAGTTTGAATAGTGGCGATCGGATTTCTGAGTTCGTGAGAAGCATCAGCAGTAAACTGTTTGAGACGCCCGTAAGACTCCCGCACCGGTGCCATCGCCAATCCCGACAGCAGCCAGCCAATAGCTGCAACGCAAATTAGAGTTAAACCCGCGCCCAAAATTAAATCAAGAATTAATTGGCGGATGGGTTTTGTCACTTCAAACCAAGGATGGCTGACTCGCAAATATCCCAGAACTTGGCGGCCGCTTTGTACTCGCTGCGTTACTTGTCTGAGGGAATAGTTTTGATCGGACTGCAACTTATTATTAATTATCCAAACTGTTTCGCCGGTACGGTTAGCGTGAATGGGAATATTCAGCGGTTCCGATAATGTAGACCACAGCAATTCACCTGTAGGACTGAACCATTCTAAATCAATGTGGTCGTCTTCTACTGCATCGGTGCTATCTCGAAAACTCGCTTGAATATTAACTTGCAATTTAATTTTATCTGTGGTATTAGGGAAAGTTAGCGGTTCGATAACGAGAGTTCGCTCTATTACTTCGACAACATGATTGAGAGTGTCATCAATGCGATCGATCAAAGTATTGCGGACGTAGAAATAGAAACCAGTGGCGAATACAAGTAACAATACAGCAGTAACGGCTGTGTACCAAATAGCGAGGCGGCGGCGGGTAGTTTGAAACATTGGAAATGGGTAATTTTTTTTTACTAACGAACCGCGAAGACGCGCGAAGGAAGAAAAGATCGAGAGAATCTTAAAGTGATTGTAAAGTAATAATCATTAACTAACTCTTAACCAACCATTTACAAATATAACGCTCTTCTCTTCTCTTCCTTTGTGTCCTTCGCGCGCCTTCGCGGTTCGTTAAAAAAAGCCTTGTTCAGAAGTCCTGCAATAATTGCTACCACAATATTCCATTATTAATACTTCAGATAGATGTCTAGGTAGGTGTCAGGCTGGTAATCTACTCGCTAAACTTTTTAGGTATCAAGCCTGTGAACAAATTTTTATTTCGAGCTGCGATCGGGCTATTAATGGCATTTTTTGGGGCAATTACCTATTTTACAAACGACGTACAAAATCCCGTAACAGGAGAGAGACAGCGGGTGCAGCTTTCTCCCCGCCAAGAGATAGTTTTGGGATTGCAAGCGCGAGATCAAATGGCCGCCAAGCATGGGGGGCTTTATCCCAGCCAGAGTATTCAGCAGTATGTCGATCGAGTCGGCGAACGAGTTGTCAACGGTTCGGCCGCGAAACAAGCGGGTTATCCGTTTGAATTCCACCTGCTGCGAGACGCCCAAACTGTCAATGCTTTTGCTTTACCGGGGGGACAAGTTTTCATTACTGCGGGGCTGCTGCGGCGGCTGAATTCCGAGGCTCAGTTGGCTGCTGTACTGGGGCACGAGGCCGGTCACGTGGTGGGCCGACACGGTGCGGAACACTTGGCAAAGCAGCAGTTGGGCAGGTCTTTGGTAACGGCGGTTGGGGTGGCTACTAGCGACGATCGCGGGGGCGGGCAGCAGGCAGCATTAATTGCTCAAGCTGTCAATCAAGTGGTCGGTTTGCGGTACGGTAGATCCGACGAACTTGAGAGCGATCGGCTCGGTTTTCGGTTTATAACGGAAGCGGGTTACGATCCTAGAGGTATTGTTGAGGTGATGCAAATCCTCGGTGCCGCTAGGAAGGGCGAAGCGCCGCCGGAGTTTTTGAGTTCTCACCCGAATCCTGAAAACCGAGTTCAAAAGTTGCAAGCTTTAATCGCGCAAAATTACCCTAACGGCGTTCCAGCTAATTTGGTGTCGGGACGCGATGAGTTTGCTAAGAATGTGTCGGGCGGTTAGCGATAATTGCATCGGGCTTTACAAAAGTTATTACTAAAGGCGGAGCTAAGTTCGGCTGGGAGTTGGCACGATCGACTTAATGAGCGATCGAGCAATTGGAAAGTTGAAACCATGATTGAATCTTGGATGATTATCGGCGGCGTGACTTTCTCAGTCGCCTTCGCTACTCTATTTTTTAAACTGCGCGATATTAACTGGGCTATCAAACTTCAAAGACCGGATTGGATGTTTTTTGAGCCTGCTATTCCGTTCATTTGGACGGTGATTTTTGCTTGCGGGGCCGGCAGCGCTACTTTTGTATGGGAACAGGAGCCAGGGAGCCTTAAAACTTGGCTGCTGATGGCTTTGTACTTGCTTTTAGAAATTGTCACAGTTGCTTATATTCCTGCTACTCTCAGAGCCAAAAGTCTCAAAGTAGGGACGATTTTGGGAGGGGCTGGCGAGATTTTGGGAGTTGTGCTGACCTTGGCTGTTTTGCCGATTTCTCAAACCGCCGCTTTGTTACTTTTGCCTTACGCGATTTGGGGTGCGATCGGCACTTATACCACTTGGGAAATGATTCAGTTAAACCCAGAAGCTGCATAAATATTCGGTGCGCATTTCCGCATAAATATTCGGTGAGCATTGCGCACCTTAGATAGAGCTAATTCGGTGGGCAATGCTAACCTTAGATAGAGGCAAGGTGCGCCGAAGATTGCCATCCGATCATTGTTAGTTTTGAATTTGCTCAAAGCAACATTGGCTGGTTAACCCACCCATCGAGTGAGGAAATCCGCTTGACACTGCGTGCCTATTTGATGAGAAAATAAATGAATAAAATTGACTAAAATTCAAGGACGATCGTTATCAATGGCAATTAAAGACCAGCCCCAACCACCTCGTTTTAGGCAAATTAGCAATATTTTGTTATTGCTCTCAAGTTTGTTTCTGCTGGCAAATATCTTTTTGCCCAATTTGTTCGGGCCGCAAATTCCGCAAGTGCCTTACAGCTTGTTCGTCCATCAGGTTCAAGAACAAGATGTAGTCAGAGCTTCGGTAGGCCAAAATGAAATTCGCTACCAACTCAAAGGCGAAGGCGACAAACCCGGTCAAATTCTGTCAACTACGCCGATTTTTGACTTGGAACTGCCTAAACTTTTGGAAGAAAAAGGCGTTGAATTTGCGGCAACTCCCCCGGCTAAAAATGGCTGGATCGGGAGTGTTTTGAGCTGGGTGATTCCGCCGCTGATTTTTGTAGCGATTTTTCAATTTTTCATGAACCGGGGCGGTGGCGGGCCGCAGGGTGCGCTCTCGATCGGCAAAAGCAAAGCTAAGGTCTATGTAGAAGGCGAATCGGCGAAAATTACTTTTGCTGATGTGGCTGGAGTAGAAGAGGCTAAAACTGAATTAGTCGAAGTTGTTGAATTCCTGAAAACTCCTGACAGATTTACGGCAATTGGCGCGCGAATTCCGAAAGGCGTACTGTTAGTAGGACCTCCGGGAACTGGCAAAACTCTGTTAGCTAAAGCAGTAGCTGGTGAAGCGGGAGTGCCGTTTTTTAGTATTTCCGGTTCGGAGTTTGTAGAACTGTTTGTAGGTGTTGGTTCTGCAAGAGTTAGAGATTTATTTGAGCAGGCTAAAAAACAGGCTCCTTGTATTATTTTCATTGATGAATTGGACGCGATCGGCAAATCTCGCAGCAGTAACGCTAGCTTCGGTGGGAATGACGAACGCGAACAAACTCTCAATCAATTATTAACTGAAATGGACGGTTTTGCGGCGGGCAATACTACGGTAATTGTGCTGGCTGCAACTAACCGCCCGGAAAGTTTGGATGCTGCTTTGTTGCGCCCCGGCCGTTTCGATCGCCAAGTTTTAGTCGATCGCCCCGATTTATCTGGCCGCGAAGAAATTTTGAATATTCACGCTCAAAAAGTGAAGTTGGGCCCGGATATTAACTTGAAGGCGATCGCCACTCGCACCCCCGGTTTTTCGGGCGCTGATTTGGCAAATTTGGTGAATGAAGCTGCTTTGTTGGCGGCGCGCAACAAACGCCTAACTGTAGCACAGGAAGACTTTGCAGAGGCGATCGAACGGATTGTAGCGGGCTTGGAAAAGAAAAGCCGCGTGCTCAATGAAAAGGAGAAAACCATCGTTGCTTATCACGAAGTCGGCCACGCAATGGTTGGTGCTTTGATGACTGGTAATGGCGAAGTTGCCAAAATCTCGATCGTCCCTCGCGGGATGGCTGCTTTGGGTTATACTTTGCAGTTACCGACTGAAGACCGTTTCTTGTTAGATGAGTCGGAATTGCGGGGTCAGATTGCGACTTTGTTGGGCGGGCGATCGGCTGAGGAAGTGGTGTTTGGTAGTATTACTACTGGCGCTTCAAACGATTTGCAAAGGGCGACGGATTTAGCTGAACGGATGGTGACAACTTACGGGATGAGTAAGGTTTTGGGGCCTCTAGCTTACGATCGAGGTCAACAATCAATGTTCCTCAACGATGGTATGGGAAATGCCCGCCGGGCGGTAAGTGCTCAGACTGCTGAGGCGATCGACCAAGAAGTGAAGGAAATTGTCGAAACTGCACACCAACAAGCTGTGGATATTCTGAAAGCAAATCGGGAATTGTTGGAAACAATTACGCAGAAACTGTTGGAAACTGAGGTGGTGGAAGGTGACGCACTTCGCGAATTCCTCCGTCAAGTGCGGCCTTTAGATAAGGTGGTGGCTTGAGTTTAATAGGGTTTAATTAAACCGCAGATGAACGCAGATGAACGCAGATGAACGCACATCATCTGCGTTTTTTGGTATTTCTTAGCTCGTAAATTTTCACGCAGAAGGCTTCGGAGCCGGTGCCCCCCGCAGCATTCCTTCTGTACTGAGGTCTTCATCGATTTCTTCCCAGTGAATGCCATAGCCTCCTCCGCATACTTCCCATTTTGCCCTTTGCTCGGGCGTTGCATTAAACAATCTGGGATACCAAATTAAAGGCACAGTAATGGTTCGTCCATCCATCAAATCAACACTAATTGTTTCTTCTGTAAAATGAATTTCCTTAACTCTCTCGTCCGCTCGAATCGCCAAAATACCCATACCAAGCCTCCAATAGCGTTTGTTGATTTTCTTGTACTACCAGGTGTATTTTCCGAAGTTCTTTAGCACTAAAACCCAGGTTGTTTGCCAAACTGACTGGCTCCAACCAAAATTTAACTGATGATTTGTCTCTGTCAATGTGAACATGAGGTGGTTCATTCGGTTCATGGCTGTAAAAGTAAAGTCGGTAAGGACCTACTCGTAAAATAGTTGGCATAATTTCAGGTTATACAACATTTCAATGCGAATATCTGTAAGTTTTGTATTCTATGATAGCACAGGGCGATTTTATATTTTGGTTACAACCCTTTGATATACTGCCTCAATACAGGTGGGAGAGTGTAAAGACTTTCCTGTTTTTCTATCAAGCAGCGCCGCGATAAAGATTGGAGCGCGTTGAGTAAATCAGATGATGATATTTGTCCTTTTTCTAGCAATTTTGCCAAGTTGACTGGCTGGTTTTCTGTCGCCAACAAGGACATAACTTGTTTTTCTAGTTCGGAAGTGCGATCGTACTGCTGCTGTAAAACATCTTTTAAATCTTCCGGCAACAATATGGTATCATCTATTAATAACTCAGTCACGCCGATTCCCAACTCTTCAATCAGATTCGCTACGCTTTTTAACCATAGGGGGTTGCCTTGGTAGCGGTGAATGAGTGCTTGACTGTTGTCGCTTTCTTCTAACCCATAATCTCTGACTATTTCCCGTCCGGCTGCGATGTCTAAACCCTTGAGTTGTAAGGTGCGAATGGGAGTATTTTGGTTTTTAACTTGAGTCACTTCTCTCGGTTGTTCCCAACCGATTAGCAGAAAGCAACATGGATGGGATAATTTTTCTATTTGTTTGAATAAAGAGCGATATTCTTCGCATTCTGGTTTATATTTTCCTGCCACTTCCCCGCTACAGAAAAGGTTGTGAATGTCATCCAAGACTATTAAACAGCGATACTTTTGCAAATACTTAATCAGCGGTAAGCGTTTCTGGTTTGTTGCGGATAAATCTGGTTTTTCTGACTGGGAGAAAAGCTGTGTTAGGTTAGATTGAAATTTATCTATGCTGGGGAATTCGTCGAGAGTGTACCAAACTGCGTAATCAAACTCGTCTTTAATTTGTTGTACGAGTTGCACTGCTAAGGATGTTTTGCCGATGCCGCTGATGCCGGTCAGAGCTATGAGGCGACTGCGTTGTTGTAAAATCCATGTGGTGAGGGTGTCGAGTTCGGGGGTGCGATCGTAGAAATCGCCCAATTCTGGCATTTCGCTTAAATCTTGATGTAGAGTTTGAGGTTGTTTTGTGTTAGATGTTTCCTGATTTTGTGGGTGTGAGTTTGGGATATCTGGCGGGTATCTAGCTTCTCCACAAATGTTAAAATTACCGATGGCTACAACGTCACCTTGTGCAAAATTTGAAGAATTAGAGACTTGGAACCTCTTAATTGCCGATCTAAAATTTGTTTTATTGACATCTTCCCCCAACTCTTCTGAAAGTATCTGCCATAATTGCGAACCAACTTGCCTAAGATAACTCTCATTACAGTGAATCTCTTCGGCAATTTTGGTGTATTTATCACCTTGCATGGTTCCTCGTAGAATTGCCTCTTGTAGGGTATCGAGGTGCTCACCCGTCTTGGCAAACACTATCTCGTCAGCCATTTTTAACACTTCCTTAAGATTCATGCAGCATCGTGGATGATGTGATTTTCCGTATTATACCTAACATTTTCCAACATTTTCTGGCATTTACAAACATTTTTAACATAGGGTGATTTGAAGTAGCTAACAAAATTGCCAACAAAATTGAGCATTTTTGGCTATACAAATTTGGGATTATTGAAATAATGATAGAAGAAATATGTAGTAAGGAAATTTAATAATGCTTTTCAATTTAGTCAAAATAGTCGCTCGGGCTAACAGTTTGGCGAAATTTTATAAAAGCCTTCTTTTGGCATCACTGGTTTTACCTTTTGCAGCTACTCCTGGGCAAGCTTCTCCCAACTATCAAGAACGAGATGGGATCTATGGCGAAATAAAATTTGCTGAATTTTGTAATATTTCTAATGCTTTGAGATTCAGAGTTATCGCCGAAGCTGGTAGTAGAGATTCAAGGGTACAAAGTGTCGAATTTAAAATGTATACAAGATACAGTGTAGGTGTAAATGTTGGAGGACAACAATTTGGTTTTCCTAGTGGTGAAAACTGGCGAAACATATATACTATGTCTAATTTTACAGGCTTAAGAGGTGATCAAAGATTCTACGACACAGGGGCACGCTTTTCCCCACTAATATCAATCGTTGACTCACCTGTCAAATTTTCGATTCACGTTAATCATAGTAGAGGTAAGACAACCGATCTTGGAGGAATTGTTGATATGGGAAAAATTGAAGCAGGAAAGTGCAGAGTATATGATGATGGTAATTTCAGATAACCTTATTGTTGTTATTATGAACTGAATCACAGCGCGCTCGCCCTTTTTGTATGTTGGGTTGACGCTCGTGTTACCCAACCTTTTTTTTCACTTACAATCTTATCCATTTCCACCATTTCAAAGTGCGCTGATTGCACGGAGAGCGATCGCCCCTCACAGCACATACCAAACAGCGCGATGATTCTACGAGTTGCGCGATCGCCCCTCACGCATCAAAAGCGATCGCATCCAACCAATGCAGCAATTACATTATGATTGGTCTGGCGATCGAGTTGGGCTGATAAAAGGCTAATGGCAAGACTCTATTATCGAGGCATGGCAGAAGAAAACGGTAAACCCAAAATGGGACGCAACGCGAGGCTACTGGGAGTCAGACCCAATATTGACATTGATGTTGAGCAAGTGCCCAAAGACTGGTTGGATGAACAAGGTTATTTACTACCAGAAACAGAGCGCAAGTCTTCAGAGGAGTCTGTCACTGTAGCCATTAGAAACACAAAAGGAATGTCTGTATCCCTCTCTATCGAAGGCTTACCACCATTTCGCAAACCCCCAAAATTTGGCGGAACAGGAAAAGATCCTCTTTGGCAGATTGACGACAGCAAGATCCTCGGAGATATTGAAGCTGTGCAAGATAGTCCCACTCATGTCAGTATTTTGCCAAGCGCTACAATGCTTTTAGAGAAATATGAAGCAGCCCTGGCCCAGACACAGAACGAATGGGAGAAAGTTTGATAGTTTAATTTACTCAACGGGAGAACAGCAATGGCATGGGTGTTTAGCTTATCGGCTGAATGTGGTACAAAGCAATCTGAAGCACAGCAATTTGCTCAATATTTCAATGAAATTTCCTGGGTCATCTCAAACGGTAGACATTCCCAATGTCGCGCAGAAATTTTTCAGGACATAGAAGAAAATTGGTGGTGTCGAGTTTGTCCAAGTGGCATCAGTGAGATTGGGATTGACACTCCAGAAAGTGCTTATTTAATGACGGAAATAGGTATATTTCTGTATCAGAGTTTGCGGTTTGCTCCACCGTTTCGGTATGCTTTAGTTGGTATGGAAGTAGATGAGTTTAGAACCTACAGCGAATTGATTGAAGAGCCTGCCTTGGTTTTTCCTGGATTGGTTTTAGCTGAAGCTGTTTGGCAAGCAACGGGAGCATCTTCGGTTTTTCGATCGTTCCGTCTTGGATATGTTTGGAAGCCGTATGAAGGTGAAGTTTATAGACCGCTACTAGCATCACCGGACTTAAAGAACAAGCTTGATGAATTGCTGAGCGTAGGGTAAATCCTTTCAATGGAGGCATCACCCCTCACAGTAAATACCTAACTGTGCAATGTTTACGGAAATAGCGATCACCCCTACCTATCTAATTAGTCGTTTCCTACAGTTAGCATTATAAACATAGAGAAACCCGGCTGCTTCAAAACATCGGGTTTCTAAATATTGTTGCTGCATTTTAGACCGATTAAATCCCGGGCACGTAGGCCATAACTGGAGTACCTTGCTGCTGCTGCTGCGCGATTTCTAAAAGGCGTTGAATGCGATCTTCTGTCGGCGGGTGAGTGCGGAAAAGTGACTGCAAACCTTTAGTCGAAAAAGGATTCACTATCAGCAGCGGCGACATCGCAGGATTGCCGTGCATCGGAATTTCATGACCAATTTTCTCCAATTTTTGCAAGGCGTTTGCTAAACCGATCGGGTTATTGGTAATTTCCACCGCACCGCTGTCGGCTGCAAATTCCCGGGTCCGAGAAATCGCCAATTGAATTACGGTTGCTGATAGTGGCGCTAAAATGATTAAAAACAGCAAACCAAACGGATTCGCGCCTTGTCTGCTATCCCGCGTTACCGGGCCGTAAAGCGCTCCAAAAGTCAGAATTCGCCCGACAAATGTAATTGCACCGGCAATTGTCCCTGCAACTGCTTGAGTGAGGGTGTCGCGGTTGCGGATGTGCGTGAGTTCGTGCGCTAAAACCCCTTCTAATTCTTCGCGGGAAAGCAGCTTGATGATGCCTTCAGTAACTGCTATTGTCGCGTGTTCCGGGTCTCTTCCTGTGGCGAAGGCGTTCGGAGATTGAGTGGGAACTAGAAATATTTTCGGCACCGGAATTTGGGCTTTTTCGCTTAGCGATGCTACCATATCGTAAAGTTCGGGAGCTTCGCTGCGGGCGATCGGCTGAGCGCGGTAAGCCATTAACGCGGCGGTGTCGGAATAGTACCAAGAGCTAAAACTGCTGAAGGCGGCTAGTGCTAAACCGATGTAAAGTCCTTGCTCGTTGCCGATTAAATAATAACTTCCTAAAACTAGAAGGCCGCTTAAGAGTCCTAAAAGAGCTGCAGTCCTGAGTTGATTTGTTCCTAACATGGCGGGTTGAGGGCGATCGCTATTTTGATATTTTTTATCTTGTAATTAGATTTTCATATCTGCGAGCGATCGCGCCTCTATCTGCCGAAATAAGTGCTGCAGCCAATAGTAGTATTTCACCTTTTCAGTCAGAAAATGAGAATGCCGAAGGAGGCTCTATCTGCTTGCTTGCTTGAGCCAGCATATCCGCAGAATATGACATTCCCAGGCAGAGCTTGGAAACGAGATTAATCTCACGAAGTGGCCGCCCAAAGAATACCAATATCGCTGTATTGCTTGAACATTGAATCAGCACTCACAAGCGTCATCTCCTCCATCTGAGCCTGGGCAATCAGCATTCGATCGAAGGGATCTCGATGATGTAATGGTAACGCAGCCGCTCGCAGGGCATGAGGTGCTGTAATTTCCAGCGATCGCGCATCTAACTGTATCATGCGTGTCGAAATGTAGGTATCTATTGGTTCTGGGAGTGGTAACTTTCCGATCGCAACTTTGATGCCCATTTCCCAGACACTAGCAACAGAAAACCACAATTCGTTCGTTTCATCGGCAATCTGTGCGATCGCCTCCTCATTCAATCGATCTGGTTGGGCAAACCACCACAAAAAACACTGCGTATCCAGCAATAGTTTCACTCTTCATCTCCCTCAAATGCTGTCAAAATCTCTTTTGGCAAAGGATCGTTAAAGTCCTCTGGCAAAAGAAATCGCCCTCGATCTTTCCCTAAACTAGCTCGTCGATTGGATGAAGTACGAAACGGAACCAATTTTGCGACTGGGATGCCTTCGTTGGAAATAATGATTTCTTCTCCCAGTTCCACACGCGACAATAGTCGTGAGAGATTCGTTTTAGCTTGATGAATATTTACAGTTTCCATGATCTTAAAAAACTAAGTCTGTAAAATAAGTTTAACAAAATAAACGCAGACAATCTTACATTCATCTGCGTTTGTCTGCGTTTATCTGCGGTTGAATTCTCCAACCCTAAACAGCTTGCACTTGCTTTTCCTCAACAGCAACAGGTTCTTGATATACAGTTTGAGACTCATTAGCCAAAAACTCGGCTAATTGAGCTTCGATTTCATCCCGCACAATCTGGCGGTATTCCAGGAAATGCTCGTTGTGAGCACACACTGTTAAATAATGATCCCAAACAGCAGGATTGCGTTTGAGAATGCTGAACAAATGATGCCAGAACTTCCAGCGAGTTTTGCGCTTGACTCCCTGCCGCCAAACCACAGTTAGCAGTGCTCGCAAATCGATCCAACTAGGAATTCTTGCAGGTATATTTGCTGTAGGTGCACCCAACATTAAGAAATGGCGATAAGTCCGGTCTAAATATTTCTCAGCATCGTACACTTCGCAGAATGCCTCGACATATTCGCGGGCAATATCTTCGAGAGGCCGCGTCGGGATAAAGTTCATTAAAGTAGTCTGATTGAGGTTGCCAGATTTGTCGCGCAACCGCCCTTCTTTTGCTAATCTGTGGGACAATGCCGTGTGCGGCAAAGCTTGCAGCATTCCAAAGGTTGTGCTCGGAATAGCTGCTGCTTCGGCAAACTGGACAATCCGCTGACCGGCACCGGGTTTTTCGCCGTCGAATCCGATGATGAATCCTGCCATTACTCGCAAACCAGTTTTCGCAATTAACTCTACTGATTCGATCAGGGAATTGCGGGTATTTTGGAATTTCTTGGTCATTTGCAGGCTTTCTTCATCAGGGGTTTCAATCCCTAAAAACACTGCATTGAAATTGCAAGCTACCATCATCTCCATCAATTCTTGGTCTTGGGCTAAATCGATGGATGCTTCTGTGTTGAAAGTAAAGGGAAATTTGTGTTCTTCTTGCCAGACTTTTAAGTCTTTTAGCAACAGTTTGACGCTGCGTTTATTGCCGATAAAGTTGTCGTCTACCATGAACACGCCGCGCCGCCAGCCCAAGTTGTAAAGATAGTCTAATTCTGCTATCAATTGTTGGGGGTTTTTGGTGCGAGGTTTGCGGCCGTAGAGGACGATGATGTCGCAGAATTCGCACTGGAAGGGACAACCTCGGGAAAATTGAATCGACATCGAATCGTAGGCGTCTAATTCCAGCAAATCGAAGCGGGGGACTGGAGTTGTAGTAACATCGGGTTTTACGCCATCCGATCGATACATTCCGCTTTTTTCGCCACGCCCGATTGCTTCGACGAACATCGGCAAGGTGATTTCGCCTTCGTCGAGAATCAGGTAATCTATGCCCGCTGCTTGAGGTTCTTCGGGTACGGAAGTGGGGTAGGGGCCGCCGCAAGCTACGGATTTACCGCGCCGTTTTGCTTCGCGAATTATGTCTAGCAAATCTTCTTTTTGGACAATCATTGCGGAGAGAATAACGAGCTCTGCCCATTCCCATTCTGCTTCGGTGATTTGTCTGATATTGCGATCGACTAACTTAAATTCCCATTCTTGGGGTAAAATAGCTGCTACCGTTACCAAACCCAGCGGTGGCAGCAGCACTTTACGATCGACTAATTCTAGGATTTTCTCGTAAGACCAAAATGTTTTCGGAAACAGCGGGTAAACTAGGAGAACTCGCATTATATATTAAACCTCACATCAGTAAACAACTTGCGATCGGGCTGGCGTGTTTGAGAGTTCGATCGACTCTCAAGACTTCATGTTAAGGCTAAAATTACGATCTTGCACTCGATCGAATATCGGGCGATGGGTCACACCCCCTAAGCCACACACAATGAGCGCAATTTTTAGCTTGCAGTTCCCTGTTAAAGTTTGCAAATGCTGATATCTTATCGTATTTGACCCTTAAGTGACGATAATCGCATTTAAAAAGCATGGGATTAAGGCAAAAAAGAACTGGAAAAACTTACCTTATTCGTAAGATGCACCTCGGCGCACCCTACATATATCTCGTAAGGTGCATATTCCCTCTTCCCTCTTCCCTTTTCCTTCTACTTCTAATTTGAATTTTTGCCCGGAATCCCGCTAGTTCTTAACATATCGGCAACTGTGCCGCAGTAACTCGGCATTCCTATGCTTTCGGGATTCACCAGATTTTGATAGGTAAAATGGCGGTAGCTGATGCAAAATCTATCCCAAGCAGCCACTTGAATTCGGAACAGCCAAATAAAGAAATCGGCCAGCCAAGGTGACAGAGTAATCCGAAAAAATATGTTTTTATTCAAATACTTGCAAGCTTGTTCTACCACTTCATTAGCTGTAATCGCCGGATTTCCTAGCACAAAATGTCGCGGTTCCTCGGAAGCCGGCGGATGTTCAACTAAATAATTAACTACTTTAGCAATATCTGCGCCGTGGATGAAGTGAAAACTGCCATCTGCCTTAAACCAGCGAATCAAACCAATCCATTTGGCGACAAGTGGCAGGCCAGATGACAAGTGAGAGACGGGTTTTTCTGCGTCTCCTCCCAATACTAATGTCGGGTAAAGTGCCGTAATTGGAGGCACATTTGTCAACGCTGATAAATGCACCATGCAGTTGTACTTTGAGCTAATATAATCGGTTCCCAGTTCCCCGGCTTCTTTCAGCAAATTGTTGTCTCTACCGAGAATGCTGGCCGTTGAAAAATAAATAACTTGCTGGCAAGTCTGTGGCGAAAGTAGTTGAATTAGGCGCAGAGTTTTGGTCACGTTAACGTCAAAAACTTCTTGAGTTCCTCCCCAAGCAGTAGCGGCTACAATTGCTACATTTATTGTTTGGAGAAGTTCGGCGTGTCGATCGATATCTCGCATATCGCCTTGTATTATATGGATGCCGGGGCGGGCTTTCCAGTCAAATTTTAATTTTTCCGGGTTGCGAACTAAGAGGTAAAGTTCGTGGTTTGTCTCTTGAATCAAAGTTTCGGCCATGTAGTGACCGATACAGCCACTTGCACCCGTCACAAAAATTTTTTTGGAGTTCATTTTGCCGCAGGGGAAGAGGGTTTTTTGACTTGATGCTGAGGCTAAGATCCCCCCTCGCCCCCCTTCTTAAGGGGGGGACAAGATTATTGTCTAAGTCCCCCTTCTTAAGGGGGATTTAGGGGGAACTCTACTCGGTTATAAGCGAGATTTGTCAGGGGTTGTTACTCGTTACCAGGCTCTGACCTGGTAACGCAGATCCGGAGGCTCTGCCTCCATTTTACGCGAGGCAGAGCCTCTGGATATGGGTTCACCAGGCAGAGCCTGGGAACCAGTTAAAGCGAGATTTGTCAGGGGTTGTTACTCGTTACCAGGCTCTGACCTGGTAACGCAGATCCGGAGGCTCTGCCTCCATTTTACGCGAGGCAGAGCCTCTGGATATGGGTTAACCAGGCAGAGCCTGGGAACCAGTTCGCAATCAATTTCAAGCAGCAACTGCAAGCAATTTGTCGGCTTGTTTTGCGGTTTCAAAGAAGAAACGCACGTTATCTTCGGGAGTTCCCGGTAATACGCCGTGTCCCAAATTGAGGATGTGTCCGCGATGACCGGCTTTGCGAATTGTATCAAGAATTCGATCGCGAATAAACGGTTGAGAACCAAACAACACGCCCGGATCGAGATTTCCCTGAACGTTCATGTTGGGGCCCAAACGCTTGCGCGCGTCGGCCATATCAACTGTCCAATCGACGCTGATGATATCCGCGCCGGATGTTGTCATGCGTTCGAGGAGGCCGGCACTTCCAGTGACTAACAGAATTAGCGGTGTGTCGGGATGGGTTTTTTTGACTTGCTCGAATACTTGTTTCTGGTAAGGTAGAGCGAAGGTGTCGTAGTCCTGCGGGGAGAGTTGGCCGGCCCAGGAGTCGAACATTTGCACTACTTGCGCGCCGCAGTCGATTTGATAGCGCACGTAAACGGCGATCGCATCGGCGAATTTCGACAGCAACTGATGCAGTAAAGTTGGATCGGAAAATGCCATGTTTTTGATGATCGCATAATCCTTAGAACCTTTGCCCTCAACGGCATAGGCCGCCAGAGTCCACGGCGCGCCCACAAAACCGAGCACGGTGGATTTGTTGCCGACTTCCTCGCGCAGGGATTTCAGGATTGTTTTAATAAACGGCAAGCTTTCTTCCGGGTTCAGCGGTTGCAGGTTGTCGATTTGCTGCTGAGTGCGGATGGGTGCGTGGATAATCGGCCCTTTACCTTCGGCGATGTCCATGTCGATGCCCAAACCGGGCATGGGGGTGACAATATCGGAAAACAGAATTACGCCGTCGGGTTGAAACGCGCGCCACGGCTGAAGGGAAACTTCGATGGCAACTTCGGGAATTTCGGAACGTTCGCGAAACGAGGGATACTTTTCTCGCAAATCTCGATAAGCCTTCATGTAGCGGCCGGCTTGGCGCATCATCCACACGGGCGGGCGGTCTAGGGTTTCGCCGCGGGCTGCCCGCAACAACAAGGGAACTTCATTTAATGCCGACATTTTAACTTTTCTCTACCTTAGATATTTCAATGCCTTTGGTAGCTTACCACTGTGCGATCGTCCTTTTCGACAAAATCTTGTGTGTACAAATGTGTATTTTGTCATGGCCAAAGAAAGTGAGGCGAGGGTCAATCGATTTTAGATTTTAGATTTTAGATTTTAGATTGAAGCATTGACCTCACGGATAAATTCGGGGGATCCTTTATCGGATACAGGTTTTTTATTTCTCCAGGGATGAATCCGGGGGGCTTGTATCCTGGATGCTTTCGGTCAGAGATCGACTGTATATAAAGGACTGGTATAAATCTTGTGTAGACGCAAAGAAACCGGGTTTCTTCGTAGAAACCCGGCTTCCGATCCCGCGCTACAGTTTGACCTACTTACCTCGTTACGCACACTCCGCCTACCACTACCCGACATTGATCTCGGCCCTCATCGAACCTCCTATTATCATCCAGCCTAGCCGAGTCTAAATCTCTAGTCCGCGAATTGTAATAATAATCTCCCGCCGGAAAGTTTCTATTCGGGACAGCGCAGTAAGTTGAATCTTGATTACCATCGTCAAACCTTACTCTCACCATAGAACGTCTCTCGCTACAGTTGATCGATCGCAAGCCAAAATCATCTTGCAAAAGCTGTGCTCTGTCATATCGACCGTTATCTCGCCCGTTATCTCGCCCGGTGTACCAATCGTCCCGCGAATTGCGAGATCGTCTGTCGCCCCCATCGATTCCCGCAACTTCCAGCGTGTAGCTACCGCCTCTGGCAGCATCTTTTGCTAATACTAAAAGCTTGTAATCACCAGTACGGGGAATTTGATAATTAAAAGAACGGTCTTGCGTAAAAGCGACTTGTTTGTTGTTCCCGTAAAACAGCACCATAACGGGAGTAAAACCGCGACTTCTATCGGTGTCTAAAAACACTTCAATGTTATCGCCTTCCCGAGCACTGAAAGTGTATTCTTGACCCCGCAATTCTTCCGTCGGAGATCCCGGTGTCCACATATTTCGGAAACGGTAAATCGGCGAAGTGCGGCGAATTACTCCATCTATGCGATCGTTATTCCGTATCTGTTCGCCAACAGCACTAGAGGAAATGCCCGTAAGTGCCAATCCTGTAACTAGGAATGCGGCAGCAATACTGTTTAACAAGTTGTGTGCTTTCATATCAACCTCTCGAAAATTTTAAAATCTTTTTGCTTTTTTGGTGCCGACATTTGCATACACAATCCATTTTAAATGTAATTTCTGCCAACCGTGTCAACCTCACCCCACCAGACTCTTTAGCGGGTGCAAAATCTCAAGCTAAAGTTACAGACGTTGATCCCTAATCTAAAGTTGCGATTTATCGCCCCAAATCAGCAATCCCGATTCGGCGTCGAGACAAGCCGTAACTCCCATAGGTAAAGCAGCGTTGACGCCCTCGTGCCCGAAGGGCAAATCCGAGACAATGGGAATATTCAAGTCCCCCAGCCGATCGCGCAAAACTTCTTCAATGCTAAAACTAGGAATACTCGGGTCAATCTCGCAGCGGCTGAAGCGCCCCAAAGCAATGCCCCGCACGCCTGCGAAAGCCCCCGCCATCCGCCACAAAGTCAGCATTCGATCGACCCTGTAAGGAGCCTCAGAAACATCCTCAAATGCGAGAATAACCCCGGTCAAATCCGGTTGATACGGGGTTCCGAGCAAATGAGAAGCCACCGTCAGATTCGCCGGAAACAGCCTCCCGGTAGCTTGTCCGCTGCCCCATCCTTTACCTTGCAAAGATTGTAAGGGACGACCTTCGATGCAGTCAAAAAGTCGATCGACAGACCAATTCGGTTCATCCGCCAAAGTTGTCAGCATCGGCCCGTGAACCCCCCAAACACCCAATTTATCGTGATTCCACAGCAAAGCAGTGATGTCCGAAAAGCCGATTAACCATTTCGGCGAATGGGAATTGGGAGTTGGGAATTGGGAATTTGCCCAATCTCCCACTTTTCCTTTTTCCAAAAGTCGAGTGCTGCCGAAACCGCCTCGAACACAGAGAATACCGCGACAATCCGGGTCATTGAGGGCATCTGCTAGCTGCCGGACGCGGTTTTCGTCGGAACCTGCCAAATAGCCGCAGCGATCGTCAAAACCCGGTGTTAATTCAATTCGATAGCCGCGGGATTTCCAAATTTCTACACCCTTTTCAAAGTTGGTTGATTCTCGCAAAGTGCCACTAGGGGCAATTACTTTGAGCAAATCTCCTGGTTGCAGAAACTTTATGTCAGTCATTAGTTATTAGTTATTAATTATTAGTTATTAGTTAGATCGTGTTTGGTTAATCGATCGTAATTCCGTAGGGGCGGGTTTCACCGACAATATCTAACGATTATCAACAATCTATATAAACCCGCCCCGCCACAACCGATAACCCACATTGAACCTGAAATTTGCATCGAATCCGAAAATGTAGGTTTATATTTATGGGTGGGTGGGGGCGGGTTTGCGATATTGTCTGTTTCAGTCAGAAATTGTCTGTAAAACCCGCCCCTACGGGATATGGTTAATTATTGATTTAGGAGTGAGTTTTTCAGATTGTGTGTTAATAATTGCTAAGGCAAAGTTAGAATTTCCACCCCAGAATCAGTAACAGCCAGAGTGTGCTCGAATTGAGCCGAAAGCTTTCCATCCTGCGTGATCGCAGTCCAACCATCGGCGAGAATTTCCACTTCCCAAGTACCCTCATTAATCATCGGCTCGATCGTGAAAACCATGCCTTGTCTGAGCTTCTTTCCCGTGCCCCGCTTGCCGTAGTGCAGAATTTCCGGTTCAGTGTGAAAGACTCGGTGAACCCCGTGCCCGGCAAAATTTCTCACTACCGAAAAACCCTGTGCTTCAGCATATTCTTGAATCGCTGCACCGATGTCCCCGGTACGAGCACCCGGTTTAACTTCAGCAATTCCTCTTCTGAGACATTCCTCAGTTACTTCCACTAACTTTTTAGCGACAGGCGAAGGTTTCCCGACAAAAAAAGTTTTGGAAGTATCGCCGTGATAACCATCTACTAAAGGCGTTACATCAATATTAATAATGTCACCTTCTTTAAGAATTTGTTTAGCATTGGGGATGCCGTGACAGACAACTTCATTGACGCTTGCACACAGAGATTTAGGAAATCCTTTATAGCCTAGCGGAGCACTTTTTGCTCCGTGTGCCAAAGTCCAGCGTTCGGCTTCGTCGTTAATTTCGAGAGTGCTGACACCGGGTTTTACCATCGGTTCTAGATGCAGCAGAAGTTCGGCAGCTAAGCGACCGGCTTGGCGCATTTTTTCTATTTCTCTACTGGATAAAAGCACTAAACGTTCGGTTGCCATAGTTTTTTCTGTTTTCTTTTTTTGTGGTCGATTAAGAGTTTATTTAACTCAATTTTAGAATAGATTTGAACCAGTGTTCAAAACGATCGCCCAAAGCTCCCAAAGAGTATTCTACCTCTGCTTGTCGCCGGCAAGCGCTGCGGTCAATTTGGTCTAAGCGGGCGATCGCATCTACCAAGCCATTTACACTGTCAGGCTCCACTAAAAAGCCCGTCAGTCCGTCTCGAACAATTTCGGCCGGCCCCCCGCGCTCGTAAGCAATCACAGGTACACCGCAGGCTAAAGCCTCGATCGCGACATTTCCGAAAGCTTCCACCCAACGCGGCGTCATCAACAATGCTCGGCACTGCCGGACTTGCTCTTGCATTTGGGTTGTTGTCAAAAAGCCTAAATATTCTACCGGAGCATCCGGGTAATCTGCACAAATTTTTTGCCAATAATCCTCATCTTGCATTTTGCCCATAATTTTGAGGGGAATGCCTGTAATTTTCGCTGCTGCCACTGCATCTTCTAAGCCTTTTTCCGGGGCGATGCGGCCCAGCCAAGCTAATTTGGGTTCCGGTTGGCTGCCAAATTCGTACAGCGATAAATCGATGCCGCTTCCCAACAACTGACATTTGTCGGCAAAGGCAAAGGTTTCGGCTTGGGAAAGGGTGTAAACTCCGATCGTACCGGGAAACTCTACTGCTATTTGTCCGGCGATGCGATCGAGCGATCGCGAAAGCGATCCCATACTGATAAAATGGGCGATCGGAGTCCTAAAAAATGGCGTCAAATAAAACGGCAGCCAATCGTAGGCAAAGTTAACAATCACATCCCATTCATCCTGAACTTTGCGAGCGTATTCCCACATATTCGCCAGCACAGCATCGGCGGGCATCACAATAGCAGCATTGTAATCTTGTGTTTGGGCAGTTACTTGCAAATCGCCTGTTATTTCGATTACTGGAATTGATTCTAAGACTGAACCTACTGGTGCTACCACTGCTATTTTATGACCTCGGCGGTGCAATTCTTTAGCGATGTTGAGGACTGTAAGTTCGACTCCGCCACCCAACCCCGAACCGAGTTGACCGACAGAAGTTGACAGGAACAATATTTTCAAAGAGTCAGCAGTCATTAGTGATTAGTCATTAGTCAGCAGTTACTAATTCTAACACAATCTAAATTATAAATTGTCCCAGCTAAAATCTAAAATTTACAATCTAATTACTTGAAAATCGCTCGACTTATCAATCCCTCCCTGAACGCGGACGGATGCGGTTCAACTGATTGATTGCCCAGCGAGCAGTTTCCTGAACTTCTGGATCTGGATCGTCCGTAGCACGGTGCAACAAGTGACTGATCTGATTCACCAATTCGTAAATTCGCGTCAAATCGCGAATCGCATTTTTCCGCACTTCGGGGTTTTCATTTTGCAGCGAAATTGACCAGGCATTATTCATGGGTTTGAGCGTGCGAATGCCAATTTCCGAGAGACTTGCCAAAATTAAACTGTACTGCTTCGAGTCGGAATTGGGTAGCAAATCGAGCAACGGTTCAACTGCTCTGGAATCTCCCTGCTGGCCGAGTTCCCAAATTGCTTTGCGCCTCTTTACCGGATTTAAGTGCTGCAAATCTTCAATCAGTGCTTCAATAATATCAACTTTAGGTCTACCATCAGTTTCGGGAAGGGAAATATCTTTCTTCCGACTCGCTAGCGAATCGGCTCGATTAGTTGTTTCGGGAACGTTGAAACCTGTGTCACTGTAGCCGTTGCTGTTAGTTTCCAAGGGCACTGTGTCGGAATTAATTCGATCGCCCTCGACTCCTGCATCATCGGATTCTGGTTCCCCCGATTCCCGGCTCGACGGTAAAGGTCGATCGCTAGTGTCGAGATTGTAGCCCTGTGGGAAATCAAGAGGGTAGGGCAATGCTGGTTGTGGTTTTTGTCTCCCAAAAGAAGCGTTTTGCTGTCCTATTTTCTGCAAGTTTGTATGAGAATTTGGATTGGTGAATCGAGAGTTTCTTTGGTTCTGGCGATCGGCTCTTCCCCGTCTTCGTTTAGAATGATGTGACTCGCCGCTGCTAACTAATTTGAGCATGATAAATACTGCCGCTGCCGTGATGACAACTGCTGCTAAACCCAATATTAAAAACCCCCGCTGGCGAGACAAAATGACGATTATATTAGAGATTGATTTCGGGATTTTGGAATTGGATTTTGGGGTTTTGGACGGCTGAGATTTGCTTTTATCTGGCGCTGGAGAGGGTTTTTGAGGATTGGAGTCCTGGCGGTCGTCCGGGAAAGAGTTCGCCTGAGCAATTTCTTGGGAAACAGCCCGATAGGAGGCATTGAGAGCCTGTTGCCTTCCATCCGCACTTGGACTGAAGGCAGCGCCCAGACAGGCAATGCAAGTGAACAAACATAGAGTGGAGCGGTAGTGCGCCATAAGACTCAATCGGGGTTTTGAGAGGCAACGCCGCATGACGAGCTTTAGTGTAACCTTGAGTTAGCTCGATCCTAGCTGCTATGCGCCCAACTAATTCACAAATAGCACCAGACTCGCAAAAAATCCTGGTTTGAGGTGACAGCGAGGCGGATATCATAAGCACAATTGTGTCATTGACGTGCAACTTCTTTAAATAATTAGTTTGAAACGAACTACATCGGTGGCCGCGGGTAAAGCAACGGCATCCACAAAGTTGATTGCTGCTCACCTCAGCAAACGCAGCCTCAGCTACGTGCAGTGCAGGCGCAGCGCCGCGAGCGAAACGGCTTGGCGGGGCCTCCGGGGTGCGGGCAGGCGATTGTTGCTCGCCGTCGATTTCTCACTTAGGACTTACGCACAATTGTTTAGAAACCGGGTTTTTTTACGAAAAGAAGGGCTGTAAACGGCAGATTCGGTAAAAACCCCGGTTTCTGGGTCTCGACGCGTCAGTCCTGTCACTGATAGCGTGGCACGATCGAGAGTTGAACAAGCTTCCGAGCCGGCGATCGTTTTTGTCTTAATCTGGGCGCGAGACTCTCAATCAGATTAATTTCAGGGGTCGTGATTTTCCCTGGTACTAAGAAACAGAGCGCTGATTTGACCGATGTTAATTGCAAGGGGGGCAATTATGCCGGATAGAAGTGTTTGCGCGATCGACTAACATAACCGTTAGGAAATATTGTATTCAGCAAGCAAGCGCCAAAAATTCTACTATCTTGTAAAAGTAGGGTCGAATTTAGTTAGAAGCTATAGTGACAGCCAGTAGAACCTTTCACGCACGCCCCCTTTGCCAACCTTCTGTTTATTTGTACCCACTTACTTAAGTTAAATCAATCGGTATTTAATCCTGTGCCGCCAAATTTGATATAAGATCGAGCTAAATTTCTAGTGTGAGAGAGTAGAGGCATTTGTGAGCCAACAAGATATTTTAAATTTAGCAAAAGAAGGCGATGCCAGGGCGATCGCATTTCTGATCGGCCAAGCACTCCAAAGCTTCGGCGTCACGGCTAAAGCCAGCCTGGAAAATGACACCCTGCACCTGCTGCTAGAAGCAGAACAATTGCCCGCAGAAGAAGCCTGTCTCCGAGTCGCAGTCAAAGGATTGCAGCGGCTGCAACCAAATAACGTTTACTCCGTAACAGTTTACGGGCGGCGGGGCGGCCAGCAATTGCCCGCTTGGACTCAGACGGTAGAATTAAAAAAACGCTTGACTCCCGCACCCGTGAGTGCACCAGTAGCCGTGAGTGCAGCAGTAGCCGCGAGTCTACCCGCTGCTCCAATTCCTGTGACTTTGCCCAAGCTAGAAAAAACTCAAAATGTCACAACTGCGCCCCCTCAAACACCAGAAAAATCTCCGCCCCAACCCCCTAAAATCCCAACTCCAAAACCTCAAAACCAAAGGCAGCAAAAGCCATCACGGCAGCCCGAGTTAGCAGGCACTAAAACTAAGAAATCTGGGCTGTCAGTCGGTGTTCTGAGTCTAATTATCGTACCGATATCCGGCTTGGTTCTGGCTTCTCAACTTTACAAATCCTCAAGCACCGCTACTATTAACGCTCTAACGTCAAACCCTGCGGTACAAAAAGCGATCTCGACACCCGCACCTGCACCGGCAGCCCAACCCCTGGCAGCTCCCAAATCGCCCTCCCAGGCTGCAAAAAAACCTGCCACTGTGCCCGCAACTGTCAGCATCAAAGCAGTTGGCGACATGATCCCCGGCACAAATTATCCGTACAACAAACTGCCGCCAAAAAAAGAGCTTTTATTAGAGTCGGTAAAACCGTACCTCAAAGGAGCTGATATTCTGTTTGGCAATTTTGAAAGCACGATGACCGATTATCCTTACAGTTCCAAAGCAGGCGGCGGACGAATGCTGTTTGCCTTTCGGACGCCTCCGAGTTATGCCAAAATTTTCAAAGATGTTGGTTTTGATATTTTGAGTATTGCCAACAATCACTCTTACGATTTTAACGAGCAGGGATTTAAGGACACGATTAAAAACATCGACAGCAACGGCATGAAGGCTGTTGGTAAAAGAGATCAAATTGTTTATCAAAATGTCAAGGGCGTGAATTTTGCCTTTATCGGTTTCAGCAACTACGGCGACGTTCACAATTCCTTGCTGGAACTGAAAGCGGGAGCCGAAGTTGTCAAAAGAGCCAAGCAAAACGCTGATATTGTAGTGATATCAGTTCATGCTGGAGCTGAAGGAACGGGAGCTATCAATGTGAGAAATAAAACTGAAATTTTTTACGGAGAAAACCGGGGAAATATGGTTTTGTTTTCGCGGACGATGATTGATGCGGGAGCAGATTTGATTTTGGGACACGGCCCGCACGTTCCCCGAGCGATGGAACTTTATAAAGGGAAATTGGTTGCTTATTCGCTGGGCAATTTTTTGGGTTATCGCACTTTGTCCACAGCAGGATCGCTCGGTAAATCTCTAATTTTGGAGGTGAAAATGACTCCGCAAGGGGATTTTGTTTCTGGTAAGATTATTCCCATCCAACTTGACGGGCGAGGTGTTCCGGCTGTTGATAACAAATTTAGGACTGTGGGGTTGATTGACCGTTTGACAAAGAGCGATTTTCCCAATAGCGGTTTGAAAATTGATGACAAGGGGATAATTTCCAAGAAATGATCGGGGCAATTATTTACCGAAGAAGTGCCTTATGACTCACATCTTTCAGCATTCTCCAGAACAGGCAAGATGCCTGTGAAGCGAAGAATGAGTTTTCTTGTGGGGTGGGCCGGGCCGGAAAGCCCGCCCAAAAAAGGATTATTGATATTGGTGCAAGATGTGAGTTATGACCAGAAGCTATACTTCCGGTGAATCCTCAAATAAGCGATCGCCCCGGTGCAATCCATCTGCCATTTGATAAGTTTGTGCTTGCGATCGCACTGTCGGGGCATGGGCGGCTAAATACCTTGCCGCCGCCACTAATACCACAATGCGATCGCCCGCATTCTCTAATAAAGCATACTGGCGAAATGCTGCTTCTACCTGCTGAATAACGTGGAAATCCCGGTTTTCCCGCAGCATCAGTTTTCCTAAAACTGCCATCAACCGTTCCGATTTGCCACCGCTATATAAGTATTTTGCAACTAATTTACCGACTTGATTCACCTGTTGCTGTCTGTCCAACAAGTCTGGCAGTTGTTTTAGTAATTCCTCTGGATTCTCAACTACATCTGTTGGTTCTGGCAGTCGCGCAGGCGGTACATTTAAGAAACGGTTAAGATATACGCCGATCGCTGCATCGAAAACTCCCCGCAGCAACTCTATTGAAGGCGATCGCCGCAATCCTTGATGCACCGCATTCGCAAAGGTAAAGGGATGGTGCGCTGAATTCCAGTCGCTGTGGTCGTTATTCGTATTAAACCGGGCGACGCGGAGGGCAGCAGCATAAGTGACTGCACTTGCTAATTCTGCTTCGCTACAACCTTCTTTCAAGGCAGTTAAAAGTGCATCGACGATCGCCAATACATCTTCGCCCAACAACATCGGAATTAACTGTTCTCTCCCCAACCAATTGCCCCGGTGCGATCGGCCCATTTCTAAAGCTGCCGGCAACTGCGCCATCGCTGACTCTAAAATTGCCACCACATCCACAGGGTAGCGCCAAGAACTCGACTCTTCCATGCGCGCCGCATTCGCCAAACCAGCCACCAAACTCGCGAAAACAGTTTCTGCCCCTTCCCAATTCACTGCATCCAGGGCTTCTAACGCCTTGTTAATAAAGTCGAGGCTGTGACCGACATCAATGTAGCGGTGGTCAGTAGCGGCCGCAAACAGCATATCAGCAATTTGTTCTCGTTCCAGAGGCGCGCGTACTGCTGTCAACAAACATCGTTCCGCCGCTTCGCTGTCTCTGATTTCAATAAATTGCCGGAACCAGCTTTTGAGTGTCCCTGCATCAACCTCAGCATTAGGCAAGGGGTGAACCGCAAAGTGAGGAGGTGCGCCTGCACTATCGCGGGCCACTGCCGAAAGTCCCTGATAGAGGGCGGGGGGTCGGTCTTCTGGATCTAGATAAGGCAGGATATTCATCAAGCAGGTGTGGATCGATAAACCCGTATCCCATCCCGATTTGTTGTAGCGGGTGCCAAATTCTAATCCGATTTGGAAAGGTTCGCTGGCAGTTGCCCCCATATCTAGCAAGGCAATCACTGACTTGGCGATGACTAGGGAAATTCCTTGTTCTAACCCATCTTGAAGTCGCTGGCGCTGGTGGGCGTAAGGGTCAAGCTGTTGTGCTAAATTTACCCAAACTTCCCCGTCGCGAATTTCCGCTGGGAACGATCGCACGTCGTCGGCCCAAGAGTCAAAAGTACCGCCGCTGGCGACATCAAAGCGGGCGTAGTGCCAAGGACAGGTGACTATGCCATCTTTGCAAGTGCTGCCGTTGAGGGGAAAACCCATGTGGGGACAGCGGTTGTCGATCGCGTATACCCGATCGTTTGAGTAAAAAAGGGCGATCGTGTGTTTTTCCAAATTCACTAACAAGCTGCCCTTTGTCTCGACTTCTGCAAGTTTCGCAGCGCGAACGTAATAGCCTGAAGTCTCAGCCATAAGTTTTAAACTAATTTATTTATATCAACTAGATTAACTCAATCTCGATCGATCGCCAGCAGGTTTCTATTTTGGCTTTACTCCAGATTCATCAGCGATCGCAAAGCTTCTTTCATCTCCTCTACTGTTGTTGTCGCCGTACCGAATTGACGCACGACAATACTAGCGGCCAAATTGCCCAAAACTGCCGCTTCCCAACCAGATGCACCGACGCACAAAGCTAAAGTCATTGCTGCTACGACTGTATCTCCAGCACCGGTTACGTCGAATACATCAGTCTTGTTAAAAGGGGGAATGTCCCAACTTTGAATGGCAAATTCCCCTTTTTCACAAGTCGATGTTGGAGAAGGTGAATTTTTAATTTCTTCGCCGTTCGCCCTTTCAAACAAAGTCATCCCTTCTTCGCCGCGAGTTATCAGGATTTTTTGAGCTTGAGTTAAGTTCAACAAATCGCGTCCTGCTTGCATTAAAGTTTGAGGGTTTTTGATAGCATATCCGACTGCTTGCTCGGCTTCGGGCAAGTTCGGAGTAAATAACATTGCTCCAGAATATCGCTGCAAATTTGTTTGAGCGTCTACAATTGTTTTGCCGGGAACCACTGCCGAGTCGATCGCCAAACGAGTCAAAACTCCGTCGCCGTAGTCGGAACAAACCACGGCATCTACTGTCGGTATTTGCTGCCGGATGTAGTCTGCCAATTGCAACTGCAAATCTAAATCCGGCAACTCGTCCGATTTGCGATCGACTCGGACAATTTGCTGAGTCACTGACTGCCGCGCGTGCCCGGAAATTCGAGTTTTGGTGACAGTTGGACGCTGCGAATCGATTAAAATCCCACCCGTATCAATTCCCGCCGCCTCAAAAATACCGCACAAAGCCTTTCCCTGGTCGTCTTTTCCTACCAAACCAGCAACTTTTACTTTGCCTCCCAGTTTGGCTAAATTATAGACAGCATTTGCGCCACCTCCGGGTACTTGCTGAGTATTTTCGTAGCGCAAAATCAACACAGGTGCTTCGCGGGAAATTCGCTCTACTTGTCCGGTAAGAAACTCGTCCAAGGTCAAATCTCCGATCGCTAATACCTGCGCTCGATGGAAGCAGTCTAATCTTTTCAATAATTGCTCAGTTGAGGCACGCAGTTGAGGCAAAAAATCGGAATAGTCGTTAGTCATTAACCAAAAAAATGAGACTGAGGAGTTGATTATTGAGCGTGGAACGAGCGGGAATTAAAAATCCTAATATAAATTAATAATTAATTTCCTCCCTTGTTTGATTTTTAACTTTTAATTGATTTTCTGACTGGGATTTTGAGAAACCAGTTGCAGGCTATTGGCGATCGCACTCGCTCAAACAATTTGGCAAAAAAATGCGGATAAAATCGCAGCCCTTGAGACTCAAGACAAAGTTTTACGGTGTGGAAGTTTCCTTCTACATAAGTGCCTTCAAAAAACAGCAGAATTATTTCAATTTTTGCTTGATGATCGTAATCACCTGAGTCATTTGTTTTTTGAGTGCATCAATTTCCGCTTGCATTTTCGCCATTTTCACAGTCATCGCCTGAATTTCGGCGGCGCCCGCTCCAGAAGTGGGTGCAGCGGCGGCGGCTGGGGCTTCCGGCACTGGTTTCTTTTTGGCCAGTACCATCGCCGATTTGATTGCCTCGGTTAGCTGCTTCTTCTCAAAAGGTTTGGCGATGAATGCAAAAAAATGCTTCTCGAAGGGTTTCGGAATTTTCTCCATCACCTCTTCTTCGCGGCCCGACATGATCACTAAAGGTATCTTAGAAAGCTCCGGATGGGCTTGCACTTTTTGATAAACTTCCCAACCGCTGACTTTCGGCAGTAGGAAATCTAACATAATTAGATTGGGACGGGCTTGACGGATCAGTTTGAGTCCCTCTTCGCCGTCTTTTGCTTCTAAAACTTCAAAGTTACCCTGAGGCAACATCTCTCGGACTCGGACGCGGATGACTTTACTGTCATCGATTACCAAGATTTTTTGACCAGCCACGACTGACTCCTTCAGTAATGAATGAGTGATGATTTGCAACCTTCAGTATATCCCTAACAGAATTCTACCCATAATTCTGGGCGAGTGTAGTTTTGTTGCACCTGGGCGCGATTCTGGTTTAGGGTGAGACTGCTACAAGTTCAGGGACTTTGATTTCGGATACGATCGAAGGAATTAACTCAATCGCCACTTAATTTTATGTCGCCCCAAACTCCTAAAACTCCTACTGTCAAAGCAGTTGCCGCCCAAATGCGGGGTGAAATCGAGGCGATGCCGGAGTGGTTGCGCAGGCCCGTTGGCAAAGCTAGCGAACTTTCGCAAGTGCAAAAAATTATCAAACAGCGGCAAATTCACACGATTTGCGAGGAGGGGAGATGTCCCAACCGGGGCGAGTGCTACGCGCAAAAAACGGCGACTTTTTTGTTGATGGGGCCGACTTGCACCCGCGCTTGTGCTTTTTGTCAAGTAGATAAAGGTCATTCTCCGATGCCCCTCGACCCGGAGGAACCGCAAAAGGTGGCCGAGGCTGTGAAGTTGTTGGGTTTGCGCTATGCCGTGCTCACTTCGGTGGCGAGGGATGATTTGCCGGATGGGGGTGCGGGTTGGTTTGCCAGGACGATCGCCCAAATCCGCATTCTGAACCCGGATACTGAAGTGGAGGTACTGACGCCGGATTTTTGGGGGGGAACGGGTAGGGGCGGTGCCTCCGTGCCCGCCCTTCCCGTGCCCGCCCCCGACGGGGAGAATGCCGGCATCGATGAGTTGCAGCGACAGCGGATTCGCACGGTGGTGGAGGCTAAACCGGCTTGTTACAACCACAATATTGAGACGGTGCGTCGGTTGCAAGGGCCGGTGCGGAGGGGGGCGAAGTACGATCGCTCGATCGACGTTCTGCGTATTGTGAAGCAATATGACCCAAATATTCCCACCAAATCCGGTTTGATGTTGGGGCACGGGGAAACCGAAGCCGAGATAGTCGAAGCGATGACCGATTTGCGGGATGCCAAGTGCGATCGGCTCACCCTCGGTCAATACATGAGACCGTCTCTAGATCACCTCCCAGTGCGCAAATACTGGACGCCGGCCGAATTTGACCGTTTTGGGTCGATCGCCCGGGAGATGGGGTTTGAGCACGTGCGATCGGGGCCTCTCGTCCGCAGTTCCTACCACGCCGGAGAGAGCGATTGAAACTAATCTGAATTCAACTCGGTATAAACTCCTTGTTACAAAAAATAACTCTAGAGGATTGTGCATAAGTGCGACGCTCTCTGCTATTTGTAAATAGAGTGACATTATGAATTAGGAGCTTTACCTATGGCAGAGATAGCGAAGAACCAATTAAAATCCGACTCCGTGATGAAAACGGGCAAATTCCCTTACACCTTTCGCGCAGCCTGGTTTCTGTTGCTGTTAGCGATCAATTTTTTGGTTGCAGCCTATTATTTCCATATCATTGAATAGTTCTGCAAGTTGATTTTTAGCAGACCCTGCTGCTCTCGACCTCAACGTCCGAGAGAGGGAGAGAGGGAGAGTTTTGAGTTTTGAGTTGGCGAGAATATGACTTCATCCTTCTAACTAATGACTACTGACTTCTTCCCTCTTCCTTCTTCCTTCTAACTAATGACTCCTCTAACGATTTCTCGACGCTTCTAGCTTTGACAACCGCTCTTGAATTTTGATAACATCTTGCTTCGTTTCAATTGCCAAAGTTGCTAAATTGTCAAACATCGGGTCTCCCGACCGCACTCTAGGATTTGTCCTACCAGAACCCGGAAGGTTAGGAGACTGAGGCCGGTTAACTCTAGAACCTTGATTCTGCAAACTGTAGATTTGTCCTCTGAGTTCAGAAATTTGACTTTCTAATTGAGTAATGCGAAATTCTAATTGACTTGTGGATTGAGCGGGCGTAAAAATTGGCGCAACAGCAATTGCTAAGGCGCAAGCCAGATACAAAAGACAGATTTTTATGGCGCGATGGCGAATATTTTTCGGCATAGCTTTAATAATTTAAATTATACCAGTTCTACGATAACAAATCGCCGAGATTTTTTGCCTCTATCAGAAGTAGGTCTTATGGCAACTAGGAACGTAGCTATTTTAATGTTCGATGATGTCGAGGTACTGGACTTTGCAGGCCCTTTTGAAGTGTTTTCGGTGACATCAGAATTAAGTAAGGGCGAGCGACCTTTTGCAGTCTCTACCGTAGCCGAACATCCCGCTGCTGTCAGCGCCCGCAACGGTTTGAGCATAAATCCCGACTGCACCATTTTCGATTGTCCGCCACCGGATATTTTAATTGTACCGGGAGGACAAGGTACGAGAAAGTTAATCGAGAATTCAGCAGTTATTAATTGGATACAAGATTGTGCGCCAACAGCAGAATTAGTGCTTTCTGTCTGTACGGGTTCGCTGCTTTTGGCAAAAGCTGGCTTGTTGGAAGGTTTGGCAGCAACTACCCACCATCGGGCATTGGAGTTACTGAGAGAATTAGCGCCCAACACAACTATTATCGAAAATCAGCGATTTGTAGATAACGGCAAAATCATCACCTCTGGGGGAATTGCTGCGGGAATTGATATGTCTTTGCACGTTGTCGGCAAACTTTTGGGTACAGCACAAGCTGAACAAACAGCAGAGCACATGGAGTATAAAATTGGGAATGGGTAATTGGGCATTGGGAATTGTATAATTTGCGCGTAGATACTGTCTTGACCTGTCAAGGGGTAGCAGTCAAATAATTGGGGTCGAAAGGCTTTTGGGATTTTAAAATCCCA
>NZ_JAUBTQ010000005.1:0-55750 GCF_036702515.1 Microcoleus sp. BROC3
GGATTTAACAAGCTCCTCAATTTACCTATCATGCTCGCCCACTTTTGTCAAACCCCTCTACTGTACCGACGCCCTAGAAATTAGCCAAATTTACCAGCTCCCCTGCGAAGATTTGCAAACACTCGATCGCCTTTGGTTGCGATACAGTCAAGGTCGGTTTGGCTTCAGCGTCCAAAAGCAGATTTATGAAAGCGTTAAGGGAGACTATATCAGATTTTGCGATCGGGTCAACTGGCAAACCTACAATTCTGCTACTACTTTAAGGCAGATTAAATTTAGTCAGCAAGCACCAATCGGACACCTCCCCTCTCGCAGTTGGGTTGGCGGCATTCAGTGGCTGCGGCATCTCGATGCCCTGTCAGCAAAATTAACCGAGTGCGACAATAATGCAGCTTCTAAATTGTAATTTGGTCTACCGACTCACTAAGTAAAATTTCATATTTAAACTCTACCTGAAAGCAGAGAAATTTGTCTCGTTAGATGTAACTAGCGACCGAGGTTCGGTGCGATCGCTTGTCGCACAATGGATGCTGAAGGTGAACACAGCTACAAGTCTGCAATCCAGAGACTGTAACAACAGAATTAAAAGAGGTATCGATCCATGTTTTTTCACAAAAAACAATTAATGGCTGCGGTGACAGTAGACGAAGCCAACCCCCGTTTTGCCCAATTGCTGCTAGAACAATTTGGCGGAGCAACCGGAGAACTCACAGCAGCTCTGCAATACTGGGTGCAGTCCTTTCACTGTGAAGATGCAGGGATTAAGGATATGCTCCAAGATATTGCAATAGAAGAATTCAGCCACTTAGAAATGGTGGGCAAACTCATCGAAATGCACACCAAAAACGTTGACCAAACAGAAGCTTATAAAAGCACTTTGTTTGCGGTGCGCGGTGTAGGTCCGCACTTGCTGGATAGCCAAGGTCAAGCTTGGACGGGTGCTTATGTCAACGAAGGTGGCGATGTAGTGCGCGATTTACGCGCTAATATCGGTGCGGAAGCAGGAGCTCGCCAAACCTACGAAGAGTTGATTAAACTAGCACCGGATATGGGAACGAAAAAGACGCTGCACTTTCTGCTGACTCGCGAAATTTCTCACACTGAAATGTTCATGAAAGCTCTCGAAGCGTTGGGTAAACTCACCGATCCGCTGTTCGGCAATATTCCGCCAGATTCCACTGTGGATCTCTACTTTAACTTGTCCACAAATGGCAAGGATGAACGCGGCCCTTGGAACTCGGAACCTACTTTCCAATACATTGCCGATCCCGCTCCTAAAGGTTAATTAGAGAGTTGTGTAACCTGGGTGGCGAGTGAAGATTTAAGCCCAGTGTTAAGTAATTTTTAAGCCGCGCACCTTTTTTTGTAAGGTGTGCGGCTTAGAAGATTTAAGCGCAGTGTTGAGTAATTTTCAAGCCGCGCACCCTACGATATCAAACTTTTATGTTGAGTAATTTTTAAGTCACGCGCCCTACGGTGTTACAATTATTTGAAATCCCGATCGAACATTAACATCAAATCCATATTGAAATTGCGAGCATCGACCTATTTATTAGTTTCTCACGGCAGCCGCGACCCCAGACCCCAACTAGCTTTGGAAAACCTAGGTCAACTGCTGGCTCAAAATTTGGCTGACTCGTTCCCCGCAGTAGCAACCGCCACCTTAGAACTCGGGCCCGCACCGCTGCACGAACAAATTTGCAGTTTTGGCGAACGTACCCTGTCGCTGGGACTGAGAGAATTGCAAATACTGCCTGTATTTTTATTGCCGGGAGTTCACGTCGCCGAAGACATACCGGCAGAGGTGGAAATTGCCCAAAAAACTTTTGGTGACAAGCTAAAAATTGAATTGCGCCCGCATTTAGGTTCCCAGGAAGCAGGCTTAACACAATTGGTAAAAAGTCAGATGCAAGAGGTGACTTTTCTTCCCAATCTGCTATTGCCAAAATGGATTTTATTATCTCACGGCAGCCGTCGCCCCGGAGGTAACTCGACAGTTGAGGAAATCGCCAGCCAACTCGGTGCACAGACAGCTTATTGGTCGGTAAAGCCGAGTTTGGAAGAGCAAATTGAGAGTTTGGTTCGTGGTGGACAGCAGCAAATTGGAATTGTGCCATACTTCTTATTTAATGGAGGAATTACAGATGCGATCGCCAAAAATGTCGCACAGCTAAAGCAGCAATTTCCTGCGGCGGAACTTCATCTCGCAAATCCTCTAGGCGCAAGTGTACAATTAGCAGACTTAATTGGGAATTTAATTCAAAAATGAACCGCAGAGGCAAAGAAGAGGTAAAGGAACCAAGAAAAATGTCTTTAGGAAAAGTGTATTTAGTAGGTGCGGGGCCCGGAGATCCGGGTTTAATGACCTTGAAGGGAAAAGCTCTGTTAGAGTGTGCGGATGTGGTGATTTACGACGCTTTAGTCAGCCCTCAAATTTTGGCATCAATCAACCCCCAAGCAGAACGAATTGATGCCGGAAAACGCAAAGGCCGCCACTCGTTAATGCAAGATGAAACCACTCAGTTAATGATAGAAAAAGCTGGAGATAATGCGATCGTAGTTCGTCTCAAAGGCGGCGATCCGTTTATCTTCGGTCGCGGCGGCGAAGAAATGGAAGAGTTGGTAAAAGCAGGAGTGTCGGTAGAAGTAGTGCCCGGTGTCACTTCTGGAATTGCGGCCCCTGCTTATGCGGGAATTCCTTTAACACACCGATCGTACAGTTCCTCTGTCACCTTTGTCACCGGTCACGAATCAGCGGGAAAATATCGACCGGAGGTAAATTGGCAGGCGATCGCCCGCGGCTCGGAAACTATTGTAGTATACATGGGAATCCACAATTTGTCTTACATTATCGGTCAGTTGACCGCAGCAGAATTGAGTGCAGAAACGCCCGTAGCATTAGTGCGCTGGGGAACGCGGCCGGAACAAGAAGAATTGATCGGGACTTTGGGTACAATTGTAGAGCAAGTTGAGGCGGTCGGGTTTGCAGCACCTGCGATCGCGGTAATCGGAAATGTCGTCAATTTGCACTCGATCTTGTCTGGCTGTCGCCCCGTTTCTCAGACTGTAGAATAAGCGGGAGGATGGGGTCAGAAGCGCTATAATTTCGATCGCTTTGATTTCGGTGTTGCATAATTGCGGGATGATTTTGATTGTTTTGCGGGATGGGATCTCATACCCCGTCCGCTGTATTGTCACAGCAGACGGAACACCCGACAAGCATCATCCTCAAATTGTGCAACGCTTTGATTTCGCTCCCCTGATTTGGTTCGCCAGCGGGGACGATCGCGCGCTCGATGTCATTGCGATGTCAGTCCGCGATAGCATCAATGACAGATTTATGTCATTGCTCAGTCTTGAGCGTTAGCTTTCGCGCTCTGTTATGAAAGCAATCGCAGCATCTGCTGTTCCTGGGTTTTGCGTCCAGCACTGGATGTCACTTCCAGCGCGCGGAAAATCTCGCCGTTTGTTGGCAATCATCGCTTGTTGTTGGGCTATAATTTGATAATATTTTTTTAGGTCGTTTTTTGAGGCTTTTTTTCTAGAGTTCCGTTGCATAACTGTTTGTTTCGATTCCTGTACTGTATTGCAAAATAAACTATTTTCTCCTTTGCCTTTGTCGCCAGAAACATAAAAAAGTTTTAATCAACGGTTTATCTGTGATTTATAGAACTTGCATATATTGAATTGAATGATTCCGCCCAAAAACGGATACAAGATCCCGACTTAAATCGTGGAAATATAAAAATTTTAGACCATAGTTCAAGCTTCCAGATTCATCTTTGGAGTCAATCTAAAATCTAAAATCGACTGACACATAGCAAACACGATTCAATGTTTAGGAGGCATTAGATGAGTTCCCAATTAGTTCCGCAAGAAACAAAGCCCCAGCCTAGAGCAAATTCAGCCTTCAAGGAATTATGGTTAATGCACGCGGTGATGGCAACCTGTTATTTGCTGCTGTTTGTTGGGGGATTTGGGATGGTAAAAATGCCAGACAATACACCATTACAAGGCAACGCTTATACTTTGCATAAATCCATTGGAGCCTTGACAATGGCATTGCTAACTTGGCGGATTTTCATTTTGCAGCGGGTTTGGTGGCGTAAGTATACGCGCCGCCTTCCCAAGTTTACAGGTGAGTGGATTCGCAAGTTTTTACTGCACGCGGCAATTTATCTGTTCATGGTAGCGCTTCCTCTGAGCGGATTTTTCCTCTCTAATTCCTATAAAAGCGGGAATGTCCCTTTCTTCTGGGTTGCAACGCTGCCAGACATCTTTCCTCAAAATGCAGCGGTTGTAGATTTTGCAGGAGATTTACATTTCTGGATTGCTTATACTTTCCTGGCCTTTATTGTACTGCACGCGATCGACCAACGAAAATATGTGCGATCGCTTTGGAGACGAACAACTCAAGCGCTGAAAAAATCATCGCTCAGTTAACTTTAATCAGCCTGGAAATCAATAACGTATTGATGTCATTGCTCGCGGGGAGCGTTAGCTTTCGCTTAGTTTCTCAGACAGTAGAATAAATTTAAATATTGCATCTGTAGTCATCAGTCATTGGTAAAATGACTAAGCTAATCCGCATTTAAATTGCATGGTAAAATAAACTTTTACTCTTGTGGGGTGGGCAGGAAAGCCCGCCCTCAACATACAATTTAAATGCAGTACAGCTTACTAACTACTAACTAATGACTAATGACTAATGACTGATGATTTCAACGCGCCACCTGCCGCATATACTCCCCCCACAACTGAGCGGCATTTGCACTGCCTCCCCCAGTGGCAGAATTATCATCATTTCCCAACCAAACTCCTGTCACCATTTGCTGACTCGGAATATAACCGACAAACCACAAATCTTTATTATCATTAGTCGTGCCTGTTTTTCCAGCTTCTCCTAACCCCAAAGCAGCACTGCTGCCCGTACCTCCCCGCACAACACCTTGCAGCATATCTGTCATCGTATCCGCTACGGCTTCAGAAACTAACTGCCGATTGGCAATGCCATCTTTTTGATAGTCATAAATCACCCGACAACTGTTAAAATTATTTCGATCTTTGCAATCGCTGCTGTCAATAATTCGCTTGATTACGTGGGGGCGATTCCCCAAACCCCGGTTCGCCAAAACCCCGAATGCACCAGTTAATTGCAATACGTTAACTTCACTTTCACCTAATACTAAACCTGGGTTAGAACGCAGTTCAGATGTAATCCCTAAACGTCTGGCCATTTGCACTACATTGTCTAAACCGACATCCTGTGCTACTCTCAAAGCAATTGCATTTTCCGACTGTGCTAAACCCCGATACATATCCGCACTGCCGCTGGTTCTTTCGCAGCCGCTGTAACTTTGTCCCCCCCAAGAAAGGGGGGCACAAGAATAAGTTTTGCTGGTCGGTATTCCGCCTTCTAAGGCGGCTGCATAGCTGAAAATCTTAAATGTAGAACCGGGCTGTCTAAAAGCTTGGGTAGCCCGATTAAACTGACTTTTCAAATAATCTACACCCCCAACTAAAGCTAATACTTCCCCGGTTGCAGTATTGAGAGTTACCACTGCTCCTTGAGAAAAACCTGCATTGGCTCCCGCATTTTCTACAGCATTTCTGAGGGAAGCTTCAGCCACCTTTTGCAGGCCGGGATTCAAACCTGTTTCTACAATAAAATTGCCTTCTCTGGCTAACTGCTCCCCCAGCAAAAACTCCAATTCGTCAAATACATAATTATAGAAATAAGGAGCGATCGTACTTTGCAGAAATTCGCGAGCTTTGGGATTAATTTCAATTCGCGATCGCCTCGCGCGATCGGCTTCTTCCTGAGAAACCGTCCCCAGTGCCCGCATCCGTTCGATTACCCGATCGCGGTACTGTACCGCCAACTGATAATTTTGAATCGGATTAAAACTGTTTGGCGCTGGCAAAATGCCCGCCAAAGTTGCCGCCTCTGACAAAGTTAAATCCTTCGCCGACTTCCCAAAATAAAACCGAGCCGCATCCTCAAAACCGTAAAGGTCAATTCCCAAAAACACGCGATTTAAATAAGTCAGCAACAGCTCGTCTTTGCTGTAATAATTCTCAAGTTTCAAAGCAACTACAGCTTCCCGCAACTTGCGTCCCGCCGAATCTTGAGTTCCCACATAATCTCGAAACAAACTCCTCGCTAACTGCTGCGTCACAGTGCTGCCGCCTTCGCGAATTCCTCCCCCGCGAACATTGGTCAAAAGCGCCCGCAAAACCCCCAGCGGATCTACCCCCAAATGCCAATTGTAGCGGCTGTCTTCCGAAGCAAGTACCGCCTTGGATAAATAAGGCGAAAAATCCTGCAATTGTTTTAGTTCTAAGTGAGCGTTATTCTGAGGAGGACGCAGCGGAGTTTGCCCGTCGCGGGCGTAAACAATCACGGGGCCATTGATACTTCTCGGCAGAGGCCGCACTCGAAACTTGGTCGATTCCATACCTACCAACACCGCAATCAAAGCGGTGATTCCGCTGATGCCGTAAAAGCTGTAACGCAAAAGTTCCAAATACCAAGGCGGCGGATCTACATACTGAATTCTGACAGCGGCGGCTAGTTCCGGCGGGCCTAAAGTGAATACGTCTCCGTGACGCAGGGACATATTTTTAACTCGCCTTTTGCCGCTGTAAATACCGTTGGTGGAGTCTTCATCTTTGATGACAAAAGGAGTCCGCCGCCGAGTATCCCGCGACAGGGATAAGTGCACGTGACTGACAACAGGATTGCGAACCACAATATCAGAAGATTTGGACGATCGACCTAACAAATATCGATCGCCCAACAGCGGATAAACCTCAGCTTTAGCTGCACCCGCATCCTGCACCCACAGTTCGGGTACTTTGGCATTAGGTTTCAGCGCTAGCTGGTTAAAATTAACCTTAGCAATAGTCTGGACTGCTTGGGTAATCGCACCCAAGACGGTTTGAGGTTTGCGGGGCGGCTGCGGTGGGGTCATATTTCGCTGTGCACTACGATCGAGCGATCGGCTCTTGCACCATTCTACTCGCAACTTTTGGCTAATTTCAGGATCTGCCCACACTCTCTTAGCGATCGTCGGCCAGTGGCGATCGATTTTCTGGTTATTGGTCAACCCGCCCCGGAACAGTTTATCGAGCAAATCTCCACCCAACCACAAAAAATCTCGCTATCACCAGACTGTTAAAATATCATAAACTTGGCATAAAATCAACACTTTCGATCTAATTTATCCCTGATTTACCAACAATTCGCATAATTAAAACCCCCCTTTTTCAAGGGGGGTTAAAAGCCGAAAATCAGCTTGATTCTCCTTACATCGAAGAACCCAAACCGGCATAAGCACCGTAGAAGAAAAGAGCCACAATGCTCAGAACACCGAGGCCTGCAACAGTAGCTACCAGCCACAAAGGAATTCTTCCACCACTAGACATAGCCATCACCTCATTAATTCACAGCTAAACAAATTCGATCGAACTATCGAAAGCAAACTCAGCTACCAGTTAATTAAAGAAATAACTGGAAAACAAAATACCCAGAGTAAAAATCATCAACAGACCCAAATAAAGAGAAGTCCGATTTAACTCAACAGGCTGCTCGTTGGGATTAGGAACGCGCTCAGGCATTGTAAACTCCTATCGTTGAATAAATTGCATTGCTGCGATCGCGCCCAAAAAGAAAATTGTTGGGACACCTAAAGTATGAACTGCCAACCACCGCACCGTAAAAATCGGATACGAAATTGGCTCATTGTTTGGGGTTCTGCTCGTCATTTTTCCAAATCCTTGTTAAATTACTTGGCAATGAACTGATCTACTTGTTTTTTAGCTTCAAAGCGATCCGAGATAATCGGCACTTCTTCCCGCTGCGGTGTGAAATACTGGTTAGGGCGAGGAGTTCCGAAAGCATCGTAAGCCAAACCCGTTTGCACAAACAGCCATCCAGCAATAAACAAAGCCGGAATGGTGATGCTGTGAATTACCCAATAACGGATACTTGTAATAATGTCCCCAAACGGACGTTCTCCAGTTGTACCAGCCATTTAGAATCCTCCTTTCAACAACAAATCGACAGACAATCTCTATTACTATTCTACTATCAAGCAGCTTGCGCTGAACCTTGATATTTAAGTAGAGTACCGCTCGCGCCGAGCACAAATCCGCGATCGGGGCCCATAAAGACAATCCTGTAAAAATTAGCGGGAACATCTTCAACTTCGCGGTCTTTTTGCCAAGTTTTCCCGCCGTCGAAACTGCACACCAAATTGCCGCCGCCGCCGGCTACCCAAACTTCATTGTCAGTCCGGTAAGCCATGTCCAGCAAACCCCAACTCGCCTTGCGATCGGGAAAAAACGGTTTTCCCCAACCTTCAGCACTTTCCGGGTCGCTAAACTGAATCTGACCGCCGCGGGCGAGCATCCACAAACGCCCGTCCTTGGTAAAACCCATATTTTGCAGGCGGCGAGAACTGTTGCGGTTGTGAGGTTCCCAAGCTTCTTGTCCGGGTTTCCACACCGAATAGAAATTGCCCTTCGAGGAAACCGCAACATACTGCCCGTCTTCAGAACGGTTGATATTGCGAACTACCCCAAAAGAATCCTGCACGACAGCTTTCCAATTTTTGCCGCCGTCAGAAGTCCGGTAAATTGCCCCGACATCGGTGGTCATCTCGGCGGAATTCGGGCCCAAAGCCGCGATCGTACTCGGAGAACCGGGCAACTGAGAGCTCAAAGCAATCCGCGTCCAAGACTTGCCCTCATCGTTCGTGTGGAGTAAAACAGAAGGCTGGCCGACAATCCAGCCTTCTGAACCAGAAAAACTCACCGACGCAAAACGCGACCTCGGCTCGTCGATATCGAGTGCTATGGACTTCCAGCTAGTACCGCCGTCAAGCGTTTCGAGCAGAGTCGCCTCAGAACCCACAACCCAGCCGTGCTGAGGATTGCCCGTAAAGGCAATATCCTGCAAATTAGCTTCCGTCGGCAGGGAAATCACTTGCCAGGGGTTGTAACTCACAGAACCGATCGTGCTGCAACTCGTACAGATGAGCGCAGCGACCAATAACATTACAATTCGTTGCCAAAATCTCACAATCGTCTTACTGCAAACCATACATACTAAGTAACAACAAGAAACCAACGACCAAGCCGCCAAAAATCAGCAAACTTTTTTGACCTTCGGTCATGCCGTTGACACCGACACCGTAACGCTGATTTGCCTTAAATCCCGATACCCCTTCCATCTGACCGAGATTTTGAAACATGGATTTGCGCGCCCCGCAAACGGGACAGACCCAAGTTTGGGGCAAATCTTCAAAAGCCGTGCCCGGGGCAATGTCAATTTTAGGATCGCCCTTTTTCGGATCGTAGACGTAGCCGCAGGCGCGGCACTCGTGCCGATCGAGGGTTTTAGTTTCAGTGGCTCGATCGCTCATAGCTCCAAAAGAGTAGGTAAGCTAATCTTAAAATATACATTAAAAATTATTGCAGAAGATGGACGATTAATCTCAACCAACTCGTAATTTTAGCTACCCAAAATCTATATAATGTAAAGACAAGTTACAGAACCCTTTCACCTAGGCAGTAATTATTCACCGTGTTTGCACTCAGCGGCTACGAGTATTTCTTAGGCTTCCTGTTAATTTCCAGCCTAGTCCCTATCCTCGCCCTCACGGCGTCTAAGGTACTGCGCCCGAAAAGTCGTCCCTACGACCGACGCACTACCTACGAATCCGGCGTCGAGCCGATCGGCGGAGCCTGGATTCAGTTCAACATCCGATATTATATGTTCGCCCTAGTCTTCGTCATCTTCGACGTAGAGACCGTCTTCCTCTATCCTTGGGCGGTTGCATTCAACCAGCTAGGACTGTTGGCTTTCATCGAAGCCTTGTTTTTTATCACGATCCTCGTTATTGCTCTTGTCTATGCATGGCGCAAAGGAGCCTTGGAATGGTCTTAAGTTCTGACAAATCACAAAAACCTCTAATTGTCAACCCCGCTATTCGCCCTGAAGTCACATCCGAATTATCAGAGAACGTCATCCTGACCACAGTGGATGACCTCTATAATTGGGCGAGACTTTCGAGCCTGTGGCCGCTGCTTTACGGCACAGCTTGCTGCTTCATCGAATTTGCAGCTTTGATCGGGTCGCGCTTTGACTTCGACAGATTCGGCTTAGTACCCCGATCGAGTCCCCGACAAGCCGACCTGATCATCACCGCCGGCACAATTACCATGAAGTACGCCCCCATCTTGGTGCGGCTGTACGAACAAATGCCCGAACCAAAATACGTGATCGCGATGGGTGCTTGCACCATCACCGGCGGAATGTTCAGCGTAGACTCCACCACAGCAGTCAGAGGCGTTGACAAACTGATTCCCGTAGATGTGTACATCCCCGGCTGTCCTCCCCGTCCAGAAGCGATTATTGACGCAATTATCAAACTGCGGAAAAAAATCGCCAACGATTCTATGCAAGAACGGGCCAATTTGCTGCCAACCCACCGCTACTACACCAGACCCCACAAAATGAAAGTAGTAGACGACATTTTGGACGGCAAATACTTGTCAGTTCCAGGCCGGATGTCGCCACCGAAAGAATTGACTGAAGCAATGGGAATGCCAGTACCACCGGCTTTGCTTGCAGGACAAAAACAGGAGGTAAACCGTGGCTGAGCAAGAATCGGCAATTGTTGAAGCCGGGAAGGTTTCCCAGTGGCTGACTCAGAATGGCTTTGAACACGAAGCTTTAGCGGCGGATAATTTGGGCGTGGAGATATTAAAGGTCGATCGAGACTTCTTAATTCCGATGTCAACAGCACTGTATGCCTACGGGTTTAATTATATGCAGTGCCAGTGCGCCTACGACCAAGGGCCGGGAGAAGATTTAGTCAGCGTCTACCACTTGGCTAAGCTGACAGATAATGCTTCCCACCCCGAAGAAGTGCGAGTCAAAGTATTCATCCCCCGCGAAGATCCCAGAGTGCCATCAGTCTACTGGATTTGGAAAGCGGCCGACTTTCAAGAGCGGGAATCCTACGATATGTACGGCATTGTCTATGAAGGACATCCGAATCTGAAACGGATTTTGATGAACGAAGATTGGGTAGGCTGGCCACTGCGGAAAGATTACATTTCCCCTGATTTTTACGAATTGCAAGACGCTTATTAAGGGAGTTTTGCGAGGGCGGGTTTAGTGCATAAAATTGGACTTTTGCGGTTAAGTTTTATGTGAAACTCGCCCTCTGTTTTTTTATTCACTGCTTCCTAGCCTCTGCCTGGGAACCGATGTCCAAAAACGCAATTTTCAAAAAATTATTCGTATGGTTTACGAAACTGCGGGTTTAATAGCATTACTAAGTATCGTAATAATTTACCTGCAACTTCGCAGGGGTAAGAACAAACCGGATGATAACAGGCTCGAAGCACAGACAGTTGAGCTTAGGCAAATAAACCAGCAGTTACAACAAGGAAATAACCTATTTACCGCTTTTATAGTTCAAATCCTTGCAAGATTTAAGCAAACAGAGGCAGAACTCAAGGCAGCTAATACTGAGAACAATTCTTTGAAGCAGACGGTTCAAAGGCTACAACAACAGTTAGCAAGCGTTGAAAGCGAAAGAGATGCAGTAAGGAAAATTTCAACAAATCTTCGTATTGAAAATGTTTACTTTGAACAAAAAATTGAAGAACTAGAAGCTCATAAAAAAGTTCTTATTCAAGAATTGGGTGGTTCTCTCAGTAGTCAAGATCTAGAGTTTATAACGTGGGAATTTTTAATCGAGAAAGTTAAAGAGGTTACTAGACAGCTTAATGAAGTCATAGCCCAAAATCAATCACTCATTAAAACAAATACGGATTTACAGCAAGAAAGAGACGTTCTGAGAAGAGAGTTAAATCAAGTTAAAGATAATAATACTAGATTGACGCAAGATAATCTACAACTCCGAGCTAGCAAAAATTCTTTAGACTCAGAACTAAGACGATCACTAGACCGAATTCAACCTTTAGAGATAGATAATAACCAGCTAGAGCAAGAAAAAAACCAATTAGAAATAAAACTTTATGAGTTAAATTCATTAAACTCCAATTCACGTCAATTAGAAACAAAAGTTAAGCAACTAGAAGAGAATGCCAGAGAGCTAGAAAAAACCAAAATAAGTTTCGAGCTACAGCTTAAGGACGAGAAAAATAGAGTTGCACTTCTTCAGCAAGAAATTGAGAGTAGGAAAATTACAACTCCGGATGAGGAAATTAATCGGCTGCTTGCAAAAATAGCTCAACAAAAGGAGTTCATAAAAGAGCTACGAGAAGAAATTGAGAGTTTGAGGATTATAAATCCGGATGATGAGGGAATAATCTTCTTAGAAGATTATAATGATTTAAGTTTATTAGAATATTATAATGATTTAGTTTATTTCGTTCAAACATCTTTAGGGACTTCAGGTATAGAGGAACTAGATGATTGGGGAAAAACAGAAGAGTTTTACATAGAACTTATCAGTAGACTTTGTTTTATCGATACTATACTCATAACTAAAATAAAATCCTTGGAATATAAATTCCATCCCGTTGATAAGGAATATATTGCTGCGAGTTTAGATATTAGCTTTAGCTATCCCGGTGATTTTTTGTTTTGGAGTAATGGCGAAATGTGGTGGGAACTAAGTTATTTCTTCAATAATAAGTTGTAATTAAGAGTTTATCAATCTAACCGATGAGTTACACCCATCGCAAAACAAAACTAGAATACGGGGATTTTCAGACACCGCTGGCATTAGCTGAGATGGTGTGTCGGAAATTGATAGAACTTGATGTTAACCCCAAAGTCATCATTGAGCCAACTTGCGGGATAGGTAATTTCATTAAAGCTGCTGCAAATTCGTTTCCATCCGCCAGCAAGATTATCGGGGTTGAAATAAATCAAAGTTATTTAAGAGAATTAAGAGCTAAGCATGAATTGTTACAGGATGAAAGATGTGAGGTTAAGCACGGAGATTTTTTTGAGTTTGACTGGACATCATTAATCAACCAGTTTAATCATAGGGTACTGGTACTTGGCAACTTTCCTTGGGTAACAAACTCACAACAAGGAACTCTGGGCAGTGAAAACTTGCCGAAAAAAAGTAATTTTCAAAAGCACACTGGCTTAGATGCTCTCACAGGTAAGAGTAACTTCGATATCTCAGAATGGATGCTAATTCAGGTGGTGCAATGGCTGCAAAATCGCGATGCGGATCTGGCAATGCTTTGCAAAACTTCCACTGCTAGAAAGTTATTGAGTTACATTTATTCAAAAAAACTTAATCTCGCTAGCTGTGCAACTTACACAATAGATGCTAAAAAGTATTTTGGTGCAAATGTTGATGCCTGTCTGTTATACTGCAAGTTTGACTCAAGCTCACAAAACTACTTCTGCGATGTATTTAGCAGTTTACACAGTTCAGAATGCCACAGAATCGGATATCAAAAAAATCTCCTGATTAAGGATATAGACTCTTTCAATAAATTGAGTAATTTATATGCTGTCAATTCAGGAACGAAATGGCGATCGGGTGTAAAGCACGACTGTTCTGGCGTTATGGAGTTTCGGAAAATTGATAATTTGTTTGTCAATGGATTTGGGGAAGCTGTCGAGCTTGAGGAAACTTATCTATTTCCGCTATTTAAAGGATCTGATGTTGCTCAAAATCGCATTAATGCTACCGATCGATATATCCTAGTTACTCAAAGATTCATCGGTGAATCAACCGAAAATATCAAAAGTCTAGCTCCTAAAACCGGACGTTATCTAGAGAAGTGCGGGCAATATCTAGATAATCGCAAAAGCAAAATTTATCAAAATAACCCTCGATTTTCGATTTTTGGAGTAGGCGATTATAGCTTCCAACCTTGGAAAATTGCGATTTGCGGGCTTTATAAAAAATTGGATTTTAGGTTAATCGGTGAAATAGCTAATAAACCTGCAATCTTCGATGATACTGTTTACTTTCTCAGCTTTGACAGCGAGAGAGTTGCACGTCAAACTTTTGAGCTTTTGAATTCAGCGGCGGCAATTAACTTTTATTCAGCGATCGTATTTTGGGATGAAAAGCGCCCGATTAAATCCAGCATTTTAAATTGTCTGAATCTAGCAAGGCTGGCAGATTCGGAATTTGTAACCGCAGATGCACGCAGATAAACGCAGATAGATAGAGATATAATTGATATTATCGGTATTTCTGAAAACCTATGACTCAAGCTTTACCCAAACTCGTAAACTTCGAGGAATTTGTGGAGTGGCTGCCTGAAAATTCCGCGGTACGCTACGAACTGCATAATGGAGATATTGTTGAGATGGCACAACCACTAGGCGAACACGAGGAAGTTATAAGCTTTCTTGCAGTCGAAATTCCTGTTGAAATCAAACGTCTGGGATTGCCCTACGGTATCCCCCGCCAAGTGATAGTTAGACCTCCTGAAAAAGATTCTGGTTATTTCCCTGATGTGTTGGTGCTGAATCGGGGAAATCTGGTGAACGAAACATTGTGGCAAAAACAATCTGTCCTCAGTTTGGGTGCGTCGATACCTTTGGTAATTGAGGTTGTGTCAACCAATTGGCGCGATGATTACTATTTGAAATATGCTGATTATGAGGAGATGGGTATCCCTGAATATTGGATTGTGGATTATGCTGCTTTGGGTGGACGTAATTTTATTGGCAATCCTAAAAAACCGACAATTTCTGTCTGTAACTTGGTTGATGGTGAATATCAAGTCCTCAAGTTTCGAGAGAACGATCGGATTGTGTCGCAAACTTTTTCTGATTTGAACCTGACTGCAAATCAGATTTTTCAAGCTGGTTTAGTGTAAGGTGATATCTGGTAGATTTGGATTTTTTAACCGCAGATGCACGCAGATAAACGCAGATGAGTACAGTTAGATGTTAACTTTGCAGGGAGATTGTAGGCTGCTATTTTTGACCGAATACGTAAAAAGTGGTGATATCGTTCCAAATACCTTGTTCGGTTTGCAATGCTTCTAATTCAGCCTCAAATTCAGCCTTGGCTTGTGCTAATTGCTCGTTTGAAAGTGTTGATAACGGGGGTGGATATTGTCCGGGGGCGGGATGGGAATTTCCGGCCCACATTGCTTTTGCTTTTTCCAAACTTATATAGCTGCCGTCTTGCTCAATTTTAATTTCTATTTCCTCAAATCCTGCTTGTTCGAGCAATCTGTGGCACTTTTCAACGGTGCCTGTGGGTTTGCTCATATTGAATGAAATGCCGTATTTTTCGGCTACTTTCTGCGTGACAACTCCGCCTACAAAAGCGGTGTCGGCGAAGGCATGAATGCCGATGATTCCCCCTGGTTTGAGAAATGTGTGCCAGTGAGTGAGTGCTGCGTGCAGATCCGACATCCAAATGAAGGCCGAAGAGCAAAAAATGCGATCGCAACTATTACCTGGAAAGTCGAGATTTTCGGCATCCGCCAGCAAAAATTCTGTATTGTTGAGATTTAATTCTAGAGCTTTGTTTCTGGCTACATCGAGCATTCCAGCCGAAATATCTATGCCAATAACCCGACCCTCAGAACCCACAATTTGAGCGGCTGCGATCGCCACATGACCCGTTCCCGTTGCAATGTCTAAAACCTGCTGACCGGAACTAACTTGCCCGTATTCTACCAGACGGCGAGCAATTTGTAAATGCCAATCGCTATTGTCATAGGTTTGACTTCTGCGGGTGTACAAATCTGCGATTTCTTGCTTGTATTTGTCTAACCTAGGTTGGTTGTTCATCAATGTTTTATCCGTAAAAATTCACAGGCGAGACGCCTGTACTACCTCTAGGGTGCTTGTGGCGCACAGAGAGGCTTTTCAATCATTCCGCAAGGCTGCGATCGGATCTAAGCGAGCGGCATTACGAGCCGGCAATACTCCAGCTAACAACCCGACGGTAAAAGACAGCCCAAAACCTGCTGCGATCGACCATACAGAAACCACAAACGGAAATTTGAACGCTGTCGAGGCCCCAAAGGCGATCGCAATTCCCAACCCAATACCCGCCGTTCCCCCCACCGTGGAAACTAAAATAGATTCCGCCATAAATTGAATGAGTATTGCTGCATTAGTAGCGCCTACCGCTTTGCGAATTCCTATTTCCTTAGTCCGTTCCACAACAGACACCAACATAATATTAGCAATACCGATGCCGCCAACCACCAAAGAAATTCCGGCGATCGCTCCCACCATAACCGTAAACAAACCGATCACATTGCTGAAAGTATTAACTATCTCAGCTTGATTGACAACTCGAAAATCATCCGGTTGTGGCGGATAAATATTGTGGCGCAAGCGCATGATATTTTCTACTTGAAATTGAGCATCCGCTAAATCCGCTTCGCCCGCAGTTTCCAACCAAAAACCCGAGATCGCAATCCCCGCTAAAGAATTTCTCCCCACAATCCGCGAAGACATATTTTTGAGGGGAATATACACTCGATCGTCCTGATCTGTTCCCCCTACAGACCCCTTGGTTTCCATCACTCCAATAACCTTGTAGCGGTTTCCCTGAATGCGAATATCGGAGGATAGCGCATTAGCTCCGGCTCCAAAAAGTTCGTCCCGCACCTTAGAACCGAGGACAACTACTGGCTCAGCAGCATTCAATTCATCCTCGTTAAAAAACCGTCCTTCTTGGGGTTGAATGTTCTTAACATCTGGATAGTTTAAATCCGTTCCCAAAATCGAAGTAAATGAATTTTGTCCGCCGTAAACGACTTGCACTTGGCGCTGCAAATAAGCCGAAATAGCCTTAACTGCAGGAGCTTGTTTGCCGATCGCCCTAGCGTCATCCCAAGTAAGGGTAGTAGCAGAACCGCTTCCCTGACTGACACCGCCCGATCGCGAAGCGCCGGATAAAACCAACAGCACATTTGTACCCAAAGCCTTTAACTGTTCTTCAGTTGATTTTTGTACTCCCTGTCCCACTGAAGTAATGGCAATTACCGAAGATATCCCAATAATTACGCCCAGCATAGTTAAACTGGTACGCAACTTATTATTCCACAGCGCCTCTGTCGCCATGAACGCGATTTGAACGTTAGAGATTTTCTTAATAACTGGGCGAGTCTTTAATTTCATTTGGGAATAGGTAATAGGTAATTGGTAATTGGTAATTGTCAAGCACTAATACCAGGCACGATCCGGCGGGTTGAAACCCCCGTCTCATAGCTAAAGTCGGTTGAAACCGACTGAAAATTCGTCTGATGATGTAGCCGGAAACGATATGATTTGTGGCACGATCCGCCGGGAGTTGAAACCCCCGTCTCATAGCTAAAGTCGGTTGAAACCGCCTGAAAATTCGTCTGAAACTGATGTAGATCAACTAACTCTTCAGTCCTCTTTCAGAGGACTTTCGCTATGAGACAGGGATTTCAATCCCTGTCGGACTGTCGGACTCACTCGCGGACTAACTAAGAACTACTGACTACTAACGCAAGCGCGTTCCCCCACCCGGTTGCAAACCCGGAATTCCACCCGATGGATTTTGGGATCTAGGCCGCAATCCCGGGGGGAAACTCATCAGCACTTTTTCATTTCCTTTCAAACCCGATCGCACTTCCGTCTTGTCATCCACCGTCACACCAGTCTTAATCGGCATAAAAGCAGGTTTACCATCTTCTCCACCGGGAACATAAACCCCCGATTCCCTTTGTTGGCGGACAATTGCCGCAGTCGGGACTACCAAAACATTTTTGAGTTCACCGGCCTTAAACTCAACATTCACATTCATTCCCGATCGCAGCATTTGTTTATCATCATTAATAATTGCCGCTTTTACCTCAAAACTTGTCACATTTTGGAGGACGATCGACTGAGGCGAAATTTGAGTGATTTTACCTGCAAAAGTCTTTCCCGCAAAAGCATCGGCTTGAATAGACGCAGCCTGGCCGATCTTAATCTGAGAAATATTAGTTTCTGCTACGTTTGCTACTAATTGATTTTTTGAAGCTAAGGACAAAATAGAAGAAGAAGTCGCCGAAGAAACCGCACTACCTGCCGTCGTGGGAGTCACAAAAGCGCCCGGATCGGCGTACTTGCGGGTGACAGTGCCGGTGAAAGGAGCCCGCAGCACAGTGTCGTCGATCTGCGCTTGAACGCTTTGCAGGCTGCCTCTAGCGGCGAGAACTTGAGCGCGGGCTTGGGCGATGTCTTCGGGGCGAGAACCAGCTTCTAGCAGCGCCAAAGCTTGCTGTTTTTGCTCGACGGCGGCCTGGGCTGCTGCGATGTCTTCGGGGCGTGCGCCCGATCGCGCCAGGGCCAAAGCTTGCCGTTTTTGCTCGACTGCGGCCCGCCCTGCTGCGATGTCTTCCGGGCGTGCCCCCGATCGCGCCAGGGTCAAAGCTTGCCGTTTTTGCTCCACAGCAGCCCGCGCCGAAGCGATTTCTTCGGGGCGAGTACCCGCTTGCAGCAAAGCTACAGCTTGTTCGGCTTGCCTGACTTGCGTTTGAGATCGATCGCGCGCGGTGCGGGAGTTGTTGACAACTTGCAAAGCAATGGCTCCGGCATTATAGAGTTCCTGATTTCTCTGAAAGTCTTCCTCAGCTTGGTTTTTGGCGTATTCGGCATCTCTGAGTTTGGCGATCGCTTGGGCGATGTCTTCAGGGCGATTGCCCTTGAGCAATTTTTGTAAATTTGCCTGTTGTTCAGCTAGTTGTGCCTCAGCGACAGCAATATCCTGGCTTCGATTGCCGTTGAGCAATTTTTGTAAATTTGCCTGTTGTTCAGCTACTTGTGCCTCAGCGACAGCAATGTCTTGGCTTCGATTGCCGTTGAGCAATTTTTCCAGACTTGCCTGTTGTTCTGCTAACACTGCCTTAGCCACAGCAATATCCTGGGTTCGAGTGCCGTTGACCAATTTTTCCAGGTTTGCTTCTGCGGCTGCGAGTTGTCCGCGAGTTTGGGTAAGTTGCCCTTGGAGGTTGGAGTCGTCCATGTAGGCGAGAATTTGCCCTTTTTCAACCTTATCTCCTTCCTTGACAAGCAAACTTTTGAGCATTCCTGAAGTTTTGGGGCTGACGTTAACGGAACGTTCAGGCACAATTGTGCCGTTTGCCGAAATTGTAATCGGCAGGTTCACCCTTTCGACAGCAACGGTTTTTTCCTTGCGTCTGGTTTCGCGGCTGGATTTGACTGTGAGTTGGCTGTAAGCTGTGTAGCCGACTCCTGCAAGCAGGGAAGCGGCGAGGAGTCCGCTAACCCACGGAGTCAGCTCTTTTTTAATCTGAAAGTGCTTTACTAAGTACATATAAATTAGACATATCGGGCGTCTGTTCAATTTAGACCGATCGGGAACAGAAAACGTTCAATTATGATATTTTTAGTTAGGAGCGATCGTTTCCCTCTCAAATCAACTGTTATGCCACAAGTCCTCTCTGGGGGTGTGGCGGCAAGCTTATCTTTATAAGCACCTTCTTTCTGGTTGATTCAGAAGCGTTTAGGACTGCACCACAATCGTGGGAGGTATGATTTTGATCGAGCTCAAGATATTTACTGCGCAAATACGAATCTAGTTGGTAGAGACTATACTGGAAAATAATAGGAGGTTAGAGCAATGGATCAGCATCATCGATACTTGCGAATCGCCCTTGTTGTTGTCGGAATTGCCTTTCTGCTTGTCTATCCACTGATGAAGATTTGGTCATCTGGCTGGTCATGGCAACCAGCCCAATACGAATACGAACAGATGATCGTCGGCATTTATGCGACGCTTGGTGTCTTTTTGCTGTGGGCTTCTCGAAAACCAGAAACGCATCTCAGCTTAATCTGGTTCACCGTCTGGTCGAGTGTTGTCCACGGCCTGATCATGGCGGTACACGCAGTGATTGATCCTGCGGAACGCGGACACCTCCTCGGCGATGTTCCAGCATTGATTTTGGTGGCAATTGTCCTTGGTTTCCTAGCGTCACGCGAAGTGGTGCCAAGTGAATGAATGGGCGCGGCAGAACACATCAAATGCCGGAGAAAAACGAAAGCCCGGGGTGCTGAGTTAAGGACTCTACTGCCGCTGATTTGAGCCGTTCGATCGCTCTGGGGTGCATTTTCTCGATTCGTACTAATCGCTGCTAAGTCAGCAAGATGTATCTCACCCCACTCGTAATATCAATTCCGGTTGCACCGGAATTATGGTTGACTGTTGACTGTTGACTGTTAACGGGCGGGTCGGAAAACTGAATGATAGTTGAGTATTGACTGTTGATTCGATTTTACGCCCGACTCCGGAAGCGCGGATTTGATATAAAGCGTGGCGATCGGCTCAAGAAAATTTTAGCTAATGATGTTAGTGAATATAGCAATTCTTGCAGGAGTCGTAAATTTTTTACCCCCCCCCCAACCCTCCCCGAACCCGCGGTCCGGGAGTAAGAGATTCACAAATGATTTAGGATTGCTATAGTCAACTAACCAATTAGCTACAGGAGAAACCTCATGGCTGTATATTTAATCGCAGACGTTAAAGTTACCGATGATGCCTGGATTCCAGACTACGCAGCAAATGTTCACGATATCGTACACAATCATGGGGGGAAATACCTTTCCCGCAGTGGCAATATTACGACTATTGAAGGCGAGGAACTAGAAACAACGCTGGTTGCCTTGGTGGAATTTCCTTCTAGGGAGGCAGTGCAAGCGTTTGTTAACGATCCAGCCTATGCAAAATATCGTCAAGCTCGGCAGGCTGGTACTATCAGCCGGCTCCATGTAATCGATGATACTGATGTCGCAGGAACCATACCCTATTTACCAAAAGGTTAATATCGTCAATTCTATGGTGTATTGCGAAGACCCATTTGGCAATATTGTCGAGATTTATAGCCACAGCTACGAATTGACATATTCTGCTGGAGCTTATATGATGTTCGGGCGATCGCATCGATCGAACTTTTCAAAAGTTCGATCGCCAATTTCCTACTCAACAAACAGCCGCCACTCCCAACTCTGTAATCGCCGCCTCCGGGCCCACCAAAGAAATATACGGTTCTACAAAATATTTCTTAGCAGCATCCCGCGCTTCTGAAGCTGTCACCTGTGCAATTTCTTCTTGAAATTGCTGGTCAAATTGAATTCCCAACCCCAAAATTTCATACCAGCCTAAAACTTGGGCAATTTGCGAATTAGTTTGTTTTCCTAAAGCATATTGACCGAGCATTTTATTCTTGCAAGCTTGCAATTCTTCCTCGCTTAGTTGGATGCTGGTGAGTCGATCGACTTCTGCGCGCAATCCTTCAAAAGCAGTCGCCGTATTTTCCGGCGCCGTACCCATGTACACGACAAACTGAGCCGTGTCCAAGCGCGTCGCGTAGACCGCAGAAACGTCGTAAGCCAAGCCCCGCTTTTCCCGCAATTCCACAAACAATCGGCTCGACAAACCGTTACCCAAATAAGTATTCAGCAACTTAATCGCTGCATAGTCGGGATTTTTGACAGAGGGTGCGAGGTAGCCCAGCATAATCACTGATTGCTGCGTATCTTGCGCCGTAACGACCGATTGAGGGGAGGGGTAGAGAGGGGGGACGTTTAAAGTTGGCAGGGGTGTTAAAGGCGCTTTCCAGTCCCCAAAAGTTCGCTCGATCAGCGCGATCGCATCTTCGGTGGATATTCTGCCGGCGACAGAAATAACTACATTATCGGGACGGAAATAGGTTTTGTGGAACTCTTCGAGCTCGTTTCTGGTGAGCTTGGACATAGTAGCTTCCGTGCCCAAGGGAGAGAAAGCATAGGGGTGTTCCTGGTACATCGAGTGCCGCAATTGCTCGAAGGCGATCGCAAATGGCTGTTCTTGTTGCGATCGAATTGCCGATATGGCAATTCGGCGTTCAAGTTCGACTTCAGCTTCCGGGAAATTGGGCGATCGGGTCAATTGCGCCGCCAACTCCAAAATCTCCTCAAAATCTGCAGAAACCGTCTTCAAACTCACTAAAAAATAGTCTGTAGTAGAGTCGGCACTCAACCTCGCTCCCACCGATTCTACACGCTCGGCAATTTCCAGCGAAGACAGCCGATCGGTTCCCTTAGTCATTACCGCCGACAGCAAGTGACACAATCCTGCTTGTTCCGGCTGCACGTAGCGACTGCCGGCCCGCAGGAATATCCTAGCTGCAATAATATCTGCTGCTGGATTTTCTGCTGCTAAGACAACAATACCGTTGTCTAAAACCGTGCGCTGAATTTCATTTTTCATTGAATTCTTTGTTAACTGTTGACTGTTGACTGTTGGCTGTTCGCTATTGGCTGTTGACTGTTCGCTGTTGATTGTTGACCACAGTAACAGATACATTTAACCCGGTAAATCTAGGAATCCACCTAAATCTACTTTGTATGACATATGCTTAATATGCTTAAAACAATGATGACTTAATGTAACCATCGCTCTTGCTATTTTAGCTGCAAGTCTTCTCTTACCTTTTTTCAATTAACCGTCAACCGTCAACCGTCAACCGTTATTAGATTGGTTTGAGTACCACGGCCGTATAGCGTCGAGGAGAGAGATATTGTTGAGCTAGGCGCTGGATGTCTAATGGCCCAAATGCTTTAATCCTGGTGGGATAGCTAAGCGCTAATTCCGCAGTGGCGATCGTATTGTAATATCCGTAAAGACCGGCTAGCTGTCCCGGCGTTTCGAGCGAGAAAGCAAAATCGTTGCACAGCAAACGCTTACAGCGGAGCAATTCTACCTCGGAAACTGGCTCAGACTGCAATTCCCAAAGTCGATCGCAAATCCGAGATTCCACCTCTTCGACATCCTTCGCCTCCAAGACTGCACTGATAGTAAATAAACTCGATTCCCGTTGCAGCGAGAAAGTGCTGTCGATCGCCTCTACCAATTGTAATTCTTCCCGCAGTTCCCTGACTAAACGCGAAGTCCGCCCGTCTGCAAGCAACACCGACAGCAAATCTAAGCCGCAAGCACTTTGCAAGTGTTCAACTCCCGGGCCCGTCCAGGCCATCATCAGCCGCGCTTGTTCCAATCGGGGGAGACAGAGTTCCTGACGGCGAATTTCTATCAGTGGCGGTTCCGCCTCTGCGGTTAATTTGGGACAATCCCACCGATCCGAAAACTGCTCGAATGCTTTCCCCGTAATATCTCTGGCCTGTTGTTCATCAATTCCCCCGACTACCACCACAGTCATATTTTCCGGCTGATAGTGCGATCGATGGAAACAGCGCATTTCGTGGGGAGTTCGCGACATCAGCAGTTCTTCCGTGCCGAGTACCGATCGCCTGTAGGGATGTCGCTGGTAAACTGTTTCCATCATGGCTTGGAAACCCAGCCAATCGGGATTGTCTTGAGCTTGACGGATTTCTTCGAGCACCACATCTCGCTCGCGATCGAATTCCCGATCCGGAATCGAAGCGCGCAGCAGCAATTCTGCCAGGGGCTGCGCTGTTTCTGCTAAATAATCGGCTGCAGCGTTGACGAAAAAATGGGCGTAGTCGTGACTTGTAGCTGCATTAGCGACACCGCCGCGATTTTCGATTACTTGGTCAAATTCTCCAGGGGCGATCGAATCCGTCCCTTTAAATATCATGTGTTCTAAAAAATGAGCCATTCCCGACCAAGAATCCGGCTCCAGCGTAGCGCCAGCCCTTACCCACACGTCTAGGGCGACCACCGGTGTGGCCGAAATCCGCTGGTGAATGACCGTTAACCCGTTGTTGAGCTTCCAGACATTGGCTGGGAACTCTAAAGCAGTGAGCAGTTGAGACAAGCTAGTTATTCTTAAACTTTAGTTAACTTCGGCTGCAACTATGGTAGCGCTTTACAGCTCTGCGATCGGGATTAATTGATACAGAAATCGTCACTCAGTCGATTTTAGATTTTAGATTTTAAATTTTAGATTTACTGCACAGATGTATCTGGGGGCTTGAACAAGAGTCTAAAATTTTGAGCCGATCGCGACAGGAGTACGTGGCACGGTATCCGTTTTTGGGCGGAGTCCTCTGCCATTAAGCCCTTAATCCTTACTCATCAGTTATTTTTTGCTTTTTGCTTTTTTTGAAGCAGTCTCAAATACTTACCATTTTTTTGGTCAAAAGTCAATAGGTTTCGCGGGATATTAATTAATCAGTCGGGAGAAAGAGGATGTTATCAGAATATATCAATAAATTAAAAGATGTAAGAACACTAAAGACCTTGAGAGGAGAAACGACAGATGGTAGCTACCTTAGAAGATACCAAGCGCCAAGCGATCGCAACTAAATTAGCAGACATGAAAGCGCTGCAAAACCTGCTGATCGCCAACGAGCAATTGTTCATCAATTCCTGCAACGACTCCGAACTGTGCGATCGTTTCCGGGATATGCTTGAGGACGATCGCAAAAACTTGGGCGTATTAGAAACCGTAATCGTTCAATACGGAATTCAAACCGAACCCAAAGAAACATTCACAAAAATGATCGAAGAAGTTCAGAAACTAATGAAAGGTTCTGAACTAACATTGTTTGAAAAAGTCGCTCAGCACGAACTGCTCAAACACAAACAAACAATGGCCGGTCTGTTAGTACACAAAGCCGCTCAAATAGTCGGCGCAGACATCGAAGCCGCCATTACTCCCCTCAACACAGTTAACTTTGAAAACCGCGCTCACCAAGAGCAACTCAAAGGAGTTATGGAAATCTTGGGCGTGCGCGAACTAACCGGCAAAGACCCCGACCAAGGCGTTTGGGCCCGCGTGCAAGATGCAATGGCAGCCATGACCGGCATCATCGGCGGTGCAGTTACCCGCAGCAAAGATGAGATGAACATCACCGAAATCATCACCATGGATCACCGCAAAGCCGATACCCTATTCATGGAGATCGAAAAAACCGACGATCCGAAAAAACTGCAAGAATTCTTCGGTCAGTTGTACAAAGATTTAAGCGTCCACGCAGAAGCAGAAGAACAAATTGTTTACCCAGCAATTCGCAGCTACTACAGCAACACTCAAGAACTGTACGACGAGCAAGCAGAAATGAAGCAAATGCTCGCCAAAATTAAGGCAATGAACCCTAGTTCTTCTGATTTCAAAGCCCAAATCAAACTGCTCAAAACAGCGGTTCAGGATCACGTAAAAGAAGAAGAAAACGATATGTTCCCTCAAATTCGCCGCAACTTGAGCGAAGCACAAATGGAACAAATGGCTACTCAATTCAAAGCAGCCAAAAGCACCATCCAGCAAGAAATGGCTAACATGAGCTAATTCAGCAGCGAGCTAATTGTAGCTCTAGGTGAGCTCAAGACTAGCTAAACTGCAACCTATCAATCCCGCTACCTACGTAGCGGGATTACTGTTTTGTGTAAACGTCACCAATGTTCACAAACTAATATCAAATCTGTTATAGCAATCCTTGCAGGAGTCGTAAATTTTTTACCCCACCCCAACCCTCCCCTTGCCAAGGGGAGGGAGTAAGAAATTCACAAATGATTTAGGACTGCTATAGCATCGGAATTATTTATCTATCTATTCTCGACCTCTGCGTGAATCAGCGTCAATCCCTTGTCATCTGCGGTTCAGCAATTCTTTTTTTTTTCCGCAGATGAGGGGAGATAAACACAGATTAACGCAGATTAATTGTATCAATTTCGTTTGTTGCATCGTCCGTGATTGTTGACCCTTCGGCGAAGCTAAGTGGGCATCACTGTTGACTGTATTTTACACCCGATGATGCTAGCAGATTGAAGATAACTAAAAAAATGAATAAACCCGCCCTAGGTAACGTGGTTGTGTGGGCGGGTTTATTTAGATTGTGAGTTATAGTCAGAGATTGTGGGTGAAAGTCGCCCCCACAAAATGCGGTTATTTATATATTAACTCGCGCCAAATCTACCCGTTAATCACAGAGCCTCCGTTGGGATGCAAAATTTGACCCGTCATGTAAGACGAATCTTTTGAAGCTAAAAACACGTAACTGGGGGCAACTTCATCGGGTTGACCGGCGCGTCCCAAGGGCGTGTCTGCACCAAATTTCTCCACTTTGTCTTCAGGGAAAGTTGCAGGAATTAGAGGCGTCCAAATCGGCCCGGGGGCGACTCCGTTGACGCGAATTCCTTTCTCAGCTAAACTTTGAGACAAAGAGCGAGTAAAGGCAACAATTGCTCCTTTTGTGGAGGAGTAATCTAGCAATTGTTGGTTGCCTTTGTAAGCGGTGACTGAGGTAGTGTTGATAATTGCACTTCCCTGTTTGAGGTGTTTGAGAGCGGCTTTTGTGAGGTAAAACATTGAGAAAATGTTGGTGCGGAAGGTGCGCTCTAATTGTTCGGCGGTGATGTTTTCGATGCTTTCTTGGGGATGCTGTTCGGCGGCGTTGTTGACGAGGATGTCGAGATGCCCAAATTCTTTAACTGTTTGTTCTACAAGGTTTTGACACACGCTTTCGTCGCCGATGTCGCCGGCGATCGCAATACAGCGCCGGCCTTGTTGTTCGATCGCCTCTTTGGTCTTTTTGGCATCATCATCTTCGTTAAGATAGCTGATGACCACGTTAGCGCCTTCCTTGGCAAAGGCGATCGCCACTGCACGCCCGATACCGCTGTCTCCGCCGGTAATTAAGGCTACTTTGTCCCGCAATTTGTCGCTACCGCGATATCCCTCCGCGAAGGATTGGGGTTGCGGGGTCATTTGGGATTCAATACCGGGTTGCTGTTCTTGATGTTGAGCCGGATTAATCTTCTGTTCGGTTGGCATAAAAAATTCCTCTAAGTTCTACCTCTATAAATAAAGGTTTTCTGTAACTAGGGAATCGGTCTTTTTGCCGATCGCGCTCTACGACTAAAGACAGTTGGACATCACATACATAAACCCGCCCTCCTAACCTATGGTTGTGGAGGACGGGTTTATTTAAAAACAACCTAACTGCTAATTGCTAAGTCTCAAACTAGAGGCTCCACTTAACATTAGAACAGTTGGTTTGTAGTAGGAACAGCAGCCGACAGTAAGGGATCGACGAGAGAAGTATCTGGCGTTGCAGTCAGGGAACTCGCGATTCTCTGGGGATCAGGAGCGTAAAAATTGCTAACAACATTATTACTCGGTAATAAAAAGTTGGTAACTATGCTGGTCTCTGAAGTGCCTAAGCTACCACCCTCAGTCAGCTCATCAGGGATGCTATCAGGGATGCTAGAAGCAGTTCTGGCTGCTGTCGGTACTGGCGTCGGTGCCACCACCGTAGGCGTAGTATTAGGGCCCGGCACGTCAAAGCTAACCGGGTTGGGCCCAGTTGGGATAGGGAACGGGTTATTAACGCTCGCATCGAAGACTTCCAAAACCGAGTAAGTGGCTGGAGACAAATTATTAAACCGAGCAATACCAGCAGCATCAGTTCTCACCAGCGGTTCTGTTGCAGCATCATAGCGGCCGTTGCCGTTCAAATCCAAGGTGAATGGTATATTGGAAAGGGGCTCTTCATTGGGGTCCCGTACACCGTTGCGGTTATCGTCCCGGAATTTAGGAACCAAGAGGTCATAGCGGCGAGAGTTACCGACCAAAGCGCAAGTAAAGGTTTGATTTGCACCGAGAACAACATCTACTGGTTGAGTCGTTTGGAAGTAACCAGGAGGCGTTACTTCTCGAATGCTGTAATTGCCGGGGCGCAAATTGTTGAATGCAAAAGTACCAAACTGATTGGTAGTAGTAGTGGGTTCATTTGCTTGCAACTGACCGTCACGATTGCTATCGATAAAAATGGTGACACCAGGAATAGCTGGCTCATTTCCATCTCGATAACCGTTCAGGTTGAAGTCCTCAAACTTACACCCGGTGATGTTGCTATTAGGTGTGTTGGCAAAGGTAACGTTGGCATCCTGAGTGCTGAGGGTCACATCGACGCGATCTGCCGTAGAAGGGGAGAAATTGGGCTGTGCAACTTCCCTGACGACATAGTTGCCTGTTGCCAAGTTGGTAAAGGCACCTCTCCCCTGGTCATTTGTGCTGATTTGCTGTTCTCCAGCGTCGGGAGTGCCATTGTTATTGGTGTCGAGGAAGACAGTGACACCGCTAATTGGCGCTTCACCCTGAGTTGGTTCAAAGCGACCATTGGCATTCAGGTCATTGTATTTAAAGACAGTGATGTTCGGTCGAGTGTTGCCCACACCGGCATTGTTGCCAATACCCTGAGTTGCTCCCACAGGAGTAAAGGTAAGTGATGGCGATGGGTTGGGCGCTGGTAAAGTTGTAACTGGCGCTGCAAAAATCGGCCGCTCACCAGTGGTGGCGATCGATCTTTCACCTGTTTGTTGAACGCCGTCGCGGTTGGTGTCTACGAATTTAGGGTCGTTGGGTTTCAGCGTGTAGGTTGAGTCTGCTACTAGCAGCGGTTGCTCTCTGCTGATCGTACCCTGGAATCGCGCCTGAGGCCCTGGTGCCGAAACCAGAGCGGGGTTTGGAGTTGTTGCTACTGGAGCATTGAGGTTTCCTGGCGCACCGCCACCTACTTCAGCAGGCAGTACACCTGGAAAAATTTCCAACACTCTGTAATCGCCAGCTCGCAAATCCTTAAAGGTAACTACTCCGTTGGCATCTGTGATGGCTATGGGTTCCGAGCCTGCTCCATCCCAGCGACCGTTCGCGTTCACATCTAAAATAAACGGTACTCGGGCAATGGGGGGTTCCAAGACTCCACTAACAACATTTCGGGTGCCGCTGCGGTCTATGTCTCGAAATTTGTTAACTTCAATTTGATAGAGCGGAGTATCGCCAACTTGAGCGCAGGCAAAGGTTTGACCTGCTGCTACTGTCACGTCCAGTACGGGAACGTTGCCGGGGGGTGTGCTTTGGGGAAAATCTTGTGTTTCTAATGGTTCTGCGTTCGTAGCATTAACTTCTAGTCCGGTAACAGAACTAATCTGTCGTCTGATCCGTTCTTCCCGAATCTTGTAGGTTCCGGGTGCTACGTTGAACGACCATGCACCATTTTTGTCTGTTAAAGTGTTTTGTTCCCCTGCATCGCGTTGACCGTTGCCATTTGAATCAATATAGATCCTGACATTTTTAATGCCCGGTTCATTTCCATCTCGGAAGCCGTCGGCATCTATGTCTAGGTATTTGCATCCAACGATTCGGCTGCCTGTAACTGGGCCGTTGCCAAAGAAAACGTTAGCATTTGTGTTTCCAAGAGTGACAGCGAGGGGGTTGGGAGTAGTAGGGGTTAAACCAGGAGGTATTGCCGTTTCCGTGAGTACGTAATTGCCGGGGACAAGATTTATGAATGAGAACCCGCCGTTAGCGTCCGTCGTGGTTGATATTGTGCTACTTGCTGACTCGAGGCGGATAGTGACATTCGGCAGACCTGGTTCATTTGCCTGTCTGACGCCATCCCGGTTCTGGTCAAAGAACTTGATTCCTAGAATGGCCGGGCCAGCATTCCCAACCACAACTGGCTGTAATTGCTTGGCATTGAGCTCTTGCTCTTCGTTAATTGAAGCCATGATTTCTCTCCTTCACACCTAAATCCACGTAAATTACAGACTACTGTATGGGTTGTAACTTGCTGAGTAGTTTTTACTAATAGCTGACAACCGCTACTCGATTTTACATACGTCTGCACTTGAGGTAATGTTCCCATCTCACACAACAATGCCTCAAGCTTTGTCGCTGGCAAGTATATCAGGTTTTGAAGAACCCTGGCAATTTGAGGGCAACTTCTTCAGGATTTGCACGCCTTCTCTGTCCGTACATACTTGCGGTTTTGAGCTTTAAAAAGCCTAAGACTGACTTCTTCCCCCTGATATCAAGTCCGGCGGCCTGGTTCTTGTTTGTCCTAGTTCGCTGTGCTTGGCGATCGCCTCCTCTGGGATTGCCAAGGACAGCGAACAAGCATCGATCGAGCTACCGGACTTGATATGACTTGCTTTGCCTGCAAATACGCAGATCGGGGTTGGGGGAATTGCCTGATAGTTTTTCACTCACAGATATGCTACTGCCTCTGAATATTGCAACCAATATACAAGCCAGCTTCGGAGTTGCCGGAACTTAGGCTTGAGTGTTGGAGGTTGCCAACAATAGGGTATCACGCGATCGCCCTTTAACCTCTTCCTGATTTTTATCTGCTGTTTGGGATTCCGGGCGATCTAGCCTTGTCTCACCCTACATAACCGGGAAATTTCTCACACTCATCGGCCCAAACGAGTGAGCGATCGCCCCCTTAATTAATTCCTTTTTATTGACAAATTCCTCAATTTGTGAATTATGCTCTAGACCTAAATTCTGTGGCCCAAAGTTAGGGAGATTGCCTAAATTCGCCAAAGATCCATCACTCAAAAATTTACTAATTCGATTACTATCATGACCCTGGCTCGAAAGCAAGCTATCTGCCCCAATATTATTGGCTGCAGGTTTGTCCGCATAGTTGCTGGCATCCGTTAGCGGGTCGCCTTTCAAGGATTTAGCCGAGGTACCCTCAGCCTCTCCCGCCACCAAATCTCCCGTCACAAAATCGATTTTGCTAGCCCGAATCTCTGCCGAGACAACAACCACCGCAGGCGGAGTCGTTTGAATGAAACCGGGCGGCTGGACTTCGCGGACAACATAACTACCTACCGGAACGTTGCGGAAACTGTAATTGCCCTGAACGTCGCTTAAGGTACTCGCTTCACCCGGATCTAAACTGCTGTTGTTGTTGAGGTCGATGTAAATTTGAGTATTGGCGATCGGCGGTTCGCCGGGATCTAGGCGGCCGTTGGCGTTAAAATCGTTGAATTTCACACCGCTGATGGTGCCCGTTACCAACACGTTGCCAAAGCTGAGATTAGTGGCATTTGTGCCGTTGCCCACGGCGATCGGAGTCGGATTTGGCGTGGTTTGTCGAAAACCGGGCTGCGGGACTTCCCTCACGAAATAAGTGCCTTGGGGCAAGTTGATAAAAGAGAAATTACCTTGGGGGTTTGTTAAAGTCGAAGGTTCATTGGCGTCTCGGCCGCCGTTGTTGTTGAAATCAAGGTAAATCGGCCAGTTGGCAACTCTCGGTTCCGTCGGTTCGTTGATACCGTTAGCGTTGAGGTCGTTGAACTTGAAGCCGCTGATGCTGCCGGTGGGAAAATTGTTGCCGAAATTGACGCCGACTGCGTTGGTATTGCCGGTGATGTCGATCGGGCCTGGATTTGGCGTAGTCTGTACCCATCCCGGTTGCTGGGCTTCCCTCACCAAATATCGGCCGGGAGAAACATTGGCAAAAGTGTAGTTGCCTTGCGGGTTTGTGATGGTGTTGGGTTCGCCCGGATCGAAGCTGCCGTTGCCGTTGAGGTCGATGTAAATTGGCCAGTTGGTCAGAGGCGGGTCTGTCGCATCTCGGACGCTGTTGGCATTGAGGTCGTTGTATTTGAGACCGCTGATGCTGCCGACAAAAAAGACATTGCCAAAATTGATGTTGTTGACAGTGGCATTGGAAGTAACGTTAACCGGGCCGGGGTCAGGCGTAGTTTGGCGAAAACCCGGTTGCTGGACTTCTCTCACCAAATATGTATCCGCGGGAATATTGACAAAAGCGTAATTGCCTTGAGCGTTTGTCAAAGTAACAGGTTCGCCGCCGTCGAGCCTGTTGTTGCGGTTGAGGTCGAGGTAAATTTGCCAGTTAGCTAGCCCTTGTTCCCCGGGATCTCGGAGGGTGTTGCTGTTGATGTCGTTGAATTTTGTGCCTGCGATCGTCCCTGCGTTAAAGTTGTTGCCAAAATTGATATTGCCAGCGTTTGTGCCGCTGGTAATTGTGATGGGTGCGGGATTTGGGGTAGTTTGGCGAAAGTTCGGCTGCTGGACTTCCCTAACTTGGTAAGTTCCCGGTGGCAGGTTGGCGAAGATGTAGTTGCCTTGCGGGTTTGTGAGGGTGGAAGGTTCGTTAAATTCTGGCTGGCCGTTGTTGTTGAGGTCGAGGTAGATTTGCCAGTTGGGAATGGGGACTTCTCCGGGATCTGGGCGGCCGTTGGCGTTAAAATCGTTGTATTTGGTGCCGCTGATGCTGCCGACTTGGAAGTTCCCGATGTTGACGTTGCCGATGTCTATTTGGCTGGCGGTTCTGAATTCGGACATGGTGTTGCTGGGGCCCAATGAACGCGGTTCAATGTTTTCTGTAGGGCAATCTAGCAGTTTTTTTGCCAATTGCAGCTATTTGAGAGGGATAAATTTTTTTTAGCAAAGGCAAGGAAGGAAAAGTTGCGAGTTTTGATTTAATGTGGGAATCTGGCTTTGCCTCGGAACCAGTAAATACCCGATGCCCAATTCCCAATGCCCAAATTCGCAATTTTTTCCTGATTTGATGTACGATCGCTACCAGTTTTGCAGAGGTCGAATTCCCAATGTCCCAAAACTTGACAGCAAGCTGGAAAGAAGCCCGCGAGGTTCCAAGTTTGCTCTTCGGCTGGAGTTTGTGCGGTTTATTGGTAATGGGATCGATCGCCCCTACTCCTGCTGCGGCACAGCTACCTACCTCCGAACAGAGTAACAGCAACAGCCCGATCGCTCAAACAGGTGCTCGCGCCCGCCCCACGATCAAATTGGGCAGTCGCGGATCGGAAGTGATCGAACTCCAAGCTGCTCTTAAATTATTGGGCTTTTACGCTGACACTGTAGACGGGATTTTCTCACAAAGCACCGCTAGAGCTGTGTCTCAGTTCCAGGAAACAGCAGGCCTGGCTCCCGACGCAATAGTCGGTCAAGATACTTGGAACAGGCTGTTTCCCGAGGCTCCGAGCGCCATCGTCGAAAACCCCATAGACAACGCTCCTGTAACTGCCGACAACTCAGAGATTAACCCCCAAGCGCAGCCAACCAATTTTCCGGTTTTGAGAAGACGAATGCGGGGGGCGGCAGTCAGAGATTTGCAAGAGCGGCTGCGGGCCAAGGGATTTTTGCGGGTGAGTGCTGACGGCGTGTTTGGGCCGGAAACTCAAGCTGCTGTCAAGGCGGCTCAGCGACAATATCAACTGCCAGCAGACGGCATTGTCGGCCGCGCAACTTGGGAAGCTCTGCTGCGTTGACAGCCAACGAATAGTGCCGGCTATGCACGTTGCGCGATCGAGCGATCGTACAAATTGTTAATAATCGCTTTTGGAAGTATTTCATCACATCAAAAAGTGTCAAGTTTGGTAAACAAAGTGTTTTTATGCGCGCAGTTGGTGTTAACTTAAAAACATGAGGGGCAAAACCAAGAAGCACAAAAAACTTGGATAAAAAATTTGGAATTAGAGTATTTGTCCCGATCGGCTCTAGTCCGCAGGCAACGCCTGAACAGTGTAGCTTATTAGCAAAGAAAGGTTGACATTGCGATAGGTATTTGTGAGATAGCTTGAGGCTATTGCATGAATCAAAATTTGCGATCGCACAGTCAAACACAGAAGTCTGAATAGACTCCGCTGATAGCTAGCTCGTCCGCAGAGTAGTTGCAAAAAAGTCCACCTTAGTTGTAGTTTGCTGAAACTCAGCAGAGCTAAAAACCCACTTGAATCAACTGAATTTACAAACTTTTTAGGGTCTGGCATCCGATATGCTAGGCCCTAAAATTTGGATTTTTTTGTTGAAGTAGTCAGCAGTCTTTGGCTGTTATATCAAATCCGGTAGCATCAGAATTAATATTACCCACAGCTTTCGAGACGGCGCTGTGGCGTTTATATCACGTCGCTCGTGCAACCGGCAACGATATCATATCAGTTCCGGTTGCATCCGAATAATTGAACCGCAGAGAACGCAGATGGAGATGAGAGAGAGATGAATAATTCCGATGCTAACGGAATTAATATCAGTAGTTTTTGACTGTTAACAATCAACAGTCAACAGTCAAGAGTTAACTAATGACGAATGACTAATGACGATTTCATTTAATTTCTTCAATTCGGGCATTCAAACCGTTAGCGCTGAGCATTTGTACCAATTCCTCAGCTTTTTCGCGTTCCCGAAAAGCACCGGCTTGCATCACCGGTCGTCCGCTGGCAAAACTGCGAAAAGCACCGGGAACGAGGGATTGCATTTTTTGTCGATCGCCCGGTCTGTCGGTATCAACCACAACTCGATAGCGCAAACCCAAAGCAGACGGTAGATCGAATGACGGCGAATTATCCGCAGCATCTGGCAAAGAATTCCCCCCTAAAGGTGCAGGTACATAACCGCCCCTTCCGATAGGAATGTTGCGACCCGGAACCGGCAATCTACCCTCGGAAGAAACCGAACTCGAACTATCAAAATTGGGAGGAATCATTGGTTGCTGTACCGAAATTTCCGAAACCGATCGATAATTCGGATCGGGCACGGGAATTGCGATCGCCCCTTGGGCTACCGATGAAGCAGCGGCATTCCTCGGAGAAAGTTCTTGCCGCAACTCAGCGCTTCGCAGTGCGGGTCGATTTTGCACCGGTCGCCTTGAAACGGGCGCAGGCGGGGGAAGTGGCGCTCTTTCAGTTCTGGGACTTAGCCGCCCGGGAGTGTAAGCCGGGAGAGAAGTGTCTGGGCCACCGATGCTGGGAGGTCGATCGGCCCTTAGCTGCAAAGCACTTCCCCCCATTGGCGGCGGCGTAAAAGTTCCCGCCACATCAACCGAACCCGTCGTCCGGCTGCTCAACAATTGATTGCCGTAAGCTGGGATTACTTGACCTTTTGCCGCATTGTTGACATCGTACTGACCGTTGTTGCGAATGACATTGCCCCCCGGTTCGGCAGCAGTTCCCAAATCCGGCAGAGAGCTCGCGATCGCCACAATTCCGTCCCGCCGGTTACTCTCGATATAATTGTTACGCAGCACAGGTCTAGCATTAGCTTGCACCACCACGCCATCTTTATTGCGAGTAATTTTGTTACCGATTAGCAGAGGCGAAGCGTTCTGCGCTACATTCACCCCAAATCCCGTGTTTTCAAACACATTATCTCGAACTTCCGGCTGGGAACTGCCAAAAATAGTAATGCCGTTAGCTCCATTTTTCGAGAAAACATTCCCGCCAATCGTCGGCCTGGAAGTACCCACTACCGAAATGCCGTCGTGAGTGCTGCCAGAAAAAGTATTGTTGACAACCGTTGGAGAACTCGATTCGATCCACAAAGCGTAACCGCGATCGTTGGTATTCGTCACCGTCACCCCGCTGAGTCCCGCCCCGTCTGCGCCTAAAATCGCGATATTTTGACCCGCCGAAGTCGGACTGATAAAGTATCCTCCGCCTTTGATGACAATATTCTGACCGCGAGTGTTGGGATTTCCCTGAACTGTCACGCTGGGCCTGAGCATTAATGGAAATTTTTCGCCGGTTTGCTCGCTGTAAGTACCGGGCGCTAGCAAAATCGCTGTTTTGGGCGGGGCCACGCTTAAGGCGTAGGTAAGGGTTTTGAACGGAGCTCGATCGCTGCCGTTGCCTCCTGTGTCGCTGCCGCCGGTCGAGCTGACGTACAGTATGTTGATGTCGCTCTGCAGCGTCTGAGAAAGTAGCTGCACTCCAGGCATCCCGGCAGCGATAACTGACGGTTGGAGGTTGCAAAGGGCGGTGGTGGCAAAAACGAGCAAAAGGCAAGAACTCAAACAAGATTTTTGCGATCGCTTTTCTTTGCACTCGCTATATTGAGAATTTAGGAGCATAAATAAACCCCACTGATTTGCGATCCGAGTTCCGCTTCCCGAGTTCGGTGTCGGGTTTTCGCGATCGCACTTTGATTTCACCCGCCTGCTGGGGTTTTCTTCTGTTAATCTTTTGTGTTGTTCTGCTAACCTCACGGCTCTCCTCCGAAGTGTGGTATGCAGTTTAACGATTCCACTCTTATCAAGTTTGATCTATTATGCTTTGTTTTCATCAAATTCCATAAAACTTAAAAAATTATTGTCGAATTTACATCGGTTTATGCCAAAATTAAGCCGCCTGCTTTGCCACAATCTTGACGGCGTGGGAGAACATAGCGGGTTGATTGGTAAGATTAATTATAATTAGGGTGGTTCTGAATGACCGACAAACAAAACAGAACTTTACCGGCACAGCCAGCCCTCTGCCGGATCTTAGATGCAAATTTAGATCGATCGCGCGAAGGGTTGAGAATTATTGAAGAATGGTGCAGGTTTGGTCTCAACAACGCCGATTTAGCTGGCGAGTGCAAGCAACTGCGTCAAGAATTGGCTGCTTGGCACGTCGCAGAACTTCGCAGTGCTAGGGATACGCCTGCAGATCCGGGTACGGAGTTGACTCACCCGCAGGAAGAGCAGCGTTCGAGCATTCAGCAGCTATTGGAGGCAAATTTCTGTAGGGTGGAAGAAGCTCTGCGGGTACTGGAAGAGTATGGCAAAATTTACGATCGGAATATGGGCGCGGCTTTTAAGCAGATGCGCTATCGGGTTTATACTCTCGAAAGCAATTTGCTGGCTTACCGGCGCTACCAGCAGTTACTTCGATCGCAGTTATACCTTGTAACTTCGCCGAGAGACAACTTGATGGGAGTGGTGGAAGCTGCTTTGCAAGGCGGACTGAGTTTGGTGCAGTACCGCGACAAAAGCTCAGACGACGGGTTAAAGCTGGCTAATGCGCGCCAGTTGTGCGAACTTTGTCACCGCTATGATGCTTTGCTGATTGTGAACGATCGCGTGGATTTGGCGATTGCAGCGGATGCCGACGGCGTACACTTAGGGCAGGGAGATTGGCCTGTGGCGGAAGCGCGCAAGTTGCTCGGCCCCGGACGCATCATCGGTCGTTCTACTACCAATGGCGAGGAAATGCAGCGAGCTATTGAAGAGGGAGCCGACTACATTGGAGTTGGGCCGGTTTACCACACTCCTACTAAACCTGATAAACAGGCGGCGGGTTTGGACTATGTGCGGTATGCTGCTGATAAGTCGCCGATTCCGTGGTTTGCGATCGGCGGAATTGATATCAACAACCTCGATGAAGTATTGAATGCCGGAGCTCAAAGGGTTGCCATAGTACGCGCAATTATGGAAGCAGAACAGCCTACTTTAGTCACGCAGTTTTTCATCTCGCAGTTGATTCGGATGGAGAATCTGAAAGCTCAGAAAGCTTTGCACGGGAAAAGCTAGGTTTATTTGCGATTCGTAGGGCGGGTTTAACACAGGAAATCTGTGCATCAAATATAATTTTGTTACAAAACCCGCCCTGAAAACAGATATTTTACTGATGATAAATCAAATTGCGCTGCAAGTTAACGGAGAAACCCGCAATTGTGCGATCGACACACCGTTACCAAAATTACTAGAACAATTGGGATTAAACCCGCGCTTGGTGGCTGTGGAGTACAACGGGGAAATTCTGCACAAACAATTTTGGGAAACTACACAGATGCAAGAGGGCGACATATTAGAAGTTGTCACCATTGTCGGAGGAGGCTAGCCACAAATGGGTGATAAATTAAGCCTTAAATTGTCACCAATTGGCAGAACCTAGGAATGTCGCTTGCCGTCAAGTCTAGATCCCCCTAAATCCCCCTTAAGAAGGGGGACTTTGAGAAGAATCTTGTCTCCCTAAATCCACGTTAATTAACAGGGACTTTGAGAAAAATCTTGCCCTAAATCCCGTTAATTAACAGGGACTTTGAGAAAAATCTTGTCCCCCCCTTATTAAGGGGGGTTAGGGGGGATCTAGACTTTGAGACAAACAAAAGAAACTTAAGCAACGCCGCCAAATATCGCAATTAAACTGCGACAGCTTCAGCCACAGGTTCAGCCACAGGTGCTGCTACAACAGGATAAATGCTGACTTTCTTGCGAGTTTTGCCTTTTCTTTCAAAAGTCACCACGCCATCAACCAAAGCAAACAAAGTGTCATCTCTGCCGATACCAACATTATTACCGGGGTGAACTTTAGTGCCGCGTTGGCGGATCAAAATGTTGCCAGCTTTGACAACTTGACCGCCGTACTTTTTGACACCCAGACGCTGAGAATTAGAGTCGCGTCCGTTACGTGTACTGCCTGTACCTTTCTTGTGGGCCATAATATCCTCAACTGTATTTACTATGTTTTATTCTGAATCAGTTTCGGCGGTTTGGGGAGTTTCCACAACTGCTTGAGTTAAGTCTCTGGCGGCTAAGACTGTACCGTTGACGCTAATCGAGTCAATCATAAAGCGAGTTGTTTCTTGACGGTGCCCTTTTTTCTTCCGAGTTTTCTTTTTCGGCTTCATCTTGTAGACGAGGACTTTGCGGCCCCGGAAATGCCGTAGAACCGTTCCTTCTACAGTGGCATTTTCTAGTAGAGGCTGGCCGATATGAACCTCGCCTTCGTGCTGGATCAGAAATACTTTGTCTATGGTGACTTTGGATTCAGCTTCAACGTGAAGCAGTTCGATGTCGTAGAAGCGGCCTGGTTCTACTCGAAATTGTTTGCCGCCGGTTTCAATGATTGCGTAAGTCATGGGATGGTTGTTGAGATTGCCGTACAGGTAGCTGATGAGTCTTTGGTCATTGGTCGTTGTGGACTTTTGACTGCTGACTGCTCTCCAGCTTTTGGAATGTCTTAACCTGATCCGAGCCGGATTTAGACAGACAATCTACTATTATTGCGGATTGTTGTAGTTTTGTCAAGGTAAAAGAAACTTAATCTTTTCTAATTGTTAGTTTGAGAACAGATTTGGGGCGACGAACTACGGAATGCTTACAGAGTTAAATGTAGATTTTCTCAGATTCTCTCTTCTGAAACAGGGCAGGTAAAAATGGCAAATCGCATGGTGGAATTCTTAAAGACTGATATCAAAGAACTGTTTTCCGCCGACGCAGCGGAGGCAATCGGAGAAGCTGGGAAAACAGCCGCAGAAGTGGCAAAAATGTTCAAAGAACAAGGGCTGGACAATAATAGCAACTTGCTGCTAGAGGTTTTGAACTCTCCCTTAGCTCAAGTTGTGGGAACTGGATTGCCATTTATCGGGATGGCGGCGAAAATGCTGGCGTTTTTTATCGAAAAAACTCAACAGCAGCCGACTTTAGCTGAGTGCATTTTCCTCGTCAGTCAGGCGGCTTATCTGGAAAGTTTTAAGGAGTTTGTTGAACAAGATGAGAGTCTGTTAAATCGCATCGGGCAAGCTCCGGTTTCCGATGGAGTTAAGCAGTTGCTTAAAAAATTGGCGGATTTGGAATTGAGCGATACAGCAGCTACAGAAACTGTTATTTGCTTCCGGGATTCGATCTTAGCCGAGGAATTCAACCTAGTGCTGTCACAGCGGCTGCTACAAGCGGGACTAAATGCCGATGAAGCTCAAATTTTGACAAAGAGAGTTGTTGCTAATACTCACCGTTATTTAATCAAAGCTTGGGCAGTTTCCAGCGATGCCATGAAACATCTCGGACAGCCTTCTATCAGAGAATGGCGGAAGGAACAAGAGAAATATTACAGCATTGACAAATACCTGCAAGAACAGATTGCCTCTCTACCCCTAGAACCTGTATTTGCAGAAAATTTCTCATTCAAGGATATCTACGTGCCTCTGAAGGCAAAGCCAATTGATAAAAAGGGCAATCGTGTTAAAAATACAGAACATTTCGATTTAGCAACTTGGGCAAAAAAATTGCTTGAGGATGGCAAAAAAGAAAATAAAGTAATGTTTGTCGAAGCTGGACCCGGACGCGGCAAGAGCGTTTTTTGTCGGATGTTTGCTGACTGGGTGCGGCAACATTTGCATCCAGTTTGGACTCCCGTGTTAATTCGACTGCGAGATATTCCCATATTGCAAAAGAGTTTTCGAGAAACACTCAAAGAAGCAGTTAATGCTGGTTTTGCTAGCGATGACGGCTGGTTGACAGATAGAAACACGCGATATTTGTTTTTCTTGGATGGCTTTGACGAGTTGCTGATGGAGGGGAGAAGCAGCGGCGGTTTAGAGCAATTTCTCAAGCAAGTAGGACAATTTCAGCGAGACTGCGATCAGAATTCGGAAATGGGACACCTGGTTTTGATTACTGGCAGAACTTTAGCTTTGCAAGGGATTGAAAGGCAAATGCCAGATAACTTAGATCGAGTCGAAATTCAGATAATGGATGACGGACTACAGCAACAGTGGTTGAGCAAGTGGGAAGCCCAACTAGGGGCCGAAAAAACCTCAGCTTTTCAGAATTTTTTGCAAGATAAATGCTGTCCACAGAATGTAAAATCAGAACTCTCGCGAGAACCGCTCTTGCTTTATCTGTTAGCGGCAATGCACCGGGACAAAATCTTGAAAGTTGAGGATTTTCAAGGAACTAACAGCACTCAAGCAAAAATTTTGATTTACAACCAAGCTGTGAATTGGGTACTCACTGAACAGCGGTCTAAATTGCTCAATCGCAATTTGACCGAACTGGAGACAGAAGATTTGCGGCGCATCCTTACAGAAGCAGGATTGTGCGTGGTGCAGTCGGGAGGGGAATGCGCTCCTGTAGCGATGATTGAGAAACGATTGAGAGAAGACAACTCGGTTAAAGCCTTACTTGAAAAAGCCCAAATACCGATTGGCGATAATCCTCTGAGAAATGCTTTGGCGGTTTTTTATCTTCAGCAAGGCAGTAAAGAAGGTTCTGTGGAATTTGTACACAAGAGTTTTGGTGAATTTCTGTGTGCGGAACGATTGAAACAAAGTCTGGAAGACTGGACGGAACCGGGAAAGAAACGTATTAAATTTAATACTCAAGACTCTCAGATGGATTGGGAAATTTATGATTTGTTGGGTTATGGGGCGCTGACGGAAGAAATTGTGGAATATTTGATGGGGTTGTTAACAACTCCGGCTGCTCCTGGCGAGGAAAATCTGTTTCGGCCTGTAGAGCTATTCGAGCGTTTGGAAAATTTTTATCTGCGGTGGTGCGAGGGGGAATTTATTGATGCGCCGCCGGAAAATTTGCCTCAGAAGAAGATGCGCCTACTGCGAGCTCAATTGAAAACCCAAGAGTTGGGACAGCGACAAATAGATGTTTATGCTGGTTTGAATGTGATGATTTTGCTGTTGGAGTTGCACCGTTACGGTCAAGAGACACCTGAATTTAAAGATAAAATGGTGTTTTATCCTTGTGGGAAACCTAATGCTGAAGGTGAACTTGACGATGCAATTCGGTTGTTGCGTCTCATCGGTTATAGCCGTTGTGTTGGGTATTTTGACTTTCTCCAAACAGTTGGGACATTCCTCAGTGGCGCAAACCTCAGTGGCGCAAACCTTGGCGGCGTAGAACTCTGTGGCGCAGACCTCGGCGGCGCAAAACTCTGTGGCGCAAACCTCAACGGCGCAGAACTCAGCGACGCATACCTCTGGGACGCAGACCTCAGCGGCGCACACCTCAGCCGCGCACACCTCAGCAGCGCAGAACTCAGCGACGCAAACCTCAGCGGCGCAGACCTCAGCCGCGCAAACCTCAGCGACGCAGAGCTCAGCGGTGCAAACCTCAGCGACGCACACCTCAGCCGCGCAGACCTCAGTGGCGCAGAGCTCAGCGGTGCAAACCTCAGCGGCGCAGACCTCAGCCGCGCAAACCTCAGCGGCGCATACCTCTGGGACGCAAACCTCAGTGGCGCAGACCTCAGCAGCGCAGACCTCAGCGACGCAGACCTCAGCGGCGCCGACCTCAGTGGCGCAGACCTCAGTGGCGCAGACCTCAGCAGCGCAGACCTCAGCGACCCAGACCTCAGCCATCGCACTTTTGGCGATGTCAAATGGGATGAAAACACAAAGTGGGAGAATGTTCGAGGTTTGGATACAGTCGTTAAAGTTCCAGAAGCGTTAAGGCGACAGCTAGGAATAGGGTAGAAAAATTTTTCCACGCTTGGCGTATCATTTGTATTAACAGGCTTTGCGGCCTGTTCCACAAAGACAGAATTTTCTTGTGGGGTGGGCCCGAGAGTCCGCGCCCGAAAGGCTAATTGACATACGAAGGTCGATCGACCTTATTTTATCCAAAAGGTCGATCGGACTGGATTTAAGCCGTTGCAGAACATTTGCGCGATCGTAACAATTCCAAAGCTTGCTGTTTCACCCTACCTTCCATCACCTCTTTTTGCAAATTAATAAAAGCGTCAAAATCTTCTAAGCCGTACTTAGTCATCTGCAACTGCTGTCGCAACAGTTCTTCGGCCTCAACCGTTAAATAACCGGTTGCCAAAGCTTTTCGGACAATTTTACTGATTAAAGTCATATTAGATTCACCCTGAAGATGCACACGTTAAAACACTGGAGTTCTGTCACCAGACTAACTCAGCTTTTAGTTTGTTTCATAATTACCCTTCACCTACGTTAAATCTACCTTAAGGTCTATGTAAATAAAGTTATTTTTGATACATCGATAAAACTGTAGCGAGTTTAAATGTAGAGTGCGATTCAATTGGTATATTTAGTTTTGGTCAGACAACATTATCCTTCCAATACGTTAAATCTACCTTAAGGCATATTTAAGCATAGCGATTTGTGACATTGGAAATTGTATCGATTTTAAATGTAGAGTGCGATTAAATTGGTATATTTAGTTTCTGTCTAACAACAGCCGCCATTCTCTCACAGCAAAAGGAGGAACCAGCAATTCTGTTTCTTTTTGATTTTTCACGGGGAAATTCAACCGCAAAGGTCGATTACTTTCCACTTGTGTAATTATTGATTTGAAATCGTATTCTCCGACATTAATTGGCAAACCCGACTCGTTCCAAATATCATTAGCATTGCCAATTTCGCGTTTGCCCGCAGCAACTTTCAGCGGAACCGGGTGCTGCAATTCTGTTCCGGGAAATCCTACTAATCTCAGATTTAAAGACTTTACTACTCCCGACTTGACTCGCTTGTACAAAACAACTTGCCATGCTTTATCGTCTGTATCGCGCAGGCTTTGTACGGAGCGAAACATTACTGTTTCGGCAGTTTCTGGATATTTGTGAATCGAGGCGAAAGCGGGCGGGTTGACAGCTAAGATTAGATACAAACACAAGCTAATTACAGTTAAAGCCTTGAATAGGGAAGGTTTTGTACTGAGATTGTTCATAGGATGACCAAAATATCGCTTGTTACCCAAAAGTTTAATAGATAAAAAAGTAGGGTGCGTCGCACGCACCCTACTACTCATTTTAAACCTAGATGAATCCAACTGCCTGCTTAGACGGGAAGAGCATAAAAAGCAACCCCCTCATCCCGGAAATCAGACCTCCCCTGTACCAGTCGCCGCTGGTTTGGGTCTGCGGTGAAAAAGTGTGTAATATTTTGCGAATTTTCCCGTTCCCTCGCCAGGTTGGTAAAACGAAAGACGGGTATCGCACCCGAAACAGCCGTGTTATATGAATTGAAAGCGTCTCCGTCAGCACGGAACTGTGGTAAATTGTCGCGAACAAACTGTATTTCAGTAGGTTTATTCGTATAGAAAAAGGTTCCTGATGCTGTATTGAAGAAGCGTTGAACCTTGGCGTTACCGGCGGCTGGAGCGATAAATTCATCGCCTTCACTCTGGTAACGAGCAGGGTTGTTTAGTCGGTCATTTTTCTCTGTCGGGTCTGTGGTATAAAAATGCCCTCCTGCCTGCTTGTCAAAGAAACGCCGGACGGGAAGATTGCCTGCTAGAGGGTCGCCCCTATCGCCTCCGATGATGTTGCCTTGTGCATCTAAAGTCGCACCTGTTACGGGGTCTTTCAAGGCGACATTGCCAGTGGGAGTTGAAACCTGTAATGTGAAAGGCTGAGGAAGTTGTGTTAACGTATTATAGCTAGTCACGCGGACTACATAGTCCACACCAGGCACACTTGTAAGCGGAGAAGAAGCACCATTGGAGTATTGGTTAGTTCTAAAAGCACCGCTAACATTTGGTATTTTTGAGTTTCCTGCGAAGACGCCGGCGCCATCATCATCCTCAACAATAAGGAGACCCCTCGTATCAGCTACATTCGCACCCCTGCTGCCTTTGGGTACCTGAAAAACTTGCACGAAAGGGTCGAAGCTAGTGCTCAGATCTTTAAAAAGATCGATTGATATTTGCTGATTAACTAACTCTACTTCTAAGAGGTAATCTTTAGCGCGAGTTGTTGTACCAAAAGCATCGCCAGAGTTGGGAGTTGGGATAGTCTTGTCAGTTGCAGTTAGCCGATTTGTCAGTTGAATTGATGCCATTTTAAGGTGTCCTCTTAACTTTTCTGATAGCAGGTGTTATAAAATCCTGTTCTCTACATTTATAAAACACTCAAGACCGATAAGTTACCTAAGAGCTCTTAGTATTTTTATTAGGTATTTTTGTGAGTACACTAGGTGAAAAATTATCTTTTTAATATAGGACTTACGCATGGGGGCTCGGAAACCGGGTTTTTTAAGAAAATACTTCAAGCGGGCCCAGAGATTCGGTAAAAAATGCGGATTCCAGGAGTCGGAGGGCTTCATTCAGTTGACAGTTGACAGTTGACCTGGGACAGCGACCTCTACCTGGAAGGAAGAGGATTGGAGTAATGAATAGTCTTCTTTTAATTTCTCCCGATCGGGGTTCCGGCTTTAAACCAATTCTTTCTGGGAAGTCCTGTAATATTTAAAATGTTGTAGCTAAAATTTCCTCACAACCCTGTAAAAATACGCAGAAAGTTAGATCCTTAAGCTGGTAAAATCATCAATAATTATGAGTGTGCTTCTGCTTGTGAGTATACATGACATACCCAAATAAACCTTTACAAATACCAGCACAAAAGTTTATAGAGGCTGCCGCTTGCTGGAATCTCGAACAGTTATATGCAGACTTGACAGCGGCCAAGCAAGATTACACTTGCAGTAGAAAGCAGCGACTCACTCCTTTAGAAAAAACTTACCTGCGAGGATTGCTTTGCAATTATAGTCCGGTGGAAATCGCCGCCGCACTCCACCGCGAATGTGCCGGTATTAGAGTAGACTTATCGAGAGGGCTGTATCGCTACATTCAAGTTTTGACGCTGCAACAACCGAAAGACTGGAAAGAAATCCCAAGTATGCTAGAAATACGTGGTTATCAACAAAAGGGTAGTGGAGAAACATTGCTTCCTACATTGAGAAATTATACTCAAACTCCCCAAACTCCCATCGAAAATCGAACTGAATGGGGGCTGACGGTGGATACGTCTATTTTCTACGGGCGCACAACAGAACTTGCTAACTTAGAACAATGGATTTTACAAGAAGACTGCCGCTTAGTTGCTGTATTGGGTATGGGTGGCATTGGCAAAACTGCTTTAGCATCTAAGCTAACAAATCTGATTAAACACCAGTTTGAGTGCTTAATTTGGGTCAACCTCAGTCATGCACCTATGTTGGCAGATATTCTAATAAATTTAATCGAATTTTTATCTGATAAACCGCAAAGCGATTTAGATAAATTGCAGTTAATTACTCAGGATAAAAAATTTTTTCAAGCTGCGAGCTCGCAGCTTGAGTTTTCCCTGGAGAACCTAATCGCTTCCACAAATGCAATAGAACCGACAATCATCGCTGATGGTATCCAGCGCCTGATTCAGTGTTTACAAAAGCGTCGGTGTTTGATAATCTTAGATGAGTGGGAAGCTGTTTTCTGCACTGAGCAGTTAACAGGAAATTATCGAGAAGGATATCAAGTGTATGGGGAATTTCTGAAACAAGTAGGAAAATCGCAGCATCAAAGTTGCTTGCTGTTGACTAGCTGCGAAAAACCTAAAGAAATTGCGGCGTTAGAAGGTCAAAATCAATCTGTACGGTCATTGAAATTGGGTAGTTTGGGAGAGGCGGCTGTGGAAATCCTTAAAAACAAGGGTTTGTCTGAAGAAGGTGAATACTCACAATTGATAGAGGCATACAGCGGCAATCCTTTAGCGTTAAAAATAGTAACGACAACTATTCATGATATGTTTGGGGACAGCATTGCTAAATTTTTAAGAAATGGGCTGTTTCTGGGAGATTATAGCGATACGTTATCTCGGCAGTTTAATCGCTTATCAGCATTAGAAATCCAGCTATTACACTGCATGGCGAAAGAAGTCAAGCCTGTTGGTTGTGAAAATTTGTACTCAAATATTCAGCAAGATCGGGATTCAGAATTGCTGAAGGCGCTGGAATCGCTTTTAAGGCGATCGCTAATTGAAACAGTCCAAGCTGAAAGTGAAACTCTGTTCGCGCTTCAACCTGCGGTAAAGAAATATCTGATGTCTGTGGCAAGATTGCCTAAGCTATAAATAATCTACCGAGGTTCTATTTCCAATCGGTTTCAGCTTGGGATAGCACGTAAGCTGAAACATCGATAATTTGTTGTTCCGACAAACGATCTTTGTAAGCGGGCATAATACCTTTGCCGTTGGTTACTAAGTTGGAAATATTGGCGATGGAATCCATGCCGTATTTTTTTAAGGCTTTTTGTTTCAAGTTTTTGCCGCGCCTGATAATGTTGCTGCCGTTGATGTGACAACCTGCACAGTGGACGCTAAAAATTTCGGCTGCGGGTGTGGGACTTGTAGCTGTATCTGCGATCGCCATTTGGGAATTAGTGGCGATTTCTACAAATGCCAGTGTCAGTATCAATAGAAAGGCGCTGAGGATTTTTTTAAAGTTCTTTAGGGAAATCATCTATTTGCAAGTTGAAAAATAGTGCGGGATTTAATGATATCACTAAATACCGATTTTGGAATTAACTCAGCGCTTCATTCTTCCCAATCGAAGGTGCGGGAAACTGCTTTTTTCCAAAAGCGATATTTTTGCTCGCGAAGTGCGATCGGCATTTTCGGTTCCCAAGTACAATCCACCGCCCAATTCTCCCGCAATTCGGCTAGCTGACTCCAAAAACCCACCGCCAAACCGGCCGCATAAGCCGCGCCGAGTGCAGTAGTTTCTGCTACCACAGGCCGCACCACAGGCACTCCCAAAACATCGCTCTGAAACTGCATCAGCGTGTGATTTCCCACCATACCACCGTCTACTTTTAAAGACAAAAGCTGCACTGCTGAATCCTGATTCATCGCATCCAATATTTCCCGCGTTTGCCACGCTGTCGCTTCCAATACTGCGCGGGCAATGTGTGCCTTAGTCACGTAGCGAGTTAAACCTGCAATTACTCCCCGGGCGCTGTCTTTCCAATAGGGCGCGTAGAGTCCAGAAAATGCCGGGACAACGTAAACTCCGCCGCTATCTTCAACTGTATTTGCTAATGTTTCTACTTCCGCAGATGTGTTGATAATGCCCAAATTGTCTCGCAGCCACTGCACTAGAGCTCCGGCGATCGCAATACTGCCTTCCAAAGCATACACAGCGGGCGATTCCCCCATCTTGTAGGCGACTGTTGTTAGTAATCCTTGCTTTGAAGGGACGATCGTCTCACCGGTATTCAGCAGCATAAAACAGCCCGTACCGTAAGTATTTTTCGCCTCCCCCAGACTGAAACAAGTTTGCCCGACGAGTGCGGCCTGCTGATCGCCCAAAGCAGCAGCAATCGGAACACCTGCCAGCAATCCTTTTGCAATTCCAAAAACTTGACTCGAAGGGCGAATTTCTGGCAGCATCGGGCGGGGAATTGCCATTATTTCCAAAGTTTCGGCATCCCAATCGAGAGTTTGCAAATCCATCAGCATCGTGCGGCTGGCGTTGGTAACATCGGTAATGTGCGCGCCGCCAGTCAGGTGCCAAATTAGGAAAGTATCGACATTGCCAAAAATCGCATCCCCTCGATTTGCAGCTTCTCGCAATCCTGCAATATTGTCCAGCATCCACTTAATTTTCGGCCCGCTGAAATAAGTTGCCAGCGGCAAACCGCATCGTTTTTGAAATCGCTCTTTGCCCTCAACTTCAGCTAATTTTTCGCAAATTTGGTGAGTGCGGGTATCTTGCCAAACAATCGCATTGCCGTAAGGTTTGCCAGTTTTTCGGTTCCAAACAATTGTAGTTTCGCGCTGGTTTGCAATACCGAGGGCAGCAATATCTTTCGGGTCGATATTGCCGATTTCGAGGGCATTTTTAATCACGCTTTGGGTGCGCTGCCAAATTTCCTCGGGATTGTGTTCCACCCATCCCGGTTGCGGATAGATTTGCTGGTGTTCTTGTTGGTTGCTGCAAATTATCTGTCCCCGGCGATCGAATACGATAAATCTGGTGCTGGTGGTTCCTTGGTCGATCGCTGCTACGTATTTTTTTGCCAATTGTCTAAAACCTTTTTAGTAATGAGCTATTTAACGTATATGATACTATGTAAAACACAAGCTAATCTCAAAAACTTTAGTTTAGGGAACTCCACAAGTTGAAACTGGCAGATTTGCTCAGGCTCGATCGCACAATTAAGGTTATTGGCTTTGACGACGCTCCGTTTTCTCGTACAAGCGGCAGTCTGGTGTCGCTCGCGGGCATAGTCTGCGGGGGAACTCGATTTGAAGGAATGGTGTGGGGACAAGTTTTCCCCGACGGATTAGATGCCACGGATGCTATTTCTGGGCTACTCATCGGAGGCAAATTTTTGCCGCAATTGCATCTCGTTTTGCTAGACGGAATTGCTTTCGGCGGCTTCAATATTATTAACCTTCCCGAGTTAGCATCGCGGCTGCAAATTCCTTGCGTTGCTGTCATGCGCAGGCAACCAGATTTAGCTGCTGTTGAAAAAGCCCTCCGCCATTTACCCGACTCGGAATACCGTTTAGAATTGTTGCGTCGCGCTGGTAAAATTCACGCTTTTGAACCTTTCTTTTTTCAAGTTTGTGGCGAACAACCCGAAGTAATTGGACTGGTGCTCCAGCGTTTGACAGACACTGGGAAAGTTCCTGAAGCTTTGCGTTTAGCTCATTTGATTGGTGCGGCGGTAATTAATGGAGTTAGCAGCAGTTCTGCTTGAATAATTGTTAAGAACGGGCAAGATGCCCGTTCCACAAAGACTAAATTTTCTTGTGGGGTGGGGCGGAAAACCCGTTAAGAACGGGCAAGATGCCCGTTCCACAAAGAGTAATTTTTTTTGTGGGGTGGGCATCCTGCCCGCCCATGAAAGACTTATTGACAATGGTGCAATATCTCAGTTTCTACTCTCTTACTTACACAATTTCGCCGTCAATTTCACCGAATTCGATTTGAGTTCCCAACGCCAAAGTCAGGGTACTTTCAGGTTCTACCATTTTTATATCGCCTTGAATGTCTGTAGCCCACCAAGCGCGATCGCACAAATTGGTCAATCCTAACGAAAGCTCGTTTCTCGATCGAGAAGTGACTATAGCTACAAGACCGTTAGATGCTGCGGCTGTTAAACTCGGTATGTCAGAGGTGAATAGTTGAGTTCCCGCACTCAGAGGAATAACTCGACTGCCTAATTTCAGAGAAAATTGCCTGCTGGTAAAAGAATTTACTGCGGGCCGATCTGATATAAAGGTAGGCGGAACAGTTGCCGGTGTTGGGGCTGGCAAGTCAGAGTTTCCGACTGTAATTGTACAGTTGCCGATTCTCTTTTGGTCGCCCGATCGCAAATAACTCACCGCCCCGCTATCAACATTCTCGCAAACAATTTGACCGGCTTCCAATTGAAACCGCATGGCCAAGGGCGAAACATTAGGAATGCAGATAATAGACAAATTTTCATCACTGCCAAAAGTCACTGGTTCCGAACCCAGAGTGAGAGTGCGATTTGCTCCGGTATCGTAACTAATTACCAGCCAAGCTTTGTTGAACAAAGTTTCAGCTACAACCAACATAATTCCAATCCAAAAACCGATCGCAGCACAGCCAGCTAAACGGCCTGCAGTACCGGATAAATTGTAAGCAAACAGAATAAACAAACAGCCGCCCAAAACACCCCCAACACCGCCGCCTCCCGTGCCGCGAAGCGCTCCCAAGTTGGGAATACGCTGTGCAAGTCCCAGTCCTAACAAACTGCCAGCTATTCCCCAGCAAATTACTCGCAATAATTCGTTGTTGCCATCGCCAATCCCGCTATAAATGCCTTCGGCGATCGCCCCAGAAATGGCTCCTGCTATTAAACCAAACAATCCGCCATTTTTTAAAGCCTGTTTAATTTGAGGCTTGCCTTTTATATAGTAAAAATAGCCGAACATGATAGCAGTAGCAATCCCACCGCCTACCAATCCAAACCAGCGACCTGTAGACAATACACTGTCAGGAAAAGATGCCGAACCAGTGAGTCGCTGCATGAAAGGTTCGGTGATGAGATTGCCGGCGAAACCGCCGACAGCACCGCTAATTCCAAACTGCAAAGCTTTTTTAAGGGCTGATAGATTTCTTTTCACGGCACACCAGATTAAAAGTGAGTGTCAAATCTAGCTACAAGCTCGAAAGTTAAGATTTCCGATGCTTCTGATATCTTGCACCACGATCGAGAACAGGCTTTCGGGCCTGTTCGACAAACACAAAGAGTGAGTGTTCTTGTGGGGAGTAGGGGTTAGGCTGTTCTAGCCCGCCCGTCCAAGACTTATTGAGAAGGGTACAAGATGTGAGACGATCGCACATCTCTCCCCTGTCTCCCGCCTGTCTCCCTTCCCTCTCAAGGAAAAGTCTTTGAGCGTTGCGCCGTCGCCCGCCACAAATCCCCCTTAACAATCTATCGCCTGTAACCCTTGCTGTGAAAGAATTATAGCTAATTTTAAATCGGTGAAATTTTAACGCAGAACACCCTAGCGAGGGCCCAAATATGAAAAGGAATGTTACAAACTATTACAGTAACACTCAGAATGTGAACACAATGCCTCAAAATACTTGCGAGAGGTAGTTGTGTCAGAGAAGCAATATCCTTACTAACTGCCCGAGAGTCACTCGATCGCCACTTAGTGGTCTGCTGCAATCTAGATCAAAAATTAAAGATCGCATCAGTCATTTGTGGTATTCTAAGCGACAGGCTTAGTGCGGGCACTCACAAGCGCACCGGCGTGAAGAACCAGCGCCGTCAAACATCGAAGGTCGCCTCCCGCCAACAACTTTAAAAGTTGCTGGCTGTGGAAAGTCCGGCCTTCCCTGTCAAAGCTCCTGCCTGAGCATGAAAGGTACGGGATGCAAGCGCCCGCCGTCGCTCGCTCAGCGCGGAGCAGTTCGTATAGCAAAATATCCAGCGGGTACACACAAGATGAGTATCGTCACCAAATCAATCGTCAACGCAGACGCCGAAGCTCGCTACTTGAGCCCAGGTGAATTAGATCGGATCAAGAGCTTTGTCACCTCTGGTGAACGCCGCGTCCGCATCGCCCAAATTTTGAGCGAATCCCGCGAACGCATCGTCAAGGCAGCAGGCGACCAACTTTTCCAAAAGCGCCCTGATGTTGTTTCTCCCGGCGGCAACGCTTACGGCGAAGAAATGACCGCAACTTGCTTGCGCGACCTCGACTACTACCTGCGTTTGATCACCTACGGAATCGTAGCTGGCGACATTACTCCGATCGAAGAAATCGGTATTGTCGGCGTCCGCGAAATGTACAAATCTCTCGGCACCCCGATTGAAGCCGTCGCCGAAGGCGTTCGCGCTATGAAAAGTGCAGCAAGTTCGCTGCTGTCTGGAGAAGATGCTTCCGAAGCTTCCTCTTACTTCGACTACGTTATCGGTGCGATGCAGTAAGGAATTTCGATTTTAGGTTTTCGATTTTAGATTAAAAAATTGGGGGTTGCCGGCAACAAGTTAAAAGCTTTTGCAAATAACCAGCCACTTAAAAATCTCAAATCCCAAATCCCAAATTCCAAATTCTAGCTCCAAAATTGGACTGACTCAGCCACTTTCAAGGAAACAAGACAACCATGCAAGACGCAATTACCGCCGTTATCAATTCCTCTGACGTTCAAGGTAAGTACCTGGACATCAGCGCTCTAGACAAGCTCAAGAACTACTTTGCTTCTGGCGAACTGCGCGTCCGCGCCGCTACCGCCATCAGCGCCAATGCAGCCACAATCGTCAAAGAAGCAGTTGCTAAGTCTCTGTTGTACTCTGATGTAACTCGTCCCGGCGGCAATATGTACACCACTCGTCGTTATGCAGCTTGCATCCGCGACTTGGACTACTACCTGCGCTACGCCACCTATGCCATGCTAGCTGGCGACCCTTCCATCCTCGATGAGCGCGTGCTCAACGGTTTGAAAGAAACCTACAACTCCTTGGGCGTGCCCATCGGTTCTACCGTACAAGCAATCCAAGCAATGAAAGAAGTCACCGCCGGTTTGGTCGGTTCTGACGCTGGTAAAGAAATGGGCGTCTATTTCGACTACATCTGCTCTGGCTTGAGCTAAGACTCAGGAAGAAGGAAGAAGGAAAAAGGAAGAAGAAAGAAGGAATAACATTTATTTCTTGCCTCTTTTAACTTTTAACTTTGGACTTGTTACCTTGGGCTTTGAAAAGAGGTCAGGGAAGTTGAGAGTGATTGCTAGACCGTCAAAGGCTTGTCGAGAAAGCCCGACGAGTTTTAACGAGCTAGTTTTGACTCCTAACTCCCTGCCTTCAATCTTTAAAAAATCCATCTAATAATCTGTAAACCTACTCAGGAGTTAGTTTCCCATGAGAATGTTTAAGGTGACTGCTTGCGTCCCCAGTCAAACTCGCATCCGCACCCAGCGCGAATTGCAAAATACCTATTTTACTAAGCTCGTTCCTTACGACAACTGGTTCCGGGAACAGCAAAGAATTATGAAAATGGGCGGCAGAATTATTAAAGTGCAACTGGCTACCGGTAAGCCCGGAGCTAATACGGGCCTGCTTTAAAAGCCAAAGCTGGATTAGTAGAGGGGTAAGAGGTCGCTATGACCTCTTTTTTGTTGTTATAGCATCAGAAAGAATGTCCAGCGTTGTTAATTTAATCATTGACAAATATTTCAATAAGCAGAAAGTATAACAGCGATTATCGCTAACAACACAGCAAGCATTTGTGGTAATGCAATAGCCTCTTTCAATAATAAAGACGATAATAATATAGTAATCAGCGGGTAGATAGACGTAACACTCACTACATTGGCAACTTCACCTTTGGCAAGGGCTATAAAAAATACTAATGATGCCACCGTGCCACAAATGCCAACTAACATCGCAAAAAAAATTCCCCTAACATCTCCCTCAAAACTAAAATTATTAGTGTGGAAAATAATAAATAAAGTAAGTAGTTAAAATAGCGCCAATTGCTTCATAAACAAAAGCAGTTTTGTAGTCAATATATTTAGTCGCTAAATTGCCAAAAAATCCCCACAAACCATATAATAGCGAGCAGATTAATGCGTAAATTAACCAATCTGGTACTTTAGCCATCTTTGTTAGAGTTTATTGAGATCATTCTAAAATCCTATGGCTAATGACATTCGACGCTTGATTCCATTTTTTGACCCCAGCGCGTCTCAATGGGCCGCTGAGGCCCGGTGGCTGAGGTGGCTGACTTTTCTGTGGCTGTTTGTCGGGCTGACAGCATTGTTTTCGGCTTCCTATCCCATTGCAAATTATGAATTTGGAGACGGCCTTTATTATTTTAAACGACAGCTAATCGCAGTGGCGATCGGGCTGGCAGGTTTTAACTTGATGGTATACTCCCCCCTGCGGTACCTGCTTAAAACAGCTCAGTTGGGCGTTTTATTGCTGCTGGGATTGCTCTGGTTGACCTTAATTCCGGGAGTGGGAACCACCGTCAACGGGGCGACTCGCTGGATATCCCTGGGCCCGGTTCCGATTATTCAACCTTCTGAATTGATCAAGCCGTTTTTCGTTCTCCAAAGCGCCCGCATTTTCGGCAACTGGCCCCGGTTGACAAATAAAGTGCGGCTGACTTGGCTGTTAATTTTCGGTGCGATGCTGTTGGGAATTTTGTTGCAGCCGAATTTAAGTACCACGGCTTTGTGCGGGATGACTTTGTGGTTGGTGGCTTTAGCGGCGGGCTTGCCTTACTTGCAGTTGGGCGCAACGGCTATCGGGGGAATGCTGTTGGCGGTTTTAAGTATTAGTTTTAGGGAATACCAGCGCCGCCGGATTATGTCTTTCCTGAATCCTTGGGCGGATCCGATGCAAGACGGTTATCAGTTAATTCAAAGTCTGCTGGCTGTGGGTTCTGGGGGCATTTGGGGTGTAGGTTTGGGGATGTCGCAGCAAAAGTTATTTTATTTGCCGATTCAGTACAGCGATTTTATTTTTGCTGTGTTTGCTGAGGAGTTTGGTTTGGTGGGAGGTTTCTCGCTGTTGCTGATGTTGGCGGCTTACGCTACGGTCGCTTTGAGGGTGGCGACGCGGGCCCGGAATATTGAGTCTCAGTTGGTGGCGATTGGGGTGATGGTGGTGATGGTGGGACAGTCGCTGCTGAATATTGGGGTGGCGACGGGGGTTTTGCCGACTACGGGTTTGCCGCTGCCGTTTTTTAGTTACGGGGGTTCTTCGATGTTGGCGAGTTTGTTGTTGTCGGGGTTGCTGATTCGGGTGGCTAGAGAGAGTTCTGAGGCTGATGTGGTTTCTTTGGACGGACGCAGAGGGAAGCCGGAAAAGCCGAATTTGCGATCGAACAATGCCACTTCACAAACTGAATAATTTGTCAATAGTAAACACACCCGATTAACTTCCAGGATCTGCCTGGAAATACCCAGAGGCTCTGCCTCGATTCTTGCTGGGGCCAATTGGAGGCCGAGCCTCCGGATCTGCCTTACCAGGCAGAGCCTGGTAACGAGTAATAACGAGTAATAGCAAATAAAAACTAACTATCGACTATTTCCGCCCGTCACCTTTATTGGGCGGTTCTTCTTGTTGTTCTTGAGGTTTAGGTGCGATGTCAGTTAATTCTTTTTTGTCTGGTTGCGGTGTTTCTTGAGTTGAGTTAGCCATTGAGTTTTGTCCTAAATAGATGCACCGCTTCATGATATCTTTTCCGGCTACAAATGTATTGCTGTAGATAGGGAGAGGAAAATCAAGACAGACAATTCTGATGCAATTCTATGAGAGATTTAATATTAGACAGCATTATGTAGATGCAAATAGCTGTCGCTTGCTATACTGCTGGAGGGTTGCAGCCAAACAAATCGGAGGCGGACGCAAAAACACCTTTGTTAAGAATTAAATGCCGAGATCCATCTCGACTGATTAACCCTTGCTGCTGCAATTTTCCCAGCATTCGCGTTACTGTTACCAGAAAGAATTGGTTTAAAGCCCCAACCCCGATCGGGAGAAATTAAAAGAAGACTATTCATTACTCCAATCCTCTTCCTTCCAGGTAGATGTCGCCCCGCATGCGGTCAACAGTCAACAGTCAACAGTCAACAGAACTGCGTCGTGCAAATCGCATTAGCAATATCTTGATGTGTCAAGCGGATATTCAAACCAGAGGCCACTCAAAAGTTATGAAACTGCAAAAAATTGGATTGTCGGGACTGATCTCAATCTTAGCGGCGCTGACTGTAGGTGAGTTTCGGTTTATCCCTAACTCTCAATTTAAAATCATCAATTCTCAGGCCTTGGCTCAAACCCAAGCTCAGCGGAAAGCTGAAGCAGACCGAGTTTTAAAGCAAGGGATTCAGCAGCATCAGATTAGTCAATTTCAAGCTGCATTGCAGTCTTGGCAACAGGCACTAATAATTTATAGAGAAATAAAAGACCGCGAAGGTGAAGGGAAAGCTCTGGGAAATCTGGGAATTGCTTACTTTTCCCTCGGCGACTACGCCAAAGCGATCGAGTACCAACAGCAGTTGTTGGCGATCGCGCGAGAAATTAAAGACCGCCAAAGCGAGGGAGCGGCTCTGGGAAGTCTGGGACTTGCTTACCTTTACCTGGGCGACTACGCCAAAGCGATCGACTACCAACAGCAGGTGTTGGCGATCGCGCGAGAAATTAAAGACCGCCAAAGCGAGGGGAAAGCTCTGGGAAATCTGGGACTTGCTTACTTTTCCCTGGGCGACTACGCCAAAGCGATCGAGTACACTCAGCAGTGGTTGGCGATCGCGCGAGAAATTAAAGACCGCCAAA
>NZ_JAUBTQ010000005.1:55850-211829 GCF_036702515.1 Microcoleus sp. BROC3
GAAATCTGGGACTTGCTTACAGTAACCTCGGCGACTACGCTAAAGCGATCGAGTACCAACAGCAGTTGTTGGCGATCTCTCGAGAAATTAAAGACCGCCAAAGCGAGGGGAAAGCTCTGGGAAATCTGGGACTTGCTTACCTTTACCTGGGCGACTACGCCAAAGCGATCGAGTACACTCAGCAGTGGTTGGCGATCGCGCGAGAAATTAAAGACCGCCAAAGCGAGGGGGCGGCTCTGGGAAATCTGGGACTTGCTTACAGTAACCTCGGCGACTACGCTAAAGCGATCGAGTACCAACAGCAGTTGTTGGCGATCGCGCGAGAAATTAAAGACCGCCAAAGCGAGGGGGTGGCTCTCAACAATCTAGGATTCGCTCTCTCCAAATCTGGCAATCTCCCAGCAGCAGAGGAAACCCTACTTGATAGTATTAAAGTTTCGGAATCTCTGCGAGCTGGATTAGACGATGCCAATAAAGTGTCAATATTTGAAACCCAAACTAACCCCTACATCAATTTACAAGAAGTCTTCATTGCTCAGAAAAAGACTAATGAGGCTTTAGAAATTGCCGAACGGGGTAGAGCCAGAGCTTTTGTGGAGTTATTGGCATCTCGCCTTGCCGCATCTGCCTCTGTCACAACTACTATCAACCCGCCCAATATCCAGCAAATTCAACAAATCGCTAAAGAGCAAAACGCTACTCTCGTCGAGTATTCAACTATTGGGAATGAAGCCCTTTATATTTGGGTCATCAAGCCGACTGGTGAAATTACCTTTCGCTCCGTTGACCTCAAATCTCTGAACATCAATCTACCCGAAGCCACCGAACAGACAAGAGTATCTGCTGCTACCGGCAGGAGAGGATTAAACGAGCCAGATACAGCCTTAGCTGAGATGATTCGCGGCACTCGCGAGGCTCTGGGTGTATCGGCGGGGGACATTGCCAATAAACAAACAGCTAATCCCCCTGCTTCTACCCCTGCTAATTCTCGGATAATCTACCCCAAATTACAGCAAAGTTATCAACTACTCATTCAACCCATTGCCGATATTTTACCTACTGACCCCAATGCTCCGGTCATCTTCATTCCCCATCAATCCCTGTTTTTAGTTCCCTTTGTCGCCTTACAAGATCCGACAGGTCAATATCTGATTGAAAAACATACCATCCTCACTGCTCCCGCCATTCAAATTTTGCAGTTAACCCGCCAATCACGGCAAAAAGTCCGACAACTTTCTCTGCAAAATAATCTCGTCGTCGGCAATCCAATTATGCCCAAAATTGGCAACCCGCCGCGCCAATTAGATCCCTTACCAGGAAGCGAACAGGAAGCAATTATAATTGCCCAACTTCTGAAAAGTCAAGCGATTACAGGCTCTCAAGCCACTAAAACATCGATTACTCAACAGATGCTAAAAGCCCGGATTATTCATCTAGCAACTCATGGTTTATTTAATGAAGTGAAGAGGGGAGAGTTACCGGGAGCGATCGCCCTTGCTCCATCAGGAAATGATGACGGATTGCTGACTTCGAGCGAAATCTTGGATTTAAAATTAAATGCTGAATTAGTGGTATTAAGTGCTTGCAATACTGGCAGAGGAAAACTCACAGGTGATGGTGTGCTTGGGTTATCTCGTGCTTTAATTAGTGCTGGTGTTTCCAGTATTATCGTTTCTCTGTGGTTTGTGCCCGACGATCCGACAGCGGAATTAATGGCAGAATTCTATCGCCAATTACAGAAAAACCCGAATAAAGCTCAAGCTTTGCGGCAAGCGATGCTGATGACAATGAAGATGCACCCAAATCCGCAAGATTGGGCCGCGTTTACGCTGATTGGCGAAGCAGAATAAGATTTTTTTCGGCGCTTGCTACACTGCTTGAGGGTTGCAGCCAAACAAATCCGACCTGGACGCAAAAACATCTTTGTTAAGAATTAAATGCCGAGATCCATCTCGACTGATTAACCCTTGCTGCTGCAATTTTCCCAGCATTCGAGTTACTGTTACCCGCGTCGTGCAAATCGCATTAGCAATATCTTGATGTGTCAAGCGGATATTCAAACGAGTTCCCTCAACCACAGGCTGACCGAATTCCTGTTGCAATAATAGCAGTAGCTGATACAAACGGTCATCTACTCGCCGCTGTCCGGCGATCGCCAAAATTGCTTCCATTTGCCGCAGCCGCCGTACCATTTGAGGCAGCAACTCGTGAGCCAATTGAGGAGAAGCTTCGATTTCCACCATAGAATACCACATCAAATAAATATCTGATGTCGCCGTAGCTCGGTAAGTCTGCAAGCTTGTCAACCACAAACCGAAGCACATCGAAGGCCCAACCCAACCCAAAAGTCCTTCTTCCCCGTTTGGATAAAGCGTACTCAGTTGTGCTAGACCTTGACAGACTCGCCAAAGACCTTGCGACATCATAGGAATGGTTTCACCCTTGGCATAAAAATGCAAGTTTCGAGTTGCTCCTGTGTTATGCTGGACTTCCGCTAAAAGTGCTTTGGATGTTGGTGGCATATCCGTTATTTCCAGCTAAAAAACACTGGTCTGAGACCTACGCATCTCACTCTACCCGACAAAGGTAAAGGTTTGGTAATCGTCTGGTTAGCGCCAAGATAAGCTTTAGTTATTAGTCATTAGTTGTCAGTCATTAGTTGTTATAAAATGAGTGAGAAGACGGTGGATTATGGAAAATAAATGCACTCGTTATTCCGGGCATCTTAAATACATATTTAAGTGGAAGAATGAATCAGAATATTTGTTAATAAATAGTGGGTCGCTCAAGGTTTTATAGAAAACAGAGGCGAGTTCTGAAGCTCGATCGCACTTCCAGGCCCGCCGAGTCAACTGCTGCTATCTGCTGCCACAATTTTCAAGAACTTCTAAAATAGTTCAAGAAGGTATCAAAAGACAAAGTAAGGTTTTTCATGGCCGATCAATTAATTCGCGCTACAGCCGCAGAGGGCGGAATTCGCGCTGTAGGCGTCATTTCCACCCGCCTCACCGAAGAAGCAAGACGGCGGCACAAGCTCTCCTACGTGGCTACAGCCGCCCTCGGCCGCACGATGTCGGCGGGGCTGTTACTCGCCTCCAGCATGAAACGCCCCGAATCGAGAGTCAACATTCGCATCAAGGGAGATGGGCCGCTGGGCGGGCTTCTGATTGATGCGGGACTGGATGGAACGGTTCGAGGTTATGTGGACAATCCCGGAGTGGAATTGCCGCCGAATGCTAAAGGCAAACTCGATGTCGGCGGGGCAATAGGTGACGGTTATTTGTACGTGGTGCGGGACGTTGGATACGGCTTCCCTTACTCAAGTACGGTAGAATTGGTTTCCGGCGAAATAGGCGACGATCTGAGTCACTATTTGGCAACCTCGGAGCAGACGCCTTCGGCTCTGGTGTTGGGGGTGTTTGTGGGGGCGGGCGGGGTGGAAGCGTCTGGGGGTGTGCTGTTGCAGGTTCTGCCGAAGGCGGCAACGGACGAACAACTGATGCAAACTTTAGAATCTAGAGTTGCTGCACTGTCGGGCTTTACGCCGCTGCTGCGATCCGGCAAAACGCTGCACGAGATTCTCGAAGAGTTACTGGGAGATATGGGTCTGGAAATTTTCCCGGAAACTCAGATGGTGCGCTTTCACTGCGGCTGTTCGTTCGATCGAGTTTTGGGAGCTTTGAAAATGTTGGGCGAAGCGGAATTGCAAGACATGATTGAAAAAGATGGCGGGGCTGAGGCTACGTGCCATTTCTGCAACGAGGTTTACAAAGCTAACAGCGACCAACTTGCGGAACTCATCGGCGATTTGCGCTCGAACTCCGGTTCTTGAGATAATAATTGGTAATTGGCAATCAGGAGTGCGAGTTGGGGATAAAGGCCTTGACCAATTGCCAATTACCAATTATCAATTACCTAATCACAAAATTTTGATTTTTGCGGTTTGGCGATCGCCTCTTGTAGTCTTTCGCCTGCAGGAGTATTTAAAAGTGATGAATACATTCTATAGAGCAGTCAATAGCAGCGATCGCTGTTTTGAAATAATTAAGACAGGCTGGTTGTTGTTTGTGGTGAGGATATGAGTCAAGATCGCAAAACATCAGGCCGTTGGTCTGCATCAGAATCCTTGGATTCAACAAAGGATACTTCATCGCTGGTGCGGCTACCAGCAAGGAAAAACCGGGCTGAACGACTTAAAGAGCTCCGAGAATTGGTTACTTCGGGAAAACTGCCGGGAGGGCATCTGGAACTACCGCCAAATTTGTCTGGGGAAAACTCGCAGCGGCGGGGGGAACACAATCCGTTGTGGCGGAGCTGGTCGAATAAGTGGCAGTTTTGGCTGGCGGTGAGTTTGATCCTGTCGGTGGGTATGGGGTTTGTGGCACTTGCATCTTTGCTCAACCTGACATCGCAGTCGAATTGCTCAAAGATTTTTTGGCCGACGGCTTCTGCTAACGATCGCTTTTTTTGCGCTCAAGAAGCAGCAAGCAAGCGGACGGCGGATGATTTGCTCAGGGCGATCGAATTAGTTAATGCTTTGCCAAAAGACCATCCGCTGCGGCCGAGAATTAACGGTCAAATCGAGCGGTGGTCGGAGGATATTCTCAGGCTGGGAAATGCTAGTTTCCAAGAAGGAAAGCTGGAGGAGGCGATTGCGATTGCTCGCAAGGTTCCTCAAGACGTTCCCGCTTACCCGAGGGTGGAAAAGCAGATTGAAAAGTGGCAGTCGATATGGATCGATGCAGAGAAAATTTACCGCACGGCCGAAGACCACTTGCGTAAGGAAGAGTGGACGCTGGCTTTCCGGCAAGCTACTTTGCTTTTGGATTTGGGCAATACTTTCTGGGAATCGACTAAGTACGAGGAATTGACTAAGCTCATTCAGACGACTCGGACTGAGGGCAATAAGTTGGTAAAAGCCCGGAATACAGCGGCAGAGGGAGGGCTCGACAATCTGGTGATGGGGATTAAGCTGGCTCAGGGAATTGGTCAAAACAGTTATTTGTATCAAGCTGCCAATAAGGCGATCGCGGAATTTAGCAAGAAAATTATCCAGATCGCGCAAAAACGCTTGCAGGCAGGGGATTGGGAGCAGGCGATCGCGATTGCTGACAAGATTCCCGACACTGCAAATTTAAGGGAACAAGTTGAGGATTTTAAACAATTGGCGAATGCTACTGCTCAGGCTTTGAGCGGCTCAGTTGAGGGTTTGTCCAAGGCGATCGAGATCGCTCAAAAGTTGAATTCTGGTCGCCCTTTGTACAAACAAGCTCAAGATTTAGTCGGCCGCTGGCAGCAAGAAATGGCTGATGTGAAAGTTTTGGATTTGGCAAGCAGGCTGGCGGCACCGGGAGGGGTAAATGATTTGAGGGCTGCGATCGGGCAATTGCAAACAGTCCCCCAATCAAATCCCCGCTATGAGGAAGCTCGCAGTCAAATTAGCCGCTTGAGCCGTCAAATCGAGCTGCTCGAAGACAGTCCGTATTTGCAAAGAGCGAACGATTTGGCGAGTACGGGCGATCCGAATGCTCTCGAGGCCGCCGTTGCTCAAGCTTCTCGGATCGCTCAAGGTAGGGCGCTTTACGTGGAAGCTCAAACCAAAATTCAAGCTTGGATCGAGAGGAGACAGCGACTTGTTGACCAGCCGTTTTTGGATAGAGCTCAGCAGCTAGCGGCGGGGGGCAATTTGGCGGAGGCAATTGAGATGGCCCGCCGGATTCGATCGGGACGGGTGCTTTATGAGGAAGCTCGATCGAACATTCGGACTTGGGAGGCTCAATTTCAGGGCGAGCAAGGTTTGCAGAACGCCCGTCAGGTCGCCCGAGCGGGGACTGCTGACGCTCTGCAAACGGCAATTTCCCTGGCTCTTCAGGTGCCGGAGTCTAGTTCGCTCCGGTGGCAGGCGAGCGAGGCGATTGATGAGTGGAGCCAGCGGATTTTGGCGCTTGGTGTGGAACAGTCGTCGTCGGATCTGGCTGGGGCGATCGCGACTTTGAAGAAAATTCCCTCGGGTACTCGGGCTTTTGAGCAAGCTCGATCGCAAATCCAAGTTTGGGAGGAGTCGCTGAATCCTCCGGCGGCTGAATCTCCCCCTCCCGAACCGCCGGAAACTGAGCCTCCGAGCAGCCCTCCGAGTCGGTAAATTTGAGCGGGAGAAGCTGCTAACTAATATCTTTACTTATCAGTATTAGGGAACCAAAAATGAAAACGCCCAAGCAAGTTCTCCAAGACTGGGTTTCTGCTTATAACGCTCGTGACCCTCACGCCCTTATCGAGCTTTATCACGACGATGCAGAGAACCATCAAGTTGCCTTTGGCGATCCTCTAAACGGGCGTGAGGCATTGCTTGAGAGTTTTGTTACCTTCTTCCAAGCTTTTCCAGACAATTACACGCACGTTGAGAATTTGTTTGAGGATGGCGAGTGGGCGATCGTCGAGTGGACTGGTGGCGGCACCTTTCTAGGTGAGTTTGGTGGCAACCTACCAACTGGCAAAAGTTTTACCCTGCAAGGCTGTGGCTTCTTTCATGTTGTTGATGGCAAAATCCATTTTCAACGCGGTTACATAGACAAGCACACTTGGTTCATGCAGCTTGGGCTACCGATATCATAAGCTTCGAGTTGTGCAACTGTACAATTATTTCGCATCAAGTCTTTGCTCACTAAAACCTGCGTTGCAGGTAGATACTACCGAAAAACGGTGCTTTTTCCTGATGCTTGCCATCCCATTAAAATGACTAATTCCAGAGCCTAAACATCCGCCGGGTTGAGGTGCATCATTGCCCAAGTGGTGTAAGTGCCGATCGGACTCCAAAGTATGTAAGGCAGCAATAACAGGGCGGCAGATTCGGAAACTTGCAACACACTTAAAGCTAGTATTACGCTTAAAATAGCGCCCGTTCCGCCGATTATTGTGCCGACTTTTAGGCTCCTAACTTTGCACATAACCGAGGTGTAAGATATGGTTACTATTTCTAAAAGCAGGTACAAACCCATTCTCAGCCAAGTCTCCTGAGTTCCCGGTTCTTTTTCCCAAACAATCACTGCTGACCAAGCTGCACAAATAAAAATTACTGTCCAAATTAGGGGAATTGCTTTTTCAAATACTAGCCATCTCGGACGCTGCAAGCGGTTGAACCATTGGATGTCGCTGGGCGCGATTATGTTAGCGGCTAAAGCTACTACAAAGGCTACTCCTCCAATTACCATCCATGATTTAATCATTTATCTACCTTTGGCTAGATTTACGGCTGAGATTAAACATATATTTTAGGTAATAACCGCGCAAAATACATCTGCATCCAGTCTTAAATTTATAATTCACAGGTAATTTAGAGTTCTTGAAAACAGTAAATTTATTGGCTTCACAGTCCTGGACGCAGAACTTAATTATGTAGGGTGCGCCTAGCGCACCTTACCGCTATAATTCGCGCTTAGTCTTTCAACTAAATATGCAGCTAGCCGAGGCGGTGATGCTGTTCTAATTCTAAACTAGAGTCGTCATCTTTTTTGGGAACCAGAAGCGTATTTTCGCTGCTCGGTTGCAACACGGCTTTAATAACTTGGAGAAAACGGTTAGGCTTTTTAGTTTGACCGTTGAGACTGCGGCGGTCTTTCACTTTTTTAGACAGGTGGCGCATCACAGATAAATCGAGTTCATCTATGAAATGGTCTGCTATACGTTCTCCCATTAAATCAATAGCTTCAGAATACTGATCGGTTAGCTTTTCTATGGCATCGTATGCTTCGTCAGCAACTTGACTTGCTACTGTTTTACTTTGGTCGCCTGATGTTTGAGAATGGCTGCGGCGTCTGTCTAAAAGACTTTGGTAGTCAGCAATACTCATTCCCAAATTGTAAAGATGGTGGTGAGCATGATCTATCAAATCTACTTCACTGGGATAGAAGAAACCGCGAGTGCTGTTGATGCCGTGCAGTTTTGCCCAACGCCGCAGAATTGTCTCATCTTGCAGTTGATATCGCTCCAACATTTGAGCTGTATTCAGCTCTACTTCTGGCGTAACTTTGAAATCGCTCATCGGTAAATCCTCGCTAGTGAGTAGATAAATAAAATTGAAACTTAGAATCTGTGATTTGCGTACAGTCTGAAAATCACGATCGATCCTTTGACAACATTGAGCGAAGTCTTGCGGGCATTTGCTAGCCGTCGATCGTGCGATCGTTCGATCGAGTCAGAGGATTTCAGGGTAGGGTACTTTTGGGCTTTGTCTCGATCGCATCCGGGAGCAAGCACACTGGGTTAATAATATAGCTGATTTAGTGTTTTAACAATCATTAAAAATAGTAAAGTTTGATTTTTGGGGTTGAATTTTTAGTAAGGTTGAGCTATAATATTCTCCATAACCGTGCAATTAGTAATTTTAGTAGTTGCAAACGAGATTCTTAGTATGCCTGTATACGATTATTTGTGTCCCGAAAACAACCAGCAGTTAGAAGTGTGGCACAGCATGAACCTGGAAGTTTCGACTTGGGGCCAACTTTGCGAGTTGGCTAAGTGCGAACCCGGGGAGACTCCCGCAGATGCTCCGGTACGCCGACTGCTGAGCGCTCCGAGATTGATGAAGCCGACATCCGACACCGATTATAAAAATTCGGGTTTTAGCAAGTACGTGAAGCGGGATGAAGGGGTTTATGAAAATGTCACGGCTAAGGATGGTGAAAGCCGTATTGTCAATCGAGATGGCAAGCCGATTAAAGACTGAGAATCCACAATAATCAAGTAGGGACACGGCATTGCCGTGTCCTGTATTTCTGCCGTGTCTGTATTTGATAAACAGTCATGGACGGACGCTAACAAACAAAAACCGCTCGATCGTTGTCGCGATCGAGCGTATATGACCAAATTACGTGCAGAGACCGGGTTTTTGCGTCCAGGAGCGATCAAATTGAAAACTGCTATGTTATTCAAATTAAGACTTACGCACGATTGTTGAGAAACCTGGTTTTTTTACTACGAAAAGACGCCTAAGATTGGCAGGTTATATTATGCCGATGCAGGCGGAAACAATACGCTCTACCGGACATAAGATGATTAGCCAAACCAATCTTTCATTTTTTGTTTGGCTTGTTCTTTAGTATCAGCATTAATGTAGACTGAAACAGTAGCGATCGCCGCCAGCAACAATCCTAAATCATCTGTATATCCCAAGCCGGGTAATATATCGGGAATCGCATCAAGAGGAGAGATAAAATAGGTCAAAGCTCCAACAATAACAGTTTTTGCCCAAGCAGGGACCTTTGGGTTCTGAGTCGCATAGTAGAGAATCAAAGCTTTTTCTACTACTTCTCTTCCTGCGGTTAAAGCAAAGTTTTTAAGTTTAGCCCAAAAATTTTCCTCGGAGTATTTCATATGAGAATCACTGAGGTTGGTTGTAGTTTTTTTGGGATCGATTAAATCGAGAGGAATTCCCTTATTTTTGAGCTCGGAAATACCGGCATTGAACGAGGCTGATGCCTGATTTTGATTGGGCGCGGCTTCCCGTATTTGTTTCATGTCTGCGAGGAATTCCTGCATGGCTTGGATTTGCAAATCTGAAACCGCAAGCAGTTTTTTTGCGGATTGGATCGCCTCGCTTTCTCCGCGATGCAGCGTCTTATTTGCCCACGCAATGTTAATTAAAAAATACATGACTCCCAAACGCAGCGGTTCTGCTGATTGGCTGAGTGTTTGCAAACAGTCGCTGAGTGATGGGGGACTGGCTGTGTATGAGTGGATTTGAGTCTTTGCGGAGTCAGAAAACTTGTCTAAATTTATGGTTTTAAACAACAAATCTAATTCGTCAATATCAACGGCACCATCGGCGGCTGCGATCCCAAACAAAGAACCATAAAAAGCTAAAAGTTCGCTTTCTGAGGAGGTGGCAAAAATATCTCTCTCGGACACGATGCTACTCCGATCGCTGACGACGCTTTGCATTTTATCATAAAACTCAGCTCGCCATAATTTCGGCACCCGCATTCAAGGGCTGCGGAAACCGGCAATAATTTTAGAGAACATCACACCATGGAGAATTTTGTATGAAAGTTGCGATCGTCGGCTGCGGCTATGTGGGTACTGCGACAGCCAAACATTTACGCGGCAAATCTGATTGTACCGTGACGGCGACAACTACGACGGCAACCCGAGTAGTTGAGTTGGAGGGTGTCGCGCAGCGGGTGGCTGTTGTCAAGGGAAATGACAAAGATGCGATCGCTTCTGTACTGCAAGAACAAGATGCTGTTATGCTGTGCGTAGGTGCTCCCAATTCTGATACTTATCAGGAGAGTTATTTAGATACGGCGACTACTTTGGTATCGGTTTTAAAGCAGATACCGACAGTAAAACAGGTTATTTATACGGGTACTTATTCTGTGTATGGCGATCGCAAAGGTGAAGTGGTAAATGAAGAGTCACCAGTCGCACCTGCTAACCCAAACGGTGAAATTATGGCAGAAACAGAACGGGTTTTATTAGCAGCATCTAGTCCAAATCTTCACGTCTGCATTCTCCGTTTGGGAGGAATTTATGGGCCCGGGCGAGAATTAGTTAAAATTTTTGGACGTTGGGCTGGGAGCACTCGTCCCGGTGCGGGGGAAGATGCTACTAATTGGGTGCATCGAGATGATGTTGTTGGGGGGTTAACTTTTGCTTTGGAAAATCGATTGCAGGGAATTTATAATTTAGTCGGGGATGTGTCGCTGTCGAGTCGCGAATTACTCGATCGCATTTTTGAAACTCACAATTTGCCGCCAGCTTCTTGGGATAAATCTGTTACCAGCGTGCGGCCTTATAATGCGAGGGTGTCGAATCAAAAGATTAAGGCGGCTGGTTATCAATTTATCCATCCTGAAATTAGGGAGTATTAATAGAGGAGTGAATGGCGTCATTGAGGGCGATCGCTTTTTGTTTATGTTCGCAATTTACAAGGCTATCGCTCTTTGATTTATATCAAGTCCGGTCAATAATTCACAATAATATTGTTGGAGATCGCTCGGTGCTGACCTTTGAGGAAGTCCTCACTACAAACTTAATTAATTATAATTATTGACGCGGACTTGATATTATTGACAGATAAAGGCCAAGAAATAAAGGGTGTTCCCGAACTAATTGTAGATGCACTCTCTGGAAAATTATCCGCTGGTATCATTTACAACCGCTGAAACAAATCCATCCGATAGCGTTTGTGATGGCGCGCTAAATCTAGCATCAAAAAACGTTTGCGTGGGTCTCCAAGATGCTTCAAAAACTGTGCGGAATCTTGGATAAAGGTATCGTGAACAATCTCGCCATTCAAGATAAAACTTTCCACTGGGAACCGATATTGAACCATCAGCAGATAACCTCCCGGAAGTAAGCTGTCAATAATTTTTTGCTTGGTTTCCAGGAGGTCTTCCATTGTCAAATAACAGCCCACTTCTGAAAAGAGAATTAAATCAAACTTCTCTGTGGGGAACTGCTGGGGTATCTGCATCTTCTCAAACTGCACCTGTGGGAGATCGGCGCAGCGTTTTCGTGCTTCTTCTAATCCGATATCCGAACAATCTACAGAAAGCAATCTGTCACACTTGGGGGCGAGTTTCTGCGTCAGTACACCTATGGCACATCCAATTTCAAAAGCATTTTTGAATTGGACTTTTGGCAAAGCTCTGATAGTTGCTCGGAATTTACTGATTTCATAAAAACTCGATGTGTATCCCCAAGGATCGGGACTCCCTCGGTAGGTTTCATCAAAGAAACTGGATGGTACTGATTTCTGTTCTGAAGGCGTCATGGTTAATCTCTCGAAGTTAAATGACCTCTAAGTAAATATACCAAAAAAATCGAGCGATTGCTTGCCTCTATTCGGGAATTTTGCTTTGGCGTGCGATCGATATTGACACTTTTATATTTTCCCCTTAACCCAAGTTCTAAAAGATTTCAGCAAACTAATTTCCCCTATCGTTTGAGTGCGATCGAAAAACCCAGCCATTTCTGCTACCGATACAAACGGAAAAGCCACACTGAATTCCCGCTCAATATATTCTCTCTCTACCAACTGATAAAGTTTCAAAATTTCCCCATTATATATCCAAACTTCCGGGACGCGAAGTGCTGAGTAAATTCCCAACTTATTAAGTGAACTGCTGGTAATATCTATTTCAATTGCCAAGTCGGGCGGTGGGGCAGTTTCTAAGTCTAGTTCTTGCCTGCCTCTAACGGCTGGTTCACTTTGGATATAATAGCAATTGTCAGGTTCTATACCCTTTTTAGCCTGTTCTTGCTTGAGAGTCATCGATCCAGCACTTTTGATTTCAATGCCGAGTTCTTCTGCTAAAATGAAAATGAAGCGATCCGACTGAATCTTGGGATTTTCATGTTCGTATAAAGGACTCATAATTTCCAACATCCCGTTATCATAAGCTATGCGATAACCTCGGCGATTGCCTATTTCCTTGAGCAACGTTTCAAAGGTTGACCAGCTAATGTTTTCTAGCAGTGTTCTTTGTTCGGCTAAACTTGAAGCAGTAGTAATCATCTCAAAATCTCCTTGAGCTGAGCAAACTCTAGTTTTATTTTTTGATCGCAGGTAATGCTGGCGTTTGTCAAAATACATCGGATAGATAGGGTAAGTGCGATGCCGCACTTTTTTTTACCGCCAATCCTTGAGGATTAATGCGACAAAAAAAAGTGCGATCTACCGCTAATTGTCCATACACCATCTTTGAATTTATTTGCTTATATCATTTACAAACGCTGAAACAAATCCATCCGATAGCGTTTGTGATGGCGCGCTAAATCTAGCATGAAAAACTTTTTGCGCGGGTCGCCAAGATGTTTCAAAAACTGTGCCGAATTTTGGATAAAGGTGTCGTGAACAGTCTCCCCATCCAGGATAAAATAATCCCCCGCTGTCCAGCGATAATGAACCATCAAGAGATATCCCCCCGGAAGTAAGTGGTCAATAATTTTTTGTTTAGTTTCCAGGAGGTCTTCGAGTGTCAAGAAAAAGCCAACTTCTGAGAATAAAATCAAATCGAAATTCTCAGTGGGGAACTGCTGGGGTATCTGCATCTGCTCAAACCGCACCTGTGGGAGATTGCTACAGCGTTTACGCGCTTCCACTAATCCTACTTCTGAATAATCTACTGCGAGCAGTCTGTCACACTTTGTGGCTAGTTGCTCCGTGAGTACACCGATTGCACAGGCGATTTCAAAAGCATTTTTGAATTGGACTTTTGGCAAAGCTCTGATAGTTGCTCGAAATTTACTGATTTCATTAAAATTCGATGTGTATCCCCAAGGATCTGAATTATCGCGGAAGGTTTCATCAAAGATGCTGGATGGTGTGGATTGCTGTTCTGAAGGTTTCATCGTAAACCTCTGTAAGTTAAATGTTATTGAACTAAATATATTACAAAAAACATCCCGAATTGTCAACTTCTTTATCACATTCTGGTTTCGTGTAAAGTCGCTCTTTTTTTTGACCGCAGATGCAGGCTGATTGACGCTGATGAACGCGGATGTCAGAAATGGCGATCGAATCACCTACCCTCTAGAATTTTTCCTCTCACCCAAGTTCTAATTTAATTGCTGAAAACCTTTGATATTCCAGAATACAGCCGAGTACAATAAACAACCGAGAAATAACCCAGAAATAGAACCAATAACTGCTCTAACAACTATGCCAGAAAAACTTCCATCCTCAGCTATGTGCAACTTTACAGCAATTAATGCCAAGATACAAGAGGTCAGCAAAATGCAGCTCGTTGCTAATAGTTTCCAGCGCACAGGCAGCGCTTGTTTACTTTGGCGAGGTTGAGTTTTTAGCAACCACACCAAGAACCAAATCGACAAACCGCAGAGTCCGAATATGCCACTTCCATATTGAAGTAATTTGTAAAGTGGCAGGGAGACAACATGAAATTGCAGCAATGGAACTCTGACGACAAACCACCCAGTTGAATGAGTGAATTCATCCCACAAAATATGACTTATTCCCCCGATCGCGATCGAGGCTATAATTATTAAAAATTGCGATAAGGGGAAGAGCGAGTATCGCCTTATTGGTGGCAGTCGATCGGCTACGTGCGAGGGAGCAAGCGCCAGTAGCGGATACTTTAAAACCCAGTGAAACACTAGCAAAAGAACTAGCGAACAGGGCAAACCTTCGATGAATACTCCTGGCAAACTGTGACCGATCGCTCTGACTGGTTTCAGGGCGATAAAATATTGCAAATCCGGTATCATTGTCCCAATCGCGAGAGCTAACAGATCCAATTTTCGTTTAGATAGCAACCAGATTGGAACTGCTGCGATCGGATGTGCGAGTGTAAAAGGCATTCTGCTAAACTTAACCGTGAAAAAAATTTGGTAACTGAGGTGGGCAAATACCCACCCCACAAACTTACCCCATAATCCCAGCAAAAAAGTCGATCGTCTCTTTCAACGCTTTCACAAACACATCAATCTCCTCGCGAGTATTGTAAAAATACAAACTCGCCCGCGCCGTAGATGAAACGTTCAAATAGCGGTGCAAAGCTTGCGTGCAGTGATGCCCGGAACGAATCGCAACTCCCTCCTGATCTAACATGGTAGACAAGTCTTGAGAGTGAATTTCTCCGGCTGTAAATGCCGCCAAAGCTGCCCTACCTTCGCCGTTGCTGTCTGGCTGCGGCCCGTAAATTTTGATTTCGGGAATTTGCCGCAATTGTTGGAACATATAAGCAGTCAATTCTGCTTCGCAAGCGTGAATCTTATCCATGCCAATGTTACTAAGATAATCGACTGCTGCACCGAGGGCGATCGCCTCGCCGATTGCAGGAGTGCCGGCCTCAAATTTGTGCGGCAAATCGGCATAGGTGGAATAATCGAGAAACACGTCAGCAATCATCTCGCCGCCGCCGAAAAACGGAGGCATTTCTCTCAGCAAGTCCAGTTTACCGTACAGAAAACCGATGCCAGTCGGAGCGCACATTTTGTGACCGGAAGCAACCAGCCAATCGCAATCTATTGCTTGCACGTCTACTATCATGTGCGGCACGCTTTGGCAAGCATCTATTAAAACCCTTGCGCCGACACTGTGGGCAATTTTGCAGATTTCTTTTACTGGACTGATGCAGCCCAAAGTATTAGAAACGTGAACGGTTGACACCAACTTAGTTTTATGGGAAATCAGGGTTTTAAACTGTTCCAAATCAAACTCGTTAGTTTCCGTTAACTCGACAAACTTCAGCACCGCACCGGTTCTTTGAGCCATCATTTGCCAGGGAACTAGATTGCTGTGGTGTTCCATTACCGACAGGATAATTTCATCTCCAGCTTGCAGATTGCTCAAGCCCCAAGAATAAGCAACCAAATTAATCGCTTCGGTGGCGTTGCGAGTATAAACAATTTCTTGCCGCGACGCCGCATTTACAAACGCCGCAACTTTGTCTCTAGCACCTTCGTAAGCATCAGTAGCTTTGGCGCTGAGAGTGTGAGCTCCCCGGTGGACGTTAGAATTGTATTTCTCGTAGTAGTCGCGCCAAGCATTGATGACAGCTAGAGGTTTTTGAGAAGTAGCTGCATTGTCTAAATAAACTAGCGGTTTACCGTTGACTTTTTCATTCAAAATTGGGAAGTCGCCACGCACTTTTGATGCAAGTGTTTTTTCTTGAATAAGTGTCATAAATTTCAGAAGTTAATAATGATTTGGGCCCGGTTGTTGCTGATTCTGGGCGGGCTAGAAGCCCACCCCACAAGAACATTTAATGTTTGTGGAACAGGCTTCTAGCCTGTTGCTGATTTGGGGCGGGCTAGAAGCCCACCCACAAGAACATTTAATGTTTGTGGAACAGACTTCTAGCCTCTGGGTGATTCTTTTATCCTTGGATAGCCACACAGGTAGAAAGCATTTTCGCCACGCCTATAATCGGTAATTGATTGAGCATTTCTGCCGCAAAAGCATCGATTAGCAAATAGCGACTTCTTTCTAAATCCAAACCGCGACTTTGCAAGTAGAAAAGTTCATCATCTTCTAACTGGCTGACAGTTGCACCGTGGGAACATTTAACGTTGTCGGCGACAATTTCTAACTGCGGTTTGGTATCTACACGCGCCCTGGGCGACAGCAACAAATTCCGGCTCAATTGTCCGGCATCTGTCAATTGTGCGGCTTTGCGAACGAAAACTTTGCCGTTAAATACAGCGCGAGCTTTGTTGCCGACAATGCACTTGTGCAATTGGCGACTTGTACCGTGGGGGTGATTAAAATCGATTAAACTGTGAGTGTCCGTCAACTGTTCCCCAAAGGCTACGCTTAAGCCGTTTAAAGTTGTTTCAGTGGCTTCGCCGCGCTGAAATACTTCTAAATTGTGCCGCGATATTTTGCCTCCCAAGCTGATAGCATGGCAAGTATAACGGCTATTGCGAGATTGCTCGATCGCACTTTTGCCGATATGAACAACCTCTCCACCTTCCCGCTGCAGCCGAACGTGATTCACAGTAGCATTTTCGCCGACCATAACATCGGTTACAGCATTCGTAAATGCAGCGACATTTCCGAGAGTTGTGTAATCCTCAACCAGCGTCACATTGCTTCCAGGCTCAGCTATGACCAAGCAGTGCGGCTGGGACATCGTGGGAGATGCACCTGGTGCTGTCAGGAACAGCAAGTGAATTGGAAGGTCGATCGACATATCGGCCGGCACGAACACCACCGCAGAATCCGCCAAACCCGCAGTATTCAGCGCGGTAAACACCTCGGTTTGCTGTCTGTACTTGCTCAAAACATCGCTGATGCGCCCTTGATATTTTTCGGGTACATTGGATAGATTACCTGCGTAAAAGTCGATCCTCTTCGAGGGCTCCGCTAACGGCAAATTCGGCAAAACCAACGACTCCACCGTTGACAAATCCGGCGCATAAAAACCGTTGACAAATACCAATCTTAATGGTAAATCATCCCGATTTTTCACGGGCATAATGATATCAGCCAGCTTAACTTTTGACTGATTGCTCTGGGGTATATGAAAAGGAATTTGCAACACCGACGACAAATCAGTAAAGCGCCATTCTTCATCCCTCACCGTCGGAAAACTCGAAGCAAGCACGTATTCAGTAGCCGCATCCCGCAAATCCTGCAACCCATAAGCCGCACTTTTGCTATTAGCAGCCTCCAACTTACCGCACTGATTCACCAAATCAGTCAAAAACATTTCCCTACTAGCAACTTGCGTATTCATCATCGCGCGCCTACTCCTGCTGCTTCCTCTTCCACAACCCAGTCATAACCGCGCTCTTCCAATTCCAGCGCCAACTCTTTCGGGCCCGTCAAGATAATTCTGCCCGCTTCCATGACGTGAATAAAATCAGGAATAATGTAATTCAGCAACCGCTGATAGTGAGTAATCACCAACATCGAATTTTCAGCAGTTGACAACTGATTCACACCGCCGGCGACAATCTTGAGAGCATCGATATCCAAACCCGAATCAGTCTCATCTAAAATAGCTAATTTCGGTTCCAACAACGCCATTTGCAAAATTTCATTCCGCTTTTTCTCGCCGCCGGAAAAACCCTCATTTACGCTGCGGCCTAAAAAAGAATCATTCATCTTGACAATATCCAGCTTGTCCTCGATTAAATCTTGGAAATCAAAAGCATCCAATTCTTCCAAGCCGCGATGTTTGCGGTGAGAATTGTAAGCCACGCGCAAGAAATCCAGATTGCTAACGCCGGGAATTTCTAACGGATATTGGAACGCTAGGAAGACGCCAGCCAGAGAGCGTTCTTCCGGCGGTAATTCCAGCAAATTTTGACCCAAAAAAGTAACTTCTCCGCCCGTTACCGTATAAGCAGGATGACCGGCTAATATCTTGGATAAAGTGCTTTTTCCCGAACCGTTCGGGCCCATAATCGCGTGAATTTCACCCGATTTAATTTCCAGATTCAAACCCTTCAGGATTTGGGTATCTTCCACATTCGCAGTTAAATCACGGACGGATAGCACCACTTGACTATTTTCAACAATCATCTATTTTTGTCCTTTTCCTCAATGCACTTTACAGTTTTTTTCGTTTTTACGCTCTGGCTATTGCTGACCACTTAACGTTAAACCTACCGTCTCTCTTGTTTGTATCGAAGTCTCGATCCCCCCTAACCCCCCTTAATAAGGGGGGGACAAGAGTGTACTCAAAGTCCCCCTTAATAAGGGGGGGGACAAGAGTGTACTCAAAGTCCCCCTTCTTAAGGGGGATTTAGGGGGATCTAGACTCGAATAAAAGCGACATTATTTATGGATTGCACTCTTAAGTTGCCAGCAATAGGATCGACCTGGTAACGAGGGTAAATTATCCGACACTTCCTTCCAGCTTCAAACTCAACAGCTTATCAGCTTCTGCCGCAAATTCCATCGGCAACTGATTGAAAACATCTTTACAGAAACCGCTAATCATCATCGAAATAGCATTTTCTGCGGAAATTCCCCGCTGTGCGAAGAAGAACAATTGCTCTTCCCCTATTTTAGAAGTAGAAGCTTCGTGTTCGACTTTAGCAGTGTGGTTCTGCACTTGAATATAAGGGAAAGTATTCGCTTGAGCGTTGTCGCCAATCAGCATGGAATCGCACTGAGAGTAATTACGAGAGCCTTTAGCATTCGGCCCCATCTTCACCAAACCGCGATAGCTGTTGGATGAATTACCCGCCGAAATTCCCTTAGAAATAATCGTGCTGCGAGTGTTTTTACCAATGTGGATCATTTTGGTGCCGGTGTCAGCTTGCTGTTTGTTGTTTGTCAGCGCTACCGAGTAGAATTCGCCTACTGAGTTGTCGCCGACTAACACGCAACTGGGATATTTCCAAGTAATCGCGGAACCAGTTTCTACCTGCGTCCAAGAAATTTTAGAATTAACTCCCTGACACAAACCCCGTTTCGTCACGAAGTTGTAAATGCCGCCTTTGCCGTTGGCGTCGCCAGCGTACCAGTTTTGCACTGTGGAGTATTTGATATCCGCATTGTCCATTGTTACCAATTCCACGACGGCGGCGTGCAGTTGGTTGGTGTCAAACATCGGCGCGGTGCAGCCTTCTAGGTAAGACACTGAGCTGTTTTCTTCTGCAACAATTAAGGTGCGCTCGAACTGGCCGGAATCTCCGTTGTTGATGCGGAAATAGGTTGACAATTCCATTGGGCATTTGACGCCTTTGGGAATGTAAACGAAGGAACCGTCGCTGAATACGGCGGAGTTGAGGGCTGCGAAAAAGTTGTCGCCGACTGGTACGACGCTGCCGAGATATTTTTCTATTAATTCGGGATAATCTTTGACGGCTTCTGAAATGGAACAGAAAATAACACCATCTTTGGCTAACTTTTCTCTAAATGTTGTGGCAATTGAAACGCTGTCGAAAACGGCATCGACGGCGACATTTCCGAGCCGTTTTTGTTCGGAGAGGGGAATGCCGAGTTTCTCGAAGGTTTCTAGCAGTGTCGGGTCAACTTCGTCCAAACTGTTGAGCTTTTTGGGCTTTTGTTTTGGCGCGGAATAGTAGATAATTTGTTGGTAGTCGATCGCGGGATAGTTGACGTGGGGCCAGGTGGGCTCGGTCATTGTCAGCCACTTGCGGTATGCTTTGAGGCGGAATTGCAGCATGAATTCCGGTTCGTTTTTCTTGGCGGAAATCAGGCGGACTACATCTTCGCTTAAGCCGCGGGCGATGGTGTCTGATTCGATGTCGGTGACGAAACCGTATTTATAGGGCTGGTTGACTAGGGTTGTGACTGTAGAGCTCATTAATTTTGCGCTTTCGAGTGTTCTGGATAAGTCTCTCAAAGATGGCAGACGCTGAACTGTCGGGGGCCCGGCGAGTTCTGGGGGCTGCTCTGGGAAGTAAAACAACTGATTTGTTGCTTTAGTATATTTTAAGCTACATTAACAACAGTGATATTGTCAAAGTCAAATTAATAATTTTTTGTGAAGATGATGGAGACTACTCAGCAGACTTCCACCAAACAAGACATCCTGGAATATTTGCTCAAGGGGGGGCAGGGGACGGCTCTTGAGTTGGCGGAGTCTTTGGATATCAGTCCGCAGGCGATTCGCCGTCACTTGAAGGATTTGGAAGCGGAGGGGCTGATTCAGTATCAGTCGGTTCAGGCTGGGATGGGGCGGCCGCAGCACATTTATGAGCTTACCAGTCTGGGGCGCGATCGATTCCCGAATCGTTACGGCGATTTTGCAGTCTCTTTCTTGGATACTTTGGCGGAAACCGTCGGCCGCGAGCAAGTGATTACTATCTTGCGAAAACAGTGGCAGCGCAAGGCTACGGACTACCGGCGGCTAGTGGGTACGGGTTCGCTGCAAGAACGGGTGACTAAGTTGGTGGAACTCCGCAGGGCTGAGGGTTACATGGCTGAGTGTTATCCTGTAGAATCTGTAGAGGTTGGGATGTGCGATCGCGCTGGTTTGGGCGATCGATTTGTGTTGATGGAACACAACTGCGCGATTTCTAATGTTGCTGAAACTTTTCCGAGTGTGTGTGGCAATGAGTTGGAAATGTTTGCAGCGGTTTTGCCGGATTGTATTGTGGAGCGGACTCACTGGATTATTAATGGGGAACACCGCTGCGGTTATTTGATTGCAAGGAAGAAGGAAGAAGTTCGGCAACGGATTTTCTAACGGATTTAACGGATGTCACGGATGAAAGTTCGGCAACGGATGAGTGTAACGGATGTCACGGATGTCAGGGATTACCAATTACCGATTAGCAATTACCAATTTTTAATATATGGAACCGCTAGCAGATTTTTTAACGCCGGAAGAGTGTGCCGAAGTTGATATGGCGCTTCTGTCATCTAAAGAAAAGTTTTCGGCGCGGCTGGCAATTTATGCTTTGAGGGTGCTCAAGCAAATTGCTGGGGAGACTGGTTTGCCGGTGGCTGAGGTGACTAATGGGCAGGTGATGGATTGGATTAAGAATGATGAGAGTATTAAAGGGTCGATCGAACTTGATGCGAGTTTTGAAAACTTTTTTACAAATTTGGTGGTTGCGTCTTTGCGACCTTTGAGGCAAATTGCGACAGAAGCTGAAAGCGCGATCGAACAATTAACAGTTAAGCAGGTTGTGGCGTGGTTTGTGAAGGACGGGAAGATTCGCAGAGAACAGGGTGTTGATGCGGCTTTTTTGGATTTGTGAGTTAAAGGTCGATCGGCAACACTGGCAAATAATACGTCAAACTCGGCGATTGGGGGCAGTTTCGGGCGATCGAAAAAAAGTTTTGACTTTGGGGTTGACAGACAAAGGAAAACTTGATAAGGTAATTAAGTCGAGCGAAAGAGATGCAGCGCATCAAACAAAACGCAGACACAGGATTAAAAGTTTTCAAAGCTTTCCTGGTGCTTATGATGTAATGGAACCACTCCGATCCATCCCGAACTCGGTTGTTAAACGTTGCTATGGCGAAGATACTCGGCGGGTCACTGCCCGGTAAAATAGCTCAGTGCCAGGTTAATAATAAATTAAAGCTCTTTTCCCGCAACAACGGAAAAGGGCTTTAGTTTTTTTGGGGAGTTACAGATGTTTATAATATGACAAGTGCGTAAGTCCAGAACAAAATCTGGTGTAGTTTGGAAAACAAGGGTGAAATGCGTGTTATCAGCCGAAAAATCCTGCGAGATTTCTGTGAAAGCCATGCCGATTCCTGCGATGCACTTTATGACTGGTATAGAGTTTCAAGTAAAGCGGAATGGCAGAACCTAATTGATGTTCAGCAGATTTATCCAAAAGCTGAGTCAGTCGGAAATTTTAGCGTATTTAATATTAAGGGAAATCGATATCGGCTGATTGTTGATTTGGTTTATGTTTCTCAAAGAATCTACATCAAATATGTTCTGACTCACGCTGAGTATGATAAGGATGAGTGGAAAAATGATCCGTACTTTTGATGCAAAATCTTATACAGATTTACTGGTTCGGTATCAACCAAAACCGATCGCAAATGAAGCAGAAAACGAGGCCGCGATCGCTCTCGCTTGCGAACTGGAACACCGCCCTATGCGATCGCAGGAGGAAGAGCTATTTCTGGAGCTTTTGATAACGCTGATTGAAAAATTTGAATCTGAAAATTATTCAATTCCCGCAGGAAATGCTGCTTCAATATTGCAACATTTAATGGATGCGAGAAATTTGGACAAATCAGATTTGATTCCTGTTTTGGGAACGGAAACAGAGGTTGAGAATTTTTTTGTTAGTGGAAGGGCGATCGAAATAGATGAAGCCAGAAAGTTAGCCGATTTTTTCCACGTCGATATTAGTTTGTTTCTCTAATCGCGAGCTGCTACTTGTTGAGTAGGAGTTGCTGATATTCGCTGACTTCTGGCAAGAATGATTCTGGAATTTGCTGCAATTTGGCGATCGTAATATCACGAATAGTCCTAATAATTGCCTCTTTGAGTCGTCATTTATTTTAACACAAATAACAACATCGTGCTGATGATGCAATGCAACCACTCCGATCCATCCCGAACTCGGTTGTTAAACGTTGCTATGGCGAAGATACTCGGCGGGTCACTGCCCGGTAAAATAGCTCAGTGCCAGGTTAATAATAAACTAAAGCTCTTTTCCCGCAACAACGGAAAAGGGCTTTAGTTTTTTGGGGAGTTAGGCCAAAAGAGAAAGTGAATTTTACAACTAAAACCTCCTAGCAGATAACCTTAAACGCCTAACAGAAAACCTTTCGGCGGTGGGGCGCATTTTGTTAGACCGGATCGCGGATTTGCTGATGGACAAGGATTTGAATCACAAACTCCGTTCCCTTACCAGGTATTGAGAAACAATCTAACTTACCGCCATGTTTCTTAGTGACAATCTGATAGCTAATCGGTAGCCCCATGCCCGTTCCCTTACCGACAGACTTTGTGGTGAAGAATGGATCGAAGAGGCGTTTCTGAACAGATTCAGGCATTCCCATTCCGTTATCAGAAATTGCAATTTTTACCCACTTTGAATCAATCATAGCAGTCCGAATGGTAATCAGGTTGGGATTTTCCTTGAGTTCCTGAGAGGTTCGTTTGACGTTGGCTTCTTCCAGCGCATCAATGGCATTTGCTAGGATGTTCATAAACGCCTGATTGATTTGACCAGGATAGCATTGTATTAGCGGTAGATTACCATAATCACGAATTACTTGAATCGCTGGACGCTCTGGTGTATCTTTTAAGCGATGCTGCAAAATCAACAACGTACTATCAATGCCCTCATGAATATCAACGGCTTTGAAGTCAGCTTCATCCATTCGTGAAAAGTTGCGGAGTGACAAAACAATCTGGCGAATGCGATCCGTGCCGACTTTCATGGAGTCAAGGACTTTAGGTAGATCGGCTTGGATAAACTCCATCTCAATATCTTCCGCCTCAGCTTGGATTTCGGGTGCTGGGTCGGGATAGTAATTCTGGTAGAGTTGCACCAAACCTAATAAATTGTGGGCGTATTCCTGCACATGAGTCAGGTTGCCGTGAATGAAGTTGACTGGATTGTTGATTTCGTGTGCCACCCCTGCCACCATTTGCCCCAAAGCAGACATCTTTTCGCTTTGCACCATCTGAACCTGAGTGTGTTGTAGTTCCTCTAAGAGTTGTTGCAACTGCGTATTTTTGTCGCTGAGTTCTTGGGTTCTTACCTCAACTTGAGATTCAAGGGTTTGGCTGTAGTTTTCCAGTTGTTCGTTGGCTGTTTTCTGTTGCTGTAACAGTTGTTGAACAGCGCGAATTAATTGGTTAAAAGCATTAGCAAGCGTTCCAATTTCATCATCTTGCTCAACAGTTGCTTGTAACTCAAAATTAGACTCTTCAGTGGATCGTCTGGCAACTATAGTCAAAGCTTGAATGGGTTGGGCAATTGCTCGGCTGGTCAAAATTGCCAAAAGAATGGCGATCGCAACAGACAATCCAATGCTCGCAGCCACAATTTTCTCTGAAACTGCGTTCGCTTGTTGTTGCGAGCTTTCGGCTTCTTCAAGTTGTTGGTAAGCTTGGTCAATTAAACCCACCAAATCATCCGAGACGCGATCGAATTCAAGCGCCAAATCGCTGTTGGTAAATTCCAAAATCAGCGCTTGGGCTTGCTCAACATCAGTGGGTGATGCGAGATTCAGGTTGCGAATTTGTTCAACTCGGTGTTCTAATTCCTGTGAGTAGCGTTGTGGTACGCGGTCATAGGTTTGCAAGAAGGCTGGAATTCTTGGTTGATGTATGTCATATTTTAGGGTCGAAGGCTTTGCCACAAATATCTTAAGTTCAGCCCAAATTTCTTGGATTTCAGCTTTATGCTTCAGCAAGTGAGCATATTCATCTTGAAATTTTTCTGGGTATTGGGCTAGAGGGATGAGTTGTTGTTGGTGGGTTCGGGTTTGGAGAACACAAGATTGTAGGCGCTGTAGAAGTTCCACTTCGTTGCGTACGTGTTCTTCTTGCTCTTCAGCCTGTTTTTGATAGTAACGCCCAACTCCAAAACCAGCAATTGTTCCACACACAGCAATGCTGAGAGCAAGGGCGTATCCTAAACCGATCTTTTGCCCAACTCTGAGACTCGATAACCGTTGTCCTAAACTCTGGTACCCCATATAACCTTCTCTAGCGGTACAGGAGATTTGCTTGACCAAGTACCCCTATTTGCTCATTTTAAGGCCTTAAGTTTGAAAACGGAAAACTCCTATATTTAGGATAGGTTTTCCCTTACAGGGTTTACGTCTTGAATTTACGCTTTTCTAAAGGCTCTACCTAAATCGTGCAGAGCCCCGAAGTAGCTGGCCACCCCGCCACTTCCAAAGTTACCCCCAAACGCCGAACATCTTTTGTGCATTCTAAATTAGCAAAACTATCCGAATTCCACCAGATAAAATTTCGTGCAAACTTCCCCTCAGCGCTACTTACCCACCGTAAAGCCTCCGCCTGCTCTTTAGTTAGATGAAGTGGTATAGCTTTTACTGTAGCTTAAATGCGCTATTCGGCTCATTAGTCATTAGTTTTAAGCGATCGACTTCCTCGAACTATTTTGCCCCAGCTTTAGCAATATCGTCTGGTATTTTGGCATCACCTATTCTATTTTGGTGATTGTGCATCACAAAGTCGATGAAGTCGTTGACTTCGGGCAAAAATGATTAGGGAAGTGGCTGCAATAAGGGCGATCGCAATATCAGGAATAGTCATAATAATTGCCCATTCCAGTCGTTTTTATTTTAATACAATCATAACAAGCGATCGCCCTTTAACAGTCAATAGTGGGCGATATCGCTCGATGTCTAACGTTCGTGTTGAGTGGTGGCAAGTAGGTTTTGCATCATCACCAATATCTCGATACCGTTCGCTGCAACATGGTTGTTAGGCTGTGTGCTTTACCGTTTTGGCTGTCATTAATCCCCAAAACCAATTTATTTTATAGCGTTCTATATACACATCATTGTACCCAGCATTCTCTAGGATTCTCCTGCACTCTTGTTCGCCATAAGTCTTGAAGTGTGCGCGATCGAATCGACGGAGAAATATATCGCAAATACGGCACGTCCAATAGTCGTCACACCAATCTGTAATGACCAACTCCCCACCTGAACGAAGAACTCGGCGCATTTCTTGAAGTGCAGTCATAGGCTGATGAATGTAGTGAAACATATTGCATGAAATCACGACATCAAACTGTTCATCCTCGAAAGGGAGCTTTTGGGCCCATCCCTCAGACAATTCAATGGTTGCCGGAAGTCTCTGTCGAGCAACTTGCAACATCTCTGGCACTGGATCGACACCAAACAATCGAGATTGTGGGTAAGTCAATGCAAGTTGCTGAAGAAGTATACCTGTACCACAACCAACATCTAGTACCCGATCGGTCGGTTGTAGTTTAACTCGGTTGAGTGTTTCTTGGGTAGTCGCTTGAATGTAGAACGACCATTTGACATCATAATCAGAAGCTAAACGCGAGTATTCTTGAACAACTGGATGGTTGTTGGGCAGATGGTTATCAGACATAGCATTGAGTTATTTGGCCACTATTAGCTGTTAGCTTCAGTCGTATCGATCGTTGCTTTACCACTGCTCTCCCAAGCCTTGAGTCCCCCTTCAATGGAAACCGCATTGGTATAGCCCATTTTATTGAGAGTGTCGGCAGCTAGAGCGCCTCGGTTCCCACCTGCACAATAACAGACAATAGGCGTGGATTTGTCTGGAACGATTTCCTGAATTTCCTGCTCAAGTTGGCTTAGGCTCACATTAACTGCGTTTAGCAAGTGCGCTTGTTGATATTCTGCTGCTTCTCTGACATCGAGAATTAAAGCATTCGGGCGATCGCCTATCTTTTCAGCTTCATCTGAAGAAACCTGCTTGATCCGAGTTTTAGCTTCCGCAGCCTGTTTGAGAAAATCTTCATGTCCCATAATTTTGCTGTTTGTCTATGATTGACTTAATAAACTTACGCCTGTTTACAGGTTCTACACCTGTATTCCTTCATATCATCAAGCGGCTCATCAAAGTCATCAGGTAGCGGTAGAACAAACATTCCTTTCATTGTTCCGGCAACTCGACGCTTCTTTGTCGGCTTTTCTTGAGTTGAGTTTTTAGCCTGCTTTTCGATCAAAAACTCAATATAATGAAGCACTTCTGTCTGAAGAGACTCAGGGAGTTTTGCTAATTTTTCTAAACTGACTGGCTGTATAATGGTTTCTTCTCGCGATCGATACCCATTCACTCCATTAAAGCACCCACACCCAACTTTGTCAACATGATACCCGCCGCAGCTATGACCATAACCGCTGAAGGTCATAGGCATCAAAAGCCACATCGCGACTAACCAAAACAAGGGAATGATTAATCGCCTGTGCCACCAGAATGCGATCGAAAGGATCTCGATGATGCAGGGGTAAATAACGGAATTGAACCGTATCGGCAAATGTAACAGGAAGAATCGTTATACCCGCAGCAATGAGTTGAGGTTCAATGTCTTCAAAATTGCCCTGCAAGGGGAGTTTTCCAATATTGAGCTTTATTGCCATCTCCCAAAGACTTGCAATGCTCAAGAAAACATCGTCGGCAGATTCAATCTTGTCTCTAGTTGACACTGGCAGATTTGGATCGTTGGATACAAACCAGATCAAAGCATGAGTATCTAATAGTAATCTATTCATTCCATGTATTCCTTCATATCCTCAAGCGGCTCATCAAAGTCATCAGGCAACGGTAGAACAAACATTCCTTTCATTGTCCCGGCAACTCGACGCTTCTTTGTTGGCTTTTCTTGAGTTGAGTTTTTAGCCTGCTTTTCGATCAAAAACTCAATATAATGAAGCACTTCTGTCTGCAGAGACTCAGGGAGTTCTGCTAATTTTTCTAAAATGACTGGCTGTATCATGATTTCTTCTCGCGATCGCAACGCATCTATTCCATTAAAGCACCAACACCCAATGTCAGCAACAGAATACCCCATCATCTAGCCCGATCGCCCTCACTCTACCCAAATCCCGATCGCACTAACACCATCATAATTGTGCAACTTGCTTAAAATTACCCGATCGACTATTCTTCCTAGTAGATATGATCTTGATATAAGAACCAACAAAAACATGACAGCAATATTACCGCCTTGGATAGTTTTAGACTCGATGTTGCACAACTGGCTACTAGAAGATATCGGTAGGGGCGATCGCACAACATCGGCCTTATTTCCCGCAAACAGCATCCAGGGTACTGCTAAATGGATTGTCAAAGAAGCTGGAGTCATAGCCGGATTGCCAATTGCCGATCGCACATTTAAACTTTTAGACAGCGGCCTCAGTTTCATCCCCCAAGTACCGGAAGGGAAACTGTGCCAAAAAGGAGAAGTAATTGCCGAGATTTCCGGCAATTTCGATGCGCTGCTAACCGGAGAAAGAGTAGCATTAAACTTGGCAATGCGTTTGAGCGGCATCGCTACTTTAACTCAAAAATATGTTGACAAAATTGCCGATTTACCCGTGCAATTAGTGGATACGCGCAAGACGACGCCGGGATTGAGATTGTTGGAAAAATACGCGACTCAAATCGGGGGTGCTTGCAATCACCGGATGGGATTAGATGACGCGGTGATGATTAAAGACAATCACATTGCGGCGGCTGGGGGAATTGCAGAGGCGATCGCCCTAATTCGCAATTCTATCCCCTATCCGCTGACGATCGAAGTTGAAACCGAAACTCTGGCTGAGGTAGAGACAGCTTTGCAGCACAAAGCGGATATTATCATGTTAGATAATATGTCCTTGGATTTGATGCGGCAGGCTGTGGCAATAATTCGCCAAAAGAGCGATCGGGTAAAAATTGAAGCTTCCGGCAATGTTACTTTAGAAACTATTAGGAGTGTCGCCGAAACCGGAGTTGACTATATTTCTACCAGTGCTCCAATTACGCGATCGACTTGGCTGGATTTGAGCATGAAAATTCAGAATCATTAGTCATCAGTCAGCAGTCATTAGTGATAGAAAATATTGCCAATACCTAATCAAGCTTTAATAGCTCCTTTATTCTTTAGTCCCCCTCGGATCGTCGGACTTCGTTTGACTCTTAAGCGATTTCAATCGACGAATAATTCAAGAGACAACTTATCTATTAGCTAATGACTAATGACTGCTGACTAATGACTGATGACTCTTAACAATTACTTTGAGATAAAATGAACCCAAAAATTCCCGTCAGCCATACACACGCTGCGGATTAAGCGATAGGAATAGTGCAAGTAAGCACCGCTGACACTTGTGTCGTAGCCGCTTGGGAACCACTCGCCATAGGGATCGTGAACGAAGAATCCCTCGCTGTCGTAACCGGCGGCAACTAAAATGTGACCGAAAGACGTGAAGTATCCGTGTATGACAGCGGGATTTCCGGTGGCTAGCCAATCTTGAACGTCATCAATAGTTGCATTCTCAGTAAAGAAATCTTGAGCGCCGTAATCTTTAACAATCTTCGCTAAATCGTAGGGTTCCCAGCGACTGTAACCTTTGGCGAGCGCATATTCGTAAAGTTCGTCTTCATATTGCCCGGTTTTTTTGCGCCGCGGCACCCTCAAAAAGTCCAGACACATCGCTATTGAAGTTACATTGCAAGAACCTGTAGGATTGTACAAGTTATCCATTTGCGATCGATAAGGAATGCCAAGCCTGACGGTTGGGGGATTCGGTTTGGGATAAAGCAGAACGCTGTCTTGAGTAATTTGAGCGTGCGGCCCGTAAACATACCAAACTCCTGAACCTTTGAAAGATTCGTTGCGCAGAGCAACTCTGATGTGGCCGCGAATCGGAGCAAAAGCCAGGAGCTCAAACTCTTTTCCCGCTGGTATTACTTGCTTTTCCGGCTCCTGAAGTTGAGAAGACGCCAGCGGTTTTGATTTAAAAATGGTGTCTCTGATCGTTTTCAGGATCAGGGGAGGTGTGGGAATGTCCCCTGGTTTGGTTTCGATCAGCTTTGTGGCTGTTACTGCTCCCAAAAAACCAGCTTCGCCGCACTTCATCAGAGTTTGAAATCGGTGGAGAGCAGCAGTAGAGAGAGGGCCAAATTTGCCGTCTACGGGAGGTTTCAGTAAACCCAGGTCAATTAGGCGGCTTTGAATTTGGCGGCTGAGTTCGTCGTCAGCAGCGATTGCTTTAGCATCGTACCTAATTTTAGAGTTGAGAAAGTTTTGTAATTTCATGCTTGCCTACCCCCGTCAATCGATTTTAGATTTTAGATTTTAGATTTTAGATTTTAGAATTACGATTGCCGATAAATCTGGTTTCCCTAGACTAAATTGCTTGCTCGTCAATAATTCCCAGTTTATCCTCTCATAAAATTACGGTAATTTTCGCGATCGTCCGTACCTTAAAGGCTTCATATTAATTATTTGATACAAAACCTTCAAGGCGCGGGCCGATCGAATTTCACGCACTATTGACTAAAAATCCCTGATGCCCATTGACATTGTTTCTGCCCAATGCCCAATGCCGTTGGATGCCTCAAAAGCACAGCGATGGTAGAATTGCCCTGTTGAGGCGATCGTCCAATTTATGCTTCGTCCGGGCGAATTACCACAACACCCATGGCGTCGGGAGACAGATATTTGACGGCCGCTTCTCGGAGATCCTCGGCAGTCTGAGCTTGGATGCAGGCGGCATAGTTGAGGGCGGGAGCGATATCTCCTACCATCGACTGATAGTAACCGTACAAACTTGCTCGATCGCTCGGAGTTTCGTTACCAAAGATAAACCGATTTGCTACTTGCGTGCGGATGCGGGAAATTTCGGCATCTGTCACCAATTCGGTTTGGAGAGTGCGGATGTGTTGCACGATGGCTGCTTCCACTGCTGCCAAGTTTTCTGTCGGTAGTTGAGCGGAAATTGAGAATACCCCGCCGAGTCGCTGAGTCATGTTGCTGACCGAAATTGACGAGACTAGCCCTTTTTCTTCCCGCAAATCATGAACCAAGCGAGTTGTGCGGCCGTGACCCAATATTGTCGCCAAAACGTCGAGGGCATAAGTTTCGGACATTTCCATGAAACCTGGCACTCGCCACATCACGATCAGTCGGGCTTGCTGAAGGGCAGAGTCTACAAATTCGCGGCGGACTGTTTCTGTAAACGGCGATTCTTGCCCGTAGTTCAGGGTTTGGGATTCTGGGTGAAAGTTGCCGACAGCAGGCACATTTATTTTGTTGTTTTGTGCTGTGCTTTTTGCTGCAAAACTGTCTGCGACAATTTCTATTAGTTGATCGACTGGCAAATTGCCGACAGCTACGGCTGTCATCGCCCCTGGCTGATATCTGCTGCTGTGGAAATCCCGCATTTGTTGGGCTGTCAACTGTTCGATTACTGCAGTCGGGCCGAGTACCGGTCGCTTGTAGGGCAGGACTTCAAACGCTAATTCCATCGATCGCTGATAGGTGCGGCGGCGGGGATTGTCTTCCGATCGTCTAATTTCTTCTAAGACTACCAGCCTTTCGCGATCGAAGGCGTCGTCGGGAATGCTGGCATTCAGCAAGACATCGACTTGCAGGGGAGCTAGTTCGGCAAAATCTTTAGGGGCTGTGGTGATGTAATAGTTAGTGTAATCTTGGCTGGTGGCAGCATTGGTGACAGCGCCGCGCTCCTCGATCGCGCGCTCAAATTCGCCACTGGGAATGCTGGGAGTTCCCTTAAAAATCATGTGTTCTAAAAAGTGAGCCATGCCGTTGATATCGTCGGGTTCGACGGCTGAGCCTAAATTGAGCCACACGCTGAGGTTAACAGCATCGACCGGCAAGTGTTCGGCTATAACTGTCAGACCGTTGGGGAAATGGCGGACTGTTGGGGCGTTGAGGGGCGATCGGGGGGAGGTTTTGAGCAGGGTTGATGTCATTTGGCTTTTAAATTTATCTTGTTCTCTCTATCTTAAAGGGTCTTGAAGGAAGGGCTCAGGCCTTCGCCATTTGGCGCGAAAAAAGCAATTGGATATGGACGGTAATGCACGGATCGAGTTTTTGGTCTCCCTGGAGGAAGTCTTGTTAAGGTATTTCTGCGATCGCGATCGTTAATTTATCCTAATAGTTGCCCAAGTCCTCTGTTTTTTGGTGACAGCATTCGATGGAAAATCGAAGATTGAATAAAAACTTAGTATTTCCACAACCAGCTTTTCAACGATTTTGGCGATCGACTTCGGGGAAAATCGGCTTAATTTTGACTTTAGCGCTGATGATCTCGGCACTGTTAGCCCCCCTACTTTCTCCTTACGATTCGGCCGTCGAGCGAGATTATTTGTCGCGCTTGGTGGCTCCTAGCGCTAAACATTGGTTTGGCACCGACGGTTTGGGGCGAGATTTGTTGGTGCGGGTGTGGCACGGATTGGGGATCTCTTTACTTGTTAGCCTGGTTTCTGTGGGTGCTGGTTTAATTGTCGGAGCGCTTTTGGGGCTGGTGGCGGGGTATTTTCGGGGGTTGCTGGAAATTGCGATCGGCACTTTGGCGGATATTTTGTTAGCTTTTCCTTCGATTTTACTGGCGATCGGCGTTGTTACCGTCACCGGGCCGAGCCTGCAAAGCGTAATTATCGCCGTCAGCGCCGTGCAAATTCCGATTTACATTCGCTTAACTCGCAGTATGGTGCTGTCTCTGCGGGAACAAGAATTTGTTTTGGCTGTCAAGGCCTTGGGCGCCAGCGACTTGCGGATTATTTTTCGCCACATTTTGCCGGGAAGTCTCGCGCCTCTAGTTGTACAAGCAACTCTTTCGACTGGTACGGCGACACTAGAAGCTGCCGGTTTGGGTTTTTTGGGTTTGGGCGCACAGCCGCCGGTTCCTGAGTTGGGGACGATGCTTTCTGATGCTTTTAAGGGCGGATACGCTCTTTCTTCTCCTTGGACGATCGTGTTTCCCGGTTTGCTGATTACCTTGACTGTTCTAGGTTTCAACCTTTTGGGCGATGGCCTGCGAGACGCTTTAGACCCCAGATCCAATGCTGCGGCAAGGAAATAGCAGTATTCAGGACTTACGCAGCAAGCACAGTATTTGAGCAAGACTGTGCCTCCTCTAAAAATTGTTCAGGTATGCTCAAAGTTTTGGCGGGAGTTGAAGCCATTTCAAAGTCGCAGCCTGGGCTGCAGACTGAGGTGATACCCGCTATGACTGCCTGCATTAAGATTTGCCTGGATAGGCGGCAGAATTAACGATCGCGATCGTTAATTCTGCGACTGATTTATTGACTTTTTGCACCAGCCAACTCACAAAGGCTTGCCCCAAAATTGTCGCCATTTCCGGGGTGGGATTAACCTGTTCGTCTGGAACGCCTTCGAGGGCGATACCGCGAATGTCTGAACTATGTTGCAGCTTTTTTTACTTATAGTTTGGCAAAATAATCAATAGTAATTTTTCATATACGCATCAGTTTACGACAATTTTTAACTAGAGATTGTTACATTGGGTACTATCAACAAATAGGCCAGCTTGAACAGCGACTTACAAAAGTTATTAAAAGCGATGGTCAAGCATGAATTATATCAAATCCGGTTATATCTAAATGATATAAAAGTGCGAACCTCTCGCTCGCTATCGAAAGCAAGGCCCGAGAGTGGGAGAGTGGGAGGATTTCTCTTCTTCCCTCTTCCTCCGATATTCTGGGATTATTTCAAGGAACAAATCCGCACTCTGACTATCGTGCCACTGCTATTCAAAGCGCACAGAAATCAGCTTCTTTGTAAAACTCCACAGTTCATTTTTTAAACAGTAGTCTAGTTCTTTTGCCCACTTTCGTTTTAATAAAGCCTTGATTTGTTACCTGCTACTCAAAAATTAGGCAGGGTTACGCCACGGTGAATCTTCGGTGTAAGCTAAAGCTACTCGTTTTGGATCGCGACTATTCCAGTCATCTTCTGCGATTTGAACTTTAGTTTTAGCAGTTTCCCGCGTAAAAGGCGGCAGTGGTGGTTTAGTTTCCATCGGGTTGAATGATTTTGCTCCTTTTCAACGAGTCATCGAACTTAGCATAATAATGAACACAGCACAAGACCACTATAACCAGCAACTTGCTGCAGTTTACAGTTGGATGTCGGGAAATCCTGAAGCAGCGATCGAACGAAATCACGCTCTTTTTTGTCAATTGGCGCTCGACTCCGCACCGCGAGGATTAGCCATTGATTTAGGTGCAGGCTCAGGATTTCAATCTATTCCTTTAGCGAAATTAGGCTTTTCGGTAGTAGCTATAGATTTCTGTGATGCCCTACTTTCAGAGTTACGCGATCGCGCTAAACATCTTTCCATCCGTACCATTCACGACGATCTGCTTAATTTCTCGCAACATATTCAGGAACAGGCGCAGCTCATTGTTTGCATGGGCGACACACTTACACACCTAGAATCATTGAGCGCTGTCGATTCATTACTTTTGGACATTGAGCGCTCGCTGATTGAAAATGGGATGTTGATTTTAACTTTCCGCGATTATGTTTCAGCAGAGCTTCATGGAACTCAGCGTTTTATTCCTGTACAAAGTGATGAATTTACAATCCTCACTTGTTTCTTGGAGTATCAGGAAAACAGCGTAGCAGTCCATGACTTACTCTATCAAAAACAGGGCGATCGGTGGTCATTCAGTGCCAGTTCTTACCAAAAACTGCGGCTCAATAAAAATTGGTTGTGCGATCGGCTATCTGAAATAGGTTTACAGGTACTTCAGAACGAGATGATTAATGGAATGGTTTGTATCACTGCCAAGAAATTTTAACCTGAAGTTCCCTCCTGCGGGGAACTTCAGGTTAAAAAGCCAACAGAGGATGCTTCACCATGACCAGAAGTTACTGAAGGCGCTTCTGATAAACTTCAGATGTTAGCGCGATCGCAACCCTTTGGTCAAAGACTTGATTTGAGCCGCATTTGCCTCTCGCTGTTGGGCGATCCCCACAATCATGCAGACAAATGTCAATCACCTTAGCTTTATGTAAGTTAAGTACGCGGGTTCCCATCGCACTTAACTTATATACCCACTCTCCCCGATCGCTCTTCCCGGACGATCCCTCTCAAATAGCCCTTGCGAATATTCACCACTCATGTATGACTTGACTGATGTCACGATCTACGCGAAACTTTACATACAACTGATGTATTGCTTCTACATATTAATAAGTTCTGTTAAGTTGTGACTCAAAACCTATCAATTAGTCAAAATTGATATAGCGCTTTGTCAGTCAGCCAACTCTCAAGAAGCTACTTCAGGAGGCATCGTCCCTGGCTTGCTGGTGTCGGTGTCTGTTCTCAATATTCCTATTCAGTCAGCCCGGATTATGGAAACACTAGAGTTTGTGATCTATCCAGATGGCCGCGTACAGGAAACTGTCACCGGCATTGTCGGTGCTTCCTGCGCTGAGGTAACGGCTGCAATTGAAGCTCAGCTCGGCGTGGTGCTTCATCAAGAGTCAACATCTGAATATTTCACGCAAGCGCTGCATCAGTCAGCCGAAGCGACGGCCCAAGTGGCTTTTAGCGATTGGTAATTTTTTTGTTGAGTTCACTTAAATTTTTTTGGAATCACCATGTCACACTTTAGCCAAATTAAGACCCAGATCCGCAATTTGAATTCTTTGGAAGCCGCTTTAACAGACTTGAGTATCGATTGGAAGTCTGGCCCGACTGAGGTGCGCGGCTATCGCGGCCTAACCAGCACCGCTGAGGTGGTGATTGAGCAAGAAAACGGCTACGACGTAGGTTTTAGCTGGAACGGGACTGAGTATGAATTGGTGGCTGACTTGCAGTTTTGGCAGCAAGCTTGGTCTGTAGACCGTTTTCTGAATAAGGTGACTCAGCGCTACGCTTACCATACTGTGGTGAATGAAAGCGCTAAGCAGGGTTTCCAAGTTTCTGAGCAAAAGCAAAATCAAGACGGTTCGCTCCGCTTGGTGGTGCAGCGCTGGTGCGCTTAATAATTTTGCGAGATTTTTGCAATCTTGTCTCATCAAAGTCCGCCTCTGCGGACTTATTTACTCTTGTGGGGGTCTAAATGTCTGAGCTTTCTGGACTCGGAATAGATACAGCAAGCGATCGCTCTGGTTTAGAGCCGGAGTTGGGAGGTTTTTTGCGGGATGCGCCCGATCGCTCTGGTTTGGAACCGGAATTGGGCGGCGTGTTGCGCCAAAAAGGTGTCTATGTTGATGAGATTACCTGCATTGGCTGCAAGCACTGCGCTCACGTTGCTCGCAATACTTTTTATATTGAACCGGATTACGGTCGATCGCGCGTAGTTCGACAAGACGGGGATTCTGAAGAGTTGATTGCTGAGGCGATCGACACTTGTCCGGTGAATTGCATTCACTGGGTTGATTACACCGAACTCAAGAATCTGGAAGAAGAACGCAAGGATCAGGTGATTCCTTTAGTTGGTTTTCCGGTGGATTTGGCGACAGTTCAGGCCGGTGTTCGCCAGCGACAAAAGAATAAGTTGCGCGATCGTAAGTTCAAAGGTAGCCATTGAAATCCCCAATTCCCATCCGCAGCTTGAAACCTGTGGCTCAAACAACAAAAACAGCCCGCGCGGGCTGTTTTTTGTATACATTGTATAGTCAAATTTATTTGAGAGGATGGTGCTCAGCGAGTATTTTCTCCACTCTAGCTTCGTCGATTCTGGCAGTTAATGTTGTTGCCTCGTTGTTATCGCGAATGGTTTTTGCTAAAGTAAAAGACGAGCCGACTGAAAAAGTTAAACCCATACCCATAAAAGCTTTCTGCCAGGGGTCTACCTGTAAATAAATGATACCTACAGTAGTTGCGGAAAGGGCAACAATAAAAGAAACCCAGCACTGAAGTATCCAAGCATTAGTATCTTTTTGGCGTATGATTTGTTTCTGCATAGTGCCTCTAAGTCAAATATATCTTTTGGTTCATTAACTTAAAGAATAGATAGCGTGAGTGAAGCGGTCAGGAGAGGAAGGGACAGTTTCGATAAGTGAACAGTGCGATCGGGCTTTTTACTAAATATTTCAACGTTGTAGAGAGGGTTTGAGCCTCAAGCAAGACTCGCAGCGAGTGGACAGTTTGAAAACTCCACTAAGGAAAGCTAGTTTTTTCTCAAAATAGCGTAAGGTGCGCCGAGGCGCACCCTACTTCTCTCAGTCCACCTCCGCTAACGAGAGTTTGACTCTATGCAGCGGTTTCAACCGCCGACTCTTATCTACTTCGTTGGTGTAGCCCCAGTTTCAACCGCCGAGCCCGATCTACTTATTTTTCTGCTGAGTCTTCGCTTGTTCGATCGCAATTTCCCTGACTGCTTGGAAAGAACTCAAATTCGATGAGCCCTCAATCGCCTTCACCGCCAAATCTTGAACCTGTTTCAAAGCAGAATCCAGTTGTTTCGACAAGCTAGCAAGGCGCGCATCTTGATTTTGAATTGTCTGCAACATCCCTTGAATTTGCAGTTCATAATTTTGCTTTTGCCCTTCGATATCTTTAGCAGACAAATCAGCCTTAACTTTAGCTTGGTAATTGCCAATATTGCGGCCGTTATCTTTCCCGTTCTTGATATTAGCTTCCAGTTCTTTCGGGAAAGCTTCTACCTTCGCTTTCACCTCAGCATAAAGCTTTTCCCGTTCGGAAATAGATTTTTCGCGTTCCCCCCACTGTTTCTCCTGTTCTTGCTGAAACTCTTCGATTTCTTGATACAGCCTTTTCTGGCGCTGTTGGTATTCTTCGATGTCCAGATTTCGCTGAAGATTCAAATCATAATCATACAACTCTTCATCCCGCTGGCGAGCTTTTTGCTTATTTTCATTGCGTTCTTTAACTGCCAACTTTTGGAGTTCCTGCTCTTTTTCCCAAGCTTGTCGGCGTTCCAACAATTGCTGTTCAACTGTTTCGCGCTGTTCGCTGAGTTCGCCAGCAAAAGTTTTGGCGCTTTCTTCGTACTGTTGAATTAAATTGTCCAGCGTATCTTCTGCAATATCTTCTAAACTGTGCAAATCTTGCAGTTGTTGAACTTCCTCGCCCACAGTGCGCCGCAATTCTTCGACTTTAGCAGCTTCTGAAGTTAATTTTTCAGACAACTCGCTGACAGCCCCACCAAAGCCAAATTGCAGCAAAATCAAATTGTCGATTGTGGACTGCATTTTTTGTTGATTTTGAGTTAAAGTCATTGGTTTTGCTGCCTCCACAATAGGTTTATCGGGGACTGATGTTTGCTTTTGGGAAGCGTTTAACAGTTGGATTTGCGATTCTAGCTGCGCTTTTTCTTGCGCTGCTTCCTTGTACGCTTCTAAGATTTCAGCCTTGGTGCTTTTGTCGCTAACTTTTTTGTTCATGACTTTTCATTTCTGAATAGCGTGGAAAATTTCTGTCATTTTTTCGTAAGGTGTGTATTGCACACCTTACTGGGTTTTAAGCTTTGCTGGCAAAAGCTTTCATTGCCAAATCTTGCGCTTGCTTCATCGTAGCTTGCAGTTGCGCGGAAATTTCGGCGATTTGTTCGGTTTGTCGCCCAATTGTCTGCTGTAGAGATTGGACTTTCAATTCATATCCCTGCTTGCTTCCTTCCCACTCTTTCTCCACTAAATCTGCCTTGACTTTAGCTTCGCGGGAAACTTCTTGAATTGCTTCTTCTTTGGCTTTGACATAAGCCTGTTTGAGTTCTTCTTCAAATCCGGCGGCTTTTCTTTGATTCTCTTCAAAGTCCGCTTGATTGTCGCTGAGGACTTTTTCGCGCTGTGTCCAATTTTTGTCTTTTTCGCGAGTAGATTGCTGCAAGTCCCGTTCTAGTTTGCGCTTCGTTTCTTCGTATTCGTCGGCTTCGATTTGGCGGGTGCGCTGTAATTCGTATTGGTAATCGGCTGTTTCTTCCTGACGCTCTTTACTTATGAGTGCAGTTTCTTCTTGAACTGCTGCATCAAATTCTTGCTGTTCTTTTTCCCAAACCTTGCGTTTTTGGGTCGTGTCTTTTTCGATAATTTCGCGTTGGTTAGCAGCGTTTTGTTCCAGCAGGGTCAATTTTTCTCGGTGCTCTTGAGTTAAAATGTGGAGGGCGTCTGCTACAACTCTGATTTGCTGCAACTCTTGCAATTGTGCCGCTTCAATTTCGATCGCGCGTTTGAATTCGTCTAATTTTGAAGATTCCGCCTTCAGTTTTTCGGAAAGTCCGCTGGTGATGCTGCCAAAATCTAATTGTAAGTCTGCTAAGCCTTTGACGATGCTGTCAATTGTGTAGGTGGAGGCGACTTCGAGGAGTTGTTGGTTTTTGGCTTTTTCGGCTGACTGTTCTTTGGTTTCGACTTTAGATTCGATCTTTTTTTTGTCTGCTAAAATCTGCTGAAAGTTTTGCAAAATTTGGGCTTTGCTATCCTTGGCACTTGGTATTATCATAATGTTTGCTTCTCCTGATTCTAACTTGTCGAGACTTTTGATTGAAACCTTTTCAGTTATTCTAAGTTGCGGAGTTGGCTGAGAATGGATCGATATTTTCTGGCTGGGTCGGGGTTTTCTTCTGCGTTGGCACTACCTAGAGTTTTGAGAAGTTTCCAGCAGCGATCGCACCGATTTCCTTGCCCGCAGCAGCACTCATCAATTATACTCAAAAGTGTGCCTTTTAGCAGTTGATTTTCGGCTAACAAAGCTCGGTAATTCCGCTGGACAGATTCGGCAACTAAAGTCATGTGCTGGAAATTTTCGGTGAGACTTTCGATGTCGTTAACTGCGTCGGCTCGAATTTGATCGAGCAGCTCAAGATTCTCTTTCAAACGGCTTTCTTGCAGGTTTGGTTTGGTTTTCAGCTTGGTTAATTTCTTCATTTCACTCTGTTGTAACAGTTATGGTAAAGGCGCGATTTAATCGCGCCTTTACAACAAAATTAGAACAAGTCAGCAGTTAATTGGTCTTCGGCTGGCGGTAGCGACATACTGCCGTTGGAATTCAAAGCCATAGCATCGCTTTCACCGCCAGCGTGAGCAGCCATCAAGCAGGCAACTTGCTGTGCCTGCAGGTTATCTAAACACACCATAGCTTTTGTTCCTTCTAAATCAATCATCCGCGATTGATTGCTAGAATCTGACAAAACTGCTGCGGCTTGGTCGATAACCGCCCAATCTTTCCGCTCGTTCCAGGACCATTTCAAGCTGTAGTAGTTGATAGGTTTTACTACTCCGCTATCATCTGGTTTCTGACCGGAATGTTTGACAAATTCGGGAATAAAAATTCCTGTGGCAGGCTCTACACCGCGAGATTGAACTGATGCTACCAAGCGGTTAAAATCGTTCAAGCTGCGGTTTTTGATGTAGGTCACCATGACAACTCCTTGCGGCAATTCGCCACTTTCTGCGACAAACCAGAGTTGACCCCACAATGTGTGGGAAGTTTGACCGAGGGAACCGAAGAATTTGGAGAATTTGAGGATTGTCATGGAACACTTGGAACCGTAGTCTGTATCGCCAATTGTCCACTGGCCGGCCTGGCAATTGTTACGTACTGCGATCGGGATTTCTGGTACTAGCAAAGCATTGCTCGGTTTGGCACCAAATACTGAAAATGTAGGTCTTTCTTGTGTTTTAGTCATTGTTCGTTTTTCCTTAGTTCTTTATTGCTTTACAGGGAATTCGTAATTGAGAATTGGAAATTGGTAATCCGTTAAATCCCGTACACTACTTCGTTGCCGAACTTCCTTCGATTGATTACCGAATGAGATGTGTTGTCGCTTTTGGTTCTGGATAGGTATACTCAAGCATCGCCTCTTGTTGAGCTTTGATAATCCGCAGCGCGGCGAGCAAATGCTCTAACGTTTCTAGGTGCGCTGGGGTGAAGTGGATGCTGAAGCCTTCGCCATCCCGCGCATAGCCGGGACAAACCAGTGAGGCTGAGCTTTGTTCTTCGTGGGTGGCGATGTATAGCCAGTCATCGTCTTCGAGCTTGTAATGCGTGTCTGTCCAGGTTCTCAGCATTTGCTATCTGCTCCTCCTTATTTGCTGCGTACAAGCGTTTTGACGCCCAGCGCTTCTCACTCCTCTGAAGTTGACGACGCTATATGTAGCGTGTGAGCTAGGCTAATTTGCACCCTTAACCCTACCAGTCAGGCTTAGTGGGTTGATTAAACCGTCAACTAAACTCATGGTAGCGCGGGTTGATTTTCCCGTCAAGTATTTTGTTGAACTTTTCATCAAAACAGGCTAGAATGCTTGTCAGGAGGCGAAAAACCGTGGAACAAACATTTGGAAGACTGATCCGTCAAGCTCGCAAGGACAAAGCTTACTCACAACGTGAGCTAGCTGCTATGCTAAGTGTGGATTTTACTTATTTGTCTAAGTTGGAGAACGATCGAGCGGATTATGCGCCAAAAGAGGAGGTAATCCGAGCATTAGCGCGGAATCTAGACATAAACGAAGAGGAATTGATTTTCTTGGCGGGGAGGCTGCCGCAGCAGTACGAAGCGCTGCTGAAGCAGAATCCGAAGGAAATGCAGGCTCTTTTCCGCCGAATGCAAGAAAATCCAGATTGGCTCAAACAGTCTTTTGAAGCGTAAGAGAGGCCCCTCATAGTGAGTATTTTTAAGCCGTATTGCTTCTATCCCAAAGAATCGATCGAGCGTTTGGCAAATGACATCTTGATGCAGATGCAGAAAACGCAAAATTTTGCTCCGAGATGGCCTTTTGATGCGACAACGGTTGCTGATTTTCTGGATTTGGGCGTAGTTTGGGAGTGCATTGAGCCGGATGAAGAAGGTGCGATCGCGGCGAGGATTTTGCCGCAGCAGCGGTTAATCGAAATCAACGAACAGATTCTCGAAAAACCGCCGGGTTTCATCGAATCGACGATCGCCCACGAAATTGGCCACTGGGTGCTACACGTCAATCAAGACGAAGCAGACGGCACTGTGGAACAGTTGGAATTAAACTTGGGCAATGAAGGAAAAAGCGCCCAGGATGTCGAGGAACCGTTTGTTTGTCGGGGTGCGAGTGCTGATAATAAGGTTTTGTCGATCGAATGGCAAGCGCAATATTTTGCAAGCTGTTTGTTGATGCCTCGGTGTATTTTGGAGGAAAAAAGACAGGGACGCGATTTAACTAAGTGGTCGCATTTATACAAAATGAGAGATGAATTGGGAGTGAGCATTTCCAATTTGACAAACCGCTTGCAAGAATTCGATTGGATATATATTCCCAAGGGAACGCGCGAGATTTATGCCGGGAAAGATGCGGCAAACGGGCAGCAGCGGTTGTTTGGATAAAAGTGCGATCCTCTTCGAGGGCTGCGCTAACGAATTTGAGGTTTGAGATTTGGAAGCGATTCTCAAATCTCAAATCTTTAAAATTAATTTCTAATTAAGTTACATTTTATGCTAACCAATATTCAAATCCTGCTGGCGGCTTGTGAGGAATTAAATATCCCTTACGAAATCCTGCATCCTTCCCAAAACTTGATTAGACTCAAACAGGGCGGCGAAGAATATTATTTTGTCAATTACATGACGGCATTTAACAGCGCGTCAGTAGCAGAGATTTTTAAAGACAAAGAATATACCTATCAACTATTAAACGGCAAAATAAATACTCCCAGAACTCTCGGTTTTGTCTCGCCTCACTGCGAGGATAAGTATAAAAAGTATTTGAGTTTCCCAGATATTGAATCAATAGTTTTAGAAGTAAACAAAAAAATTGCTTTCCCGGTGATTCTCAAAAGAAATCGCGGTGCTGGTGGCAACAATGTTTTTTTCTGTGAAAGTAGAGAGCAAATTAAAGCAGCGCTAGAAATTATATTTAATGTCAACAGCAAAGATTATGACTATGTGGGGCTAGCTCAAGAATACATCGAAATTGCCCACGAATATCGGGCTGTATTCTGCAAAGAAAAGCTAGTTTTGCTGTACGAGAAAGACAAATCTCAGGCTAAATTTGCGGGGAATTTAAGCCCGCTGCACTGGGAAGGTGCAAAAGCCAAACATATAATTAACCCAAATCTCATGTCTGAGATTGAAGATTTTGTTAAACCTGTTTTTACCGAAATGGCGATTAATTATGCTGGGTTTGACATCGCGCTAGATAAAAACGGAGCATATTGGTTAATTGAAATTAACTCAAGTCCTAATTACGATATTTTTGTCACAGATAACGATCGCCAAATTGTCGTAACAATGTTTAAAAGCATCTTGGAAACCTTAATTGTTAACAAAAAGCCGTAAACCCTCATTTTAGAGAGGCGCTACAATTAAGTAAATTTAAATTGCCAAATAAGTAAAAGCAATGACATCACAACTGTGAGAACTAGAGGGAACTTGGGAATAGATTCTCGCCCTATCCGAAAAATTTGCTGGACGCAGAGTGGGCGTTATTGTTCTTGCTAACGAAGACGAAGAAGCACTCCCATCTCCAGAAGAAAGCTTTCGGCAAGCATGGCTGGAAATAAAGACAGGAAAAACTAGACCTGTATCGGAACTGTGGGAAGGTATTGATGCAGAGTGAGTCTTTTTCAATCAAGGTTTACTTTGCTGATGAATTTCAGCGCAATTATCGTTTACGGTTGTTTTTCCTTTCTCAGACGACGATGCAGCAAACGCATCACCAGAGAAACTTTGCCAAGGCGAATCCCTTCCTGAATTCCTTCGCGTCTCCCCTGCTCAATCCCTGTCTGCATCCAACTGGTAACAATCTGCATAACCTGTTCCTGTGCCTTTGGCTCACTCCTACCAAGTTCCTCCTGAAACGCTTGCTCCTCCCACTCTGTAAGCGTTATAGCAACCGCCCCGGCGGTTAGGACGTAGCGCTCTTTCATCACTCTCTGATAAATTGACGATTTTTCGAGGATACAGCCCGTGAAGATTCAAGGTTTCACCCCAAAGTGGCAAAAGAGGGATACAAGCCGAACTGCAGTCACAAATAGGGGAGCAAGGAGACGCGCAGAAAGAAAAGCGCTGTATTGATGTTACATAGTATCATCTTAAAAATTGTGTAAAAAATTTATGCGAAAGATGAAAGCCGCCGTTTTTGTAGAAAAAGGGCGAATCGAAATTCAAGAAAAACCAATTCCTGAGATTGGGCCTACTGATGCACTGATTAAAATCACCACGACGACAATCTGTGGCACAGATGTTCATATACTCAAAGGTGAAGTACCCGTCCAGCCTGGACGGACACTAGGACATGAACCAGTTGGCGTCATTGCAGAACTCGGCGCAGGAGTTCACGGCTATGAAATAGGACAGCGTATTCTTGCTGGTGCTATAACTCCTTGTGGTCAGTGCAATTTCTGTCTTGACGGATACCAAGCGCAGTGCGGCGGTAAGCCACTGGGTGGTTGGCGCTTCGGCAATACCATTGATGGTTCTCAGGCGGAATATATGCTAGTGCCGAACGCAATCGCCAATTTGACTCCCATACCTGACGAATTAACCGACGAACAGGTGCTTATGTGTCCAGATGTTATGAGTACAGGTTTCAGTGGTGCCGAAAGCGGAAATATCAAGATTGGTGATACAGTCGCCATATTTGCCCAAGGACCAATTGGTATGAGCGCAACTGTCGGTGCCAGACTCAGAGGTGCTTCCAAAATCATTGCCGTGAGCAGCAATCCGACACGCCTGAAAATGTCCCAAATGCTTGGCTCCGACATTGTTTTAAACTATAAAGAGTGCAATCCAGTCGAAGCAATCATGGATTTGACTGATGGTCGCGGTGTAGATGTAGCGATTGAAGCACTCGGTATTCAGGAAACCTTTGAAGCCTGTTTGCGTGTGGTTAAACCCGGCGGAATTGTATCGAGTCTAGGAGTCTATTCTGGAAAACTTACCATTCCTGTAGATGCCTTTGCCGCCGGTATCGGAGATAAGAAAATTGTTACCAGTCTCTGCCCCGGTGGAAAAGAACGTATGCGGCGGCTGATAAATATCATACAGTCCGCTCGTGCCGACCTGAGACCTATGATCACGCACAGGTTTAAGCTAGATCAAATAAAAGAAGCGTATGAATTATTCGGCAATCAACGAGATGGTGTGATAAAAGTTGCCATAAACCCATAAATCCATGATTGAAGGGCACTAAGTTAAGCGCGATCGCGCTTACAGAATATTCTCCTTCAATTAAGGTTTACTTTGCCGATGAATTTCAGCGATCGGATATAATCATCGAAAACACGGCAACTCTGGACACGGCAATGCCGTTTCCCTACCCCAAAATAATCATGAGCACTCGATGAGACATATAACCATCGCCTGATTAATTGTAGGGAAACCGCACTGCCGTGTCCAGATTTCGGGTAATATGATTTCTGGTTGCATCGGTATAGTTCAAGACTTGAGGCGGTTCGTGAGTGCAAAGGGGTTAAAAAATTACATTCTTTCCAATACCTTAATCCCCAACAACTCCAAACCCAACTTCAAAGTCCTCGCCGTCAAATCGCACAAAATCAACCGCGAAGTCCGCAACGGTTCTTCAGCTTTCAAAACCGGACATTGCTCAAAAAATTGATTGAACTTTTGACTCAATTCAAACAAATACTGACAAATTCGATTCGGCAACAAATCGCCGCCAACAGCATTCACAACTTCATTCAACTGCAATAAATGCTTTGCCAATACCAACTCGGCATCAGACTGCAAAATCACTTTCGCACCAGCATCTAAGTTATCAAAATTAATCTCACCTTTGCGGCGAATTCCCTGCACGCGCACGTAAGCATACAGCATATAAGGAGCGGTATTTCCTTGCAATGCGAGCATTTTGTCGTAACTAAAAATATAGTTACTGGCGCGATTTTGGCTTAAATCTGCATACTTAACGGCACTCAAACCAATTGTTCGAGATACGTGAGCAATGAATTCCTCAGTTTCCTGTCTTTCCTCGGCTTTTAATCTCTCTTCCAAATCTTGGCGCGTGCGGACGATCGCCTCATCTAACAAATCCTGCAACCGCACCGTTTCCCCAGAACGAGTTTTGAGTTTTTTGCCGTCTTCTCCCAATACCAAACCGAAGGGAATGTGGACAATTTCGACATCTTCAGGAATCCAACCTGCTTTTCTGGCAACTGCAAATACTTGGGCAAAATGGTTTGCTTGCCCTGAATCTGTGACGTAAATTAAGCGCTTTGCATTGTCTTTGTGGATGCGGTAGCGCACTGCTGCTAAATCTGTTGTGGCGTAGTTGTAGCCGCCGTCGGTTTTTTGGACAATTAGTGGCAGTGGTTCGCCTTCTTTATTGGTGAAACCGTCTACAAAAACGCATTTTGCGCCGTCACTTTCTACTAGCAAACCTAAGTTGGTTAAATCTTCGACTACTGCGGGCAATAATGGATTGTAAAACGATTCGCCGCGTTCGGTTAATTTGATATCGAGCAAGTCGTATATTACTTGAAATTCGCGGCGGGATTGATCGCACAGCAATTTCCAAGCGCGGCGGGTGTCTTCTGCGCCTGCTTGCAGTTTTACTACTTCTTGGCGGGCGGTTTCTTTGAAGGTTTCGTCTGTGTCAAAGCGCTGTTTTGCTTGGCGGTAAAATGCGACTAAATCGCCTAAGTCTAGGGCGTCAGCGGTTGTGAGGGCTTCGGGGTGAACTTCGCGCAAGTATGCGATCAGCATTCCGAATTGGGTGCCCCAGTCGCCGATGTGGTTGATTCGGAGTACGTCGTGGCCTTGAAATTCGAGGGTGCGGGCGATCGCATCTCCGATGATTGTCGATCGCAAATGTCCGACGTGCATTTCTTTGGCTATATTCGGACTCGAAAAGTCGATCGCGATTGTCTGAGGCGTTTTCGCCGGTTCAATCCCCAAACGCGAGTCGCCGGCGATCGCACTAATTTGCGCTTCCAAATAAGCGGGTTTGAGCTTCAAATTGATAAAACCTGGCCCGGCGATTTCTGGGGTTTCGCAGATGTCGGTAATATCTAGGTTTTCGATGATTGTTGAGGCGATCGTCCGTGGGGGCTTTCCTAACTTTTTCCCCAAACTCATCGCCGCGTTGCACTGAAAGTCCCCAAAGTTGGGATTGCTGGCGGCGGCTAGCATCGGATCTGCACCTGCATAACTTTCGCCGAATGCAGCGGTGAATGCTTTTTCAAATTTTGTTTTTAACTGTTGGGCGATCGAGTTCATGTTTAATATTTTGATTGGATGTTTATTTTAAACTCTAGATTCAGCACTTTTTGCCAATAATACTCTTACTACTTACGTAATTTCCCTCTCCCACTCTCCCTCTGGCCCTCTGACCCTCTCCCCAACTACTAGGAAATTTTGTACTTAGCTTTGAGGTGCTGATGCGATCGAAAGCACTGGCAGTGCTAACACACAGTACATTTTATCACAGTTGCGATCGCTGCACAAATTAAAAATTATCACATCTAGTCAATGATCTCGATCGCTAGATCATTTTGTTAAATCCCTTACATTAAGGTATGTTAAAATTTTTTTAAGGCTCCCAAAAATCCTACGAAAGGAAGTAGTTATGTTATCTCAACCTATTTTTGGCGATCGTTCCCTGACCCAAGCCTTTTATCAAGCAGTAATCGATCGCTTCTACGACGGTTTCAGTCTCTCCACCCAAGCACTATTAGGAGAGTGTACCCTCGGCTTCGCCCCTTGTCCCGATGGAGTCAAAACTTTTTTCATCATCGCGCCGAGTCTGGATGCAGCAGAGCAACTAATTGAAAAAATCGACAGTATTTTGGAGCGAGTTGGCGAACTCATGGCTGGAGTCGGACAAGTTGCCCTGTGCATAGTTCCCCCCGGCAGCGAAGCAGAGAAATCGGTCGATATGCAAGACTTAGAAAAAGTTCCCCCGGATTGTCTGGCTTGCAAATTCTTTACTATTCTATGTGCCGATGCTGCGGCCGATCGGTAAAATTGACAGTTAGCAACCAGCAACTGTGCAAGGCTGGGCTGAAACTGTCCCTGTGTCGGCGCGGGGTAGATTGTCTATTAGTTACATTCCCTAGAATTATCGGGCAAAGGGTGCAGGTAATTCGCTCGTTTGCCAGGTGGCACTCGCTATCGAAGGTAAGTATTAAACGGGAGCATCTCACTTTTGCAGCCCAGCTAGAAATCTCAGTTTTGAGGCAGGAGGCAGAAGGAAAGAGGAAGAAGGAAGGAGCCCGAAGAAGGGTTTTTACAAATATGAGATGTTCCCGTGTTAAACAAGCAGGCAATATATATATCAAATACCTGCTTGTCAGTCGATGCGATCGGTCGATCTGATTTTTACCTGCCGGCTCAAACAGCGGTGCATCTACATTTGTACCCCCAAAGTCGGTAGCCAAAAAGCCGCACCAACCCTTCTGGGCATCTCGCTTCAAAAGACAGCAGCAGGAATTAGGCGTTATCGCTGGAAAATAGAGTTTTGCGAAATATCTGCTAGTGTTCATAATAAGCAGAAATATTCTCCAAAATAGATAAGACTTGCGCACCTTTACCTCAGAAACCCGGTTTATTCGTATATTTCTCGTTACTAACGCAAAGTTTTTGTATAAACCGGGTTTCTAGCCCCGTACTTCATATTCACGGTTCGCTGGGTATTTGACAGAAAATAAGTTGTTTGTGGGCGAGTCACAAGCCATACACAGAGCAAAGATTAACTAAAAAAAAGAGGATGAGTTTCGCAGTGGCACGCTGGAATAGCAGTGCGATCGCATCCAGCCGCAAACAGAGTTTGTGAAAAATTTAAGTTGAAAATTTTAATAATGAAAATTTATAGATAAAATTAGCGATTCAATCTAAAATCTAAATTCAGAAATCTCCAATCTCAAATCAAGGCATCATGGTAAAACTGACACCGAACCCCAGCTTTAGTTTAACAATTCGCGTTGCTCTGCCCAACAAGCCTGGAATGCTGGCCAGAGTCACCAGCGCGATCGCATCTGTCGGCGGCAACTTCGGCCAAATCGACTTGATCGAGCAAACGCGCGCCACTACCGTTCGCGATATCACCGTCGATGCTTACAGCACCGAGCACAATGAAGAAATACTCCAAGCAGTGAAAGAACTGCCAGATATCAAAGTGATCGACGTGTACGATCGCACTTTCAACTTGCACCGCGGCGGAAAAATCAGCGTAATTAGCAAAATTTCCCTCAAACGCCAGTCGGATTTGGCAATGGCATACACCCCTGGAGTCGGCCGCATCTGCACTGCGATCGCTAATGACCCGCAACAAGTTTATAACCTCACAATCAAACAAAATACTGTTGCCATTGTTACCGACGGTAGCGCAGTTTTGGGACTGGGAAACCTCGGCCCTGCCGCCGCACTGCCAGTCATGGAAGGCAAAGCCATGCTATTTAAAGAATTTGCAGGTATTGACGCCTTTCCTATCTGTTTGAATACCCAAGATACCGATGAAATTATTCGCACAGTGCAGAATATCGCCCCGGTTTTTGGCGGCGTTAACCTCGAAGATATTTCTTCTCCCCGCTGCTTTGAAATCGAAGCCAGATTGCGGGAAACCTTAGATATTCCCATTTTTCACGACGACCAGCACGGCACTGCGATTGTTAGTTTGGCAGCATTAATTAATGCCTTGAAACTTGTGAAAAAATCCATAGAAGAAGTGTGTATCGTGATTAACGGAGCCGGTGCGGCCGGAGTCGCGATCGCCCGGTTGCTGCGCAAAGCAGGTGCCCAAAACATCATCATGTGCGACTCCAAAGGCGTCCTCTCCCAAGACCGCACGGATATGAACCCAGAAAAACTAGAATTTGCTGTGCCTTCGAGCGGTACTTTAGAAGATGCGATCGCCGGTGCGGATGTATTTTTAGGCGTCAGCGCCCCCGGCGTGCTCACCCGGTCGATGGTGCGTTCGATGGCCGAGAATCCCATTGTTTTTGCAATGGCAAATCCCATTCCTGAAATTCAGCCAGAATTAATTGTGGAGGATGGGGTGATCGTAGCAACCGGACGCAGCGACTACCCGAATCAAATTAACAATGTTTTGGCATTTCCGGGGATATTTCGAGGTGCTTTAGACTGCAAAGCAACCACGATTACGCCCAGTATGTATTTGGAAGCAGCTTACGCGATCGCCTCTTTAGTCAGCCCTTCCCAGCTTGACAAAGAACACATTATACCATCTGTTTTTGACGAAAGAGTTGCCATTGCTGTCGCCGGTGCAGTGCAGTTGGCTGCCAGATCCGAAGGTATTGCCCGCGATTAATAGAAGGAAGAAGGAAGTTCGGCAACGAGCAATGTACGGGATGTAACGGATGTAACGGATGTCAGGAAGAAGGAAGGAAGGAAGAAGGAAGAAGGAAGAACGTTGGAGGGAAGATATCATGTATAAATTAATGGTCTTTGTACCAGTTTTGTACTTCTTCTTTTGTGATTTTTCTGGTTTCTTCTCATTCCCTCTTTCCTCCTCCCCGTTGATTATTACTCATTTTTGTTTCCCCATCTTGTCTTTTTCCTCAACATCCATCCGTTAAATCCCGTACAGGGATCGTTGCCGAACTTGCCTCGAACCTCTAACCTCCAACCTCTTCCTTCTTCCCTCCAACCTCAGCATCCATCCGTTACATTTGTTAAATTCCGTAGACGGCTCGTTGCCGAACTTCCTTCTTCCCTCTTTCTTAATTAAGGATAAAACTCACAGCAATAAACAAGATAAAAAGATATAATTAAATAAACCAAGTCCAGCTAGGTCAGATGCAAAGCCAGTTAGGAAAAGCCAAGCGCAATCGCTCCCGTTGCCAATTGTTAGAACTCAGCCCTATCGGGCTGGCATTGTGCCGGACGGACGGGACTTTTCTCGACGTAAATCCAGCTTTTGCAAGTATTATCGGCCGCACAGTTGCAGAAACTCTTCACCTCAACTACTGGGAAATTCAGCAAACACAGTGCGCCCGCCCAGAAAAATATCTAGAATGTCAAGCAAAAAATAGCCACACGCACCTGTGCGAAGCAGCATACAAACATAAAAACAACCACCTCGTACCCGTGCGAGTTTCCGAGCGGGCAATTGAAACAGAGGGACAGTGCGCGATTTGGCTAAGTGTTGAAGAAATCTTTAATAATCGGGATCAAAATAGCGCTCCCCTGGAATCAGCGCCCCCGCAGGGCAATTCACATCTGGAAAAATTGCTGACAAAGCAGACTGCGGAACTGGAAAAAACTCAGAAACTACTCGAAGAAAAAATCTCCGAACTGGAACAAACTCAAGAAAAATTACGTTTCCAAAGTCAAATTATCGACCAAGTTCACGAGGCGGTAATTTCTACAGATATGGACGGCTCGATCACCATTTGGAATCAAGCCTGCCAAAAGTTATACGGCTATCAAGCAACTGAGGTTATCGGACAGCACATTTCTCTAATTTACCCGCCCGAACAGCAAGAATTTTTGTTAGAACAAGTCATCAAGCCGCTACACAAAAAAGGCGAGCATGAAATTGAAGTTATCACACGTCGCAAATCGGGAGAAAATTTTTCCTCGCACCTGATGCTCTCGCTATTGAAAGACAACACTGGAGAAGTTGTGGGGATGATGGGTTCTTTAACAGATCTCAGCGTTTGCAAAGCTTTAGAACAAGAATTAGCACAAAGACAAGGACTATTTGATGCCTTTTTAAAGGAGGCGCCGGCGGGACTTTGCATTTTGGACTCGCAATTGCGCTACGTGCAAATTAATCAATTATTAGCAGAAATAAATTGCCTGAGTCCAGCAGCTCACATCGGCAAGACTGTACGCGAAATATTGCCGAATATGGCTCCAATAATAGAGCCTTTGTACGAACAAATTTTGAGAACAAAACAACCCTTAATTAATATCGATATCAGTGGTGACAATCCCAGAAAGCCTGGGTTTGTCCGACACCTGACAGGCTCTTATTTTCCATTGCTAGACAAAGATGGCGAGGCTCTCGGCATAGGTGCAGTCGTAGTTGACATTAGCGATCGCAAACAAGCAGAAGCTGCGCTGCAAAAAAGCGAACAGCTTTACCGCACTATGGCAAGCAACTTTCCTAACGGTGCAGTAATGTTGTTCGATGCAGAAATGCGTTACACGCTGGTAGAAGGTACAGAATTAGCAGCAGTGGGGCTTTCCAAAGAATTGATGGAAGGCAAGACAATCTGGGAAGTATTCAAGCCAGATGTTTGCGCTGAGCTGGAGCCAACTTATCGGGCGGCACTGGCAGGAGAAACAGTTGTTACAGAAATTTTTTACAGCGATCGCGTTTACCTCGGTTATGCTTTGCCAGTCAGAAATGAACGGCAAGAAATTATCGGCGGATTGCTAATGACTCAAAACATTACGGCTCGCCAATTAGCAGAAGAAGCGCTCAGAGAAAGCGAGGAAAAATACAGGTGCATTGTCGAGACAGCAGACGAAGGAATTTGGATGATAGATACGGATGGTAAAACTACTTTTGTCAACCAAAAAATGGCCGATATGCTCGGCTGCACTCCAGAGGAAATGATCGGACAGCCCCTATTTGCTTTCATGGATGCAGAAGGCATCGCGCTCGCACAAGTCAGTCTCGAACGCCGCCGTGAAGGAATTCGCGAACAGCTCGATTTTAAGTTCCGTCGCCGAGACGGCAGCGACTTGTGGGCGATGGTTTCTACTAATTCATTGGCCGACAAACAGGGACGCTATGTGGGCGCTTTGGCAATGGTTGCCGACATTACCGATCGCAAGCAAACAGAAGCCGCATTGCAGCAGTCGGAAGCCAAATTTCGATCGCTCTACGAATTAACCAGTTTGCCTGTTTTTATGTTATGTGACAATGCCATCACCGATGCCAACACAGCCACCCTAAAACTATTCGGCTGCACCACCGCGCAACAGTTGTACGGCCAAAACCCTGGCAAACTCTCGCCTCCTTTCCAACCCAACGGCAGAGATTCTTTGAGCTTGGTTAACGAAATGATGGATCTCGCTTTTGAGCGGGGAAACCACCGCTTTGATTGGGTTCACCGGCGTTTAGACGGTACTGATTTTCCCGCAGAAGTCGTGCTGACAATCATCGAAGTGGGAAATCAAAAAATTATCCAAGCAGTCCTCCAAGATTTAACGGATCGCAAACTTGCAGAAGAAACTTTAGTGCGATCGGAACAAGCCCTCAGACAGCAAGCTCAGCGAGAACAACTGCTCAATCAAATTGCCAACCAAATCCGCACTTCTTTAGATTTAGACACAATTTTAGCAACCGCAGTTCAAGAAATTCGCAATCTGATGTACCTAGATTGGTGCATTTTCACTTGGTATCGCCCCAACAACAATCCTCCGGTTTGGGACGTAACTTTTGAAGCCAAGAATGCAGATTTGCCGAGTATTCTCGGCACTTATCTTATAGACGACAAATCTTGTTTTGCTGTGCGACAGATTTTGCGGCGAGAAATTCTGCGAATTGATGATGTCAGCACTTTTGAAGATGTAGAATTGCGCCAACTTTTCCAGGCTTCAAAATTTAACTCAGTGCTGTCGCTGCCAATTCATACTGCTGCCGGCGATATTGGGGTGATTACCTGCTATCAAACCCTGTCCGTGCGAAATTGGAGCGACTCTGAAGTCGAACTGATGCAAGCGGTGGTCGCTCAAATTGCGATCGCGATCGACCACGCCGAACTCTACACCCAAACCCGCAAAGCGGCCCGACTAGCTCAAGCTCAAACTCAACAGCTAGAAGAAACTTTGCGCGAACTCCAACGTACCCAAACTCAATTAATTCAAAGTGAAAAAATGTCTAGTTTGGGACAGTTAGTAGCAGGTGTCGCCCACGAAATTAACAACCCGGTTAATTTTATCTATGGCAATCTCAGCTACACCAGCGAATACACTCAAAACTTGCTAAAAATGCTGCGACTTTACCAGAAGGAATACCCGCAGCCTAGCGCAAGAATTGTAGATGCAAGGGAAGACTTTGAAATTGATTATCTTATTGAAGATTTACCGAAAATTTTAGCATCTATGAAAGTTGGAGCCGATCGCATCCGCGACATAGTTTTGAGCCTGCGAACTTTTTCAAGACTTGACGAAGCAGAAAAAAAACAAGTTGACATTCACGAAGGCATTGAAAGCACGCTGCTGATTTTGCAAAACCGCCTGAAACATAAAGCCGATCGCCCGACAATTAATGTGATTAAAGAATACGGTAATTTGCCTTTAGTTGAATGTTATCCCGGTCAGTTAAATCAAGTATTTATGAATTTGTTGAGCAATGCGCTAGACGCATTGGAAATGGAGATAAAGGAACCCAATCGCACCGCCAAAAATCTCGCAATTACGATTCGCACCCAAGTAACCGACAATAACAGCGTTGCCATCTGGATAGCTGACAGCGGCCCTGGCATGAGCGAAGATGTGCAAAAGCGCTTGTTTGACCCGTTTTTCACTACTAAACCCATTGGTAAAGGAACTGGCTTAGGATTGGCGATTTCGCACTCTATTATAGTAGAAAAACACGGCGGCAAGCTTTCTTGCCATTCTGTACTGGGAGAAGGTTCCGAATTTGCGATCGAGATTCCTCTGCGGCAAAATATAAATTAAAACCCCTTGTATCGGTATCATATCATCTGTGCTCGAACGACCGAATTTGATAGGATTCAAATCCTACCCTTTACCACCAGACGCACACCACCAGCCGGTGCCATTGTAAAACTGCGGTGTACGGGCAAAACCGCGCGATTTTCTGCAAGTTCTAAAGAGTATCGTGACAGCACTTTCGCCACTACTAACTTCATTTCAAACATTGCAAATGCCGTGCCAATACAGCGGCGGTTTCCTCCCCCAAACGGCAAATATTCGTAAGGCGAAAATTGCCTTTCTAGAAAACGTTCTGGTTTAAAACATTGTGGTTCCGGGTAAATATCCGGTCGATGGTGGACCAAATAAATGCAGGTGGAAAGTATCATTCCTTGGGGAATCTTATAACCCATTAACTGCATCGGAGCTTGCAGAAGGCGCGGAAATGCAAAAAATAGCATCGGATAAATCCGCAGCGTTTCGCAACATACAGCATTCAAATATGGGAGTTTGGTTATTTCCGCCGGCTCGCAATTTTCGACATCAATAGAATTGAGTTCTTGCAGCAGTTTTTCACGGACTTCTGGGATGTAGTGAATCCAATACAAAGCCCAGGCTAAAGCTGTGGCTGTAGTTTCGTGTCCTGCGAATAAGATTGTCATTAATTCATCCCGCAATTCAACGTCGCTCATCGGCTGTCCCGCTTCGTCACGAGCTGAAATTAACAAGCTCAGGATGTCTTCGCCCAATGGTTCAGACTGAGTTTTGCGATCGCGGATTTCTTGATAAAGCAGTTCATCTAAACGCTGTCTTTGTCGAATAAATCCTCCCCACGGACTCCAAGCACCTAAATCTTTTTGCAACGACTTGATAAACAAAAAGGTAGCGCTTAATGGATTGCTAAACAGGCTAAACATATTAGTAATTAATTGCTGAATTTGCTGGTAGCGTTCTCCTTCGCTCAGCCCGAAAATCGTGTGCAGAATTACTTCCAAGGAAATTTCCTGCATAGTTGATTGCGCGATAATCGAGTTACCAGGAGTCCAATTATTAATTACTTTTTCGGTTGTATCGCGGATGATTTGTCCGTAAGCTTTCATGCGTTCACCGTGAAAAGGTGGCATTAAAAGTTTGCGCTGCTGCAAATGTCGAGCGCCATCTAATAAAAATAACGAATTCGATCCTACTAAAGGTAGCCCTATCTGATTTACAGTACCGGATTCAAAGAGTTGGGAATCGGATGTAAAAATTTCTTGAATTGCTTGAGGATTGCTAATAATTACTTGGGGCGGAAAGTTGCTGAATTTGCTGGTAAAAAAATCGCCGTAGCGCTGATAATTACTATCTAAATAATACAGAGGATTTAAAAGTCCCTGCACTGTCTGAACAACTCTAGCTTCTTTAGGGCCGTCTAGCAATTTGTTGGTAGCATGATTTTGAGATTGAGAGTTTTCTGTGCGGATAGTCATTTGTTTTTCTCATAGTTTTAGGGTTTCACAGGACTAATCAAAGCATAAGTCTTATTTCCAAAAAATCTCAAATACCTCAGCTATTGAAAAATAGTACGCGGTAGGCATCATAAATTAGTACGGCAATAGTAGGATACAGAGTAACTCCCAGGCCAAAAGCTCGTTCTATCGGCTCTTTGAGATAGCCTATCCAAAACGCTATTCTTCCCAAAACAAACAAAGTTGCCAAAATTGGAATCAGCTTGATGCTGTAAGTATCTAAAAAGGTAGAAAGGATTAAACTGCCTACAAAAAACAGCACAAATTGCTCTAGAGTGTTGTTCAGATAACGCAAATGAATCCGCATTGCTTCTGATTCGGCATTCGCTAAAGGGTTGATGGCTGGGCTGGTAAATCTACCATTACCAACTGCAACTATGCCTGCAAATAACATCAGTACCGGAAAAATTTGGCAGCGAAGGCTGAAAATTAGGCGCGACTCTGGGGTATTTAATAGGGGTAGGGGCAGCGCTATCAAAAAATAACCAATCAGTACAAAAGTAAGGCAGAAAATTAAGGCAGAAATGCCTCGCCAAACAACTATTTGCTGTTGTGGATTGAAGCTGAGTAAATTAATCATTGTTTACAAAAACCAAACCTTATTATAGCTTTTTTATACCTAGAGATTTTACGTAAACCCGATCGCACCTTGGCGTCTCCACACCAGTTGTCGGTAGATATCCACTATTTTCGTACATTTTCACAGCTTCTTTGAGAATGCTGGCAGTTTCTATCCAGATTTCCTCAAAGCCGCGAGCAATAATTTTACTTTCCAATTCTTGCAGTAAAAATTTCCCCAAACCTTGTCCTCTTGCTGCTGGCAAAATATACATTTTGCGAATTTCCACAGCATTATTTCCGCGCTCAATCGGATAGTAAGCCGCCGTACCCACTATTTTACCCTGGCGTTCAACTACCCAAAATTCGCCGCCTTGATTATGATAATGTAGTTCTACATCATAGACATCTCGATCGGCCCCGTGAGGTTCGCATTTTAAACCGTACTCTGCTAAAACATCCCTAATTAAATAGAACGCCTCAGCGCGATCGCGCGTTTCCCAGGAACGAATTAAAAAATCCAGATGTTGGGTTTTCATGGGTTGTTGCAACGTATATTTATTTTTTGACTTGAGCAACTGTAAAATTAGTTGTTTTTTGTATTTTACAGTCTTTAAATGCACCTAGATTTTAACTGTGAATTCTCGGTTCGGGATGAAGACTTGCCAGCAACTCGCTCTCTACTAATGATAATTCCTCCAACCTCTGCATCACAATATCCCGATCGAAATAAGTTGTTGCCAAAATCCAATATACCCCGTAATGGCGCGCTTCCGAAGCCATCAAACTGCGGTAAAACTTAGCTAATTCCGCGTCGGGACAGCGATCGCCCAGCAGCCCCAACCGTTCGTGACTGCGCGCTTCTATCAAACCAGAAACCAACAAAGAATCCAAAAGTCTCTCCGGTTCCTGCTTGCGAATTTGGGCGGACAAACCGGCCCCGTAGGGAGGTGCAGCCAAAGGGCCTAAAGCAATGCTGCGCTTTTCTAACCGCTGGTTGACTTGCTCGAAATGCTCTAATTCTTCGCGGGCGATCGCCGTTAGCATCCTCACCAATTTTTCCCTTGCTGGGTAGCGAAACATTAAATTTAACGCTACTCCCGCCGCTTTCCGCTCGCAGTGAGAATGGTCTAATAAGATGGTATCCAAATGGGCGATCGCCTGTTGCACCCAAGCTTCCGAAGTCGGCTGTTTCAAAAACTTAATAGTTTGCAGTGTTGAAGTCATACCATTTTAAATTTGAGATTTGAGATGAGGAATGATATCGTTGACCTTGGCATCGGAACGATAGGCAACCGAGGACACGGCAATGCCGTTTCCCTACCCCAAAATAATCTATCTTCCTTGATGAAAAATGTAACCATCGCCCGATTAATTGTAGGGACACGGCAATGCCGTGTCCGGCGCGGGGAGTAGGACACGGCAATGCCGTGTCCCTACTTTTCAAAATTGATTTTACACAATTTTTCCAACACCGCATACATATCACCAGCAAACTTTTTCGCATTCCACAGGGGCGATAAATTGGCTGCACCTTTAGATTTCACCAACTGTGCTTTAATTGCGTTTCTCAATTCACTATCTTTACCCAATTTTACACCCACTTCCACATATTCCGACCAAGACCAAGCCACACCAGCTTCAATTCCCAAAGCCTGCAAAAACGAATAACCCATTCTCGACAAAAACTGCTCTCCTGTGCGAGTCACCACTGGCAAATTAAACCACAAAGCCTCTAAAGTGTGAGTGCCTCCGTTGTAAGGATAAGAATCTAACAAAACATCGGCCAACAAATAGATAATTCTGTGTTCTTCCTCAGTAGCAAACCTCGGCAAAAACTTAATTCGGTGCCTGCCGACTCCTTCAGCTTCGCAAGCTTGGTGATAGGCACCCTCAAACACCGCAGCATCGCCTAAAGCTTTGTGAATTAAAATACTGTTCGGCACTTGTTTGAGAATTGCAACTTGTGCTTTTACCAACTCGCGATTAAATTTTCGGCCGGGAGCGACGCACAGGTAAACTATCTGATCCAAACCGATCCGATTCGACTTTCTCAAGGCAACCGGATCGACTCCATATCTCTGAAATCCTGACACGGCTACAAAGGAATCAGGCATCCTAATTAGCTGCTCGTCATAATATTTTTCCCGCCCGGTTGGGTGCGAGTGCCAGTCTGTAAGAAAGTAATTTTCTGGGGATATGTAAGGGGCGTCAAATCCGAGCCACGAAACACAAACTGGTGCGGGTTTTTGGTAGAGAATGTCAGCGTTAACTGGTACGCTGAGAGAATCTAAATCGACTAAAACGTCCAATTCATCTTGCTGAATTTGGTCGATAATTTCTGCCGAATTGGCAAGTCCGTTCGGGTAAGTTTTCGGGAAAGTCAGTTTGCCCAAACTTTCAAATTGCTCAGTGCGATCGTCAGGAACAATTCTTTCGGAAGCGTACAAATACAAATTGGGTGTGATGTCTGACAATTCGCGAATGATGTCAGCGCTGCACCAACCTACAGAATGGCGGCTGAAGTGATTGGACAAAAAGCCGATTTTTAACTTGCTGGATGGGGCATTTGGTTTGAAAGTGTAATTTGCGGGTTGAGAAAAATTAGGTTTGATACATTGGTCGATATACTTTTGGGCAATTAATCTGTAAAGTTTTGAGTTCGCCGCCAAGTCATCTCGCAAATAGGGCGTGCTGAATAAGAAGTTTGCATAAAGCGATTTAATTTCTACCGAACTAGCGGTTGCTAAGTTTTGCTGCAAGTACGACTCTAGCTCTAAAAATCGATCGCCCGCAATTTGATTCAATCCCGACACTTGATAGGTGCTCACGAAGTAAATCGCGGTCATAATTGGATCGGTTTCGGCACACATTTGGCTGTATTTGTGAACGGCTTGCCGCGCGGCCGCTAAATCGCTAGTATCTCTGAGGATGCCGCACAAATGTTGGTGAGCCGAAATAAAATCTGGTTTAATTTCTAGGGCTTTTTGAAGGTTGGGTATTGCGTCTTTAAATTTGCCTTGGTGGCGCAAAACTATGCCAATTTGACAGTATGCTTCGGCTAAATCGGGTTTGAATGCGATCGCCTGCTGCCATGCAGCCACCGCCTCATCTAACTTCCCTTGCCGTGCTAATTTATCTCCTAAATTTAAGTGAAAATCTACCTCAGCCAGATGGGGATTGAGTTCGAGAGCTTTTTGCTCGTATGCTACCGCTGCATCCGGCTGCCCCTGCTGCTTCAGTGCTCCTGCCAAATTCCAGTAAGCAGCAGCCAAATTCGGTTTAAGTTCGATCGCCTTTTCGTAATTGACAATCGCCTCCACCAAACGCCCTTGTTTGTAGAGCATACTGCCCAAATTAGCATAAGCCTCAGCAAAATCGGGATTCAGGGCGATCGCCTCGGAATAAAACCGCATCGCTTCCTCAATTTGCCCGCTTGCTTGCTGCACATTGCCCATTGTCACGTAAGCCGCCGCCCAATCCGGTTGCAATTCCAGAGCTCGGCGACAAGCAGCGACGGCTGCTGCTAAATTGCCTTGAGAGTAATAGGTTTCTGCAACGACTGTCAGCGATGCAGCATCCTCAAATTGGGGTGTTTCGGATTGGTTGCGAAAATCGGAATTCATTTGGCGGCCTATCTGTGCTATCAAGTTAAAGGTTGAATCTATATTATTTTGCAGAGTAGCAGTTTTAGCGGAACTACGGGCGATCGTCACAGAGAATTTATGAGCGACAAGCAAGCGACACAGCGCCAACAGAACATCAAGTGGAAACCAAACCTCCTGCTGGGGATACTCTTGTTAACCTTAGCAATTCCCTTACCCTTTGCCCAAAAGACGTTCGCACAGCAGCAGACAGCCAGCTTTCGGCAGAAATTATTTCAAACGGCTCTTTATTTCACCCTCTATTTTGAGGGCGGATTCAGCAATCACCCAGCCGATAAGGGCGGCAGAACTTATCGGGGTGTCTTGCAAACGGAATACAACGCTTACCGCTACAGTCGAGGGCTTCCGCCTCTCGACGTGACGCAGATGTCGGAAGCAGAGCTCCTAGAAATTTATCAATATTACTGGGATTCGAGCCTCTCGGGCACGATGCAGCCGGCTTTGGCGATCGTCATGTTTGACACCGCCGTTAATTTCGGTATTAATAACTCTATTACCTTTCTCCAGCAAGCATTAGGATTGCCGCAAACGGGAGTTTTTGACTCGCGCACCAAGGAAGCGCTGAAAGGGGCAAATAACAGAAATACCGCCCTGCAAATGATTAATGAACGAATTATTTACCGCTACAAACGGGTGCAAGAAGATCCAACTCAGATGGCTTTTTTCCGGGGTTGGTTGAGTCGCGATTATAGTTTGTGGGGCTATGTAAATAAGATTAAGTAGTTGACTGTTGACTGTTGACTGTTGACTGTTGATTGTTATTTCTTATTCTATATTTGTGGAACAGACATCTTGCCTGTGTTCTATAAATGGCGTTGCTGAATACAGGTATGAATAAACTTTTCTCCAACGTTACAAAACTCACCATACTTGGCCCATAGCAATTGGGAAATTTTTAATTCATACCTGTATTCAGCAAAACCCGCTTTTTAAAAGAAGCAGAAGTATGAAAGCAAAAGAACGTAAAACGACCTCTCGCTTTAGATACCCGACTTCTTAAAGAAGTCGGGTATCTGAGTATTCTGTTTTTTTAGGTTTGTCTACTTACTTGCCGCAATTAGCAAAAGTAGAGAACAAGTTATAACCTTGAACTTTCGACGCTTGCCATGTATTACGCCGATCGCCAAAAAAACTTGTATCTCTACCAACGTAGCTTTGCCAACCTAATGCAGCAACAGTTGGGTACTGAGCGGGAAAATCCCCTAGCAGAGGAGTTTCTCGCGAGTCAAGTTTCCATCCTACCTTTTTGCTAAATTCTTTAATTTCTTCTTCGCAAGTTTGACAATTTAAACCCTTCCCCGTCTGTTGCCAAATCTCTAACTGCGGAGTGAAGCCGTATTTATTATTGCTGTGTTGCATCCACAATTGGTCGATCGCGCGGAGGTTCGGACAAGACGTGGGGTTGTTGCGGAGTAAAGAGACGGTTTCGCGATCGGCATCGTCCCATTTCTTCGCTTCTAATAAAGTTTGCAGTTGACTGAATTCGCTGCTGGTTTCTTGTGCGGTAGTCCGAACAACTGGCAGCAAAATAGCAACAGATGCGGTAATGAATACTAGGGTCATTTTTCCAAATTTAAACATGATGCTCCTCCCGGTAAAAGTGATTTAACAAATGATTCGTTTTTAGTGCCGACCTCATTTAGAAGGGCAACCACAGGATTGCCCCTACGCTGGAGTTAAATCTAAAGCAACACAAAATCCGATGCAGTAATCGAACTATTCAACCCAGTCACAGTTGCCAAAACTTGATTGGTGGATATAACTTTGAGCACTGTTCGTCCCGCAGTTTGACTAATTTCCAACTGCTGGAAAGTTAAACCGTTATCGAGCGCAAATTTATCGCTACCCACCTCAAAATCAACCACCGTATCCGAGCCGTTACCTAAAGTTAACAAAAAGCGATCGCTCCCGCTACCTCCAATCAGAAAATCGTTGCCATTTTCGCCGCTGAGAAAATCATCTCCCAAACCGCCAAGCAAAGTATCATCTCCCTTGCCACCGTACAAACTGTCATTGCCGATACCGCCGTCCAAACTGTCAGCACCGCGGCCTCCAAATAGGATATCATCACCACTGCCACCTGTCAGCGTATCGAGTCCCCGCCCACCGTAAATGCTGTCATTACCGCCGTCACCATCAAGGGAATCGCTAGCTTTTCGGGCACTGATAAAATCGTTACCGCTGCCGCCGATTAAAGTATCGCTATCATCCGTACCGACAAGATTTTTGCCCTCATCACCGAGAATTTCAGGAGAAGTATTGACAAGTTCCACATCACCTTGCACAACCGGAACAGCGGGTTGAGAAGGTGCTGGATTACCTTGAATTTTGGCACTCAAAGATTCGCCCGTATTTTCGGAAACTACCTGTGCGATTGGTTTTGTGCCAGCGCCCGCTTCTTCCAGGGCGATCGAACTTTCACCTAATGTCACCTTTTGGACTTTGGCAATTTCCGAGGGAATAAACTCAGGCAAAAATTTAGATTTAACTTTATCCGTGCTTTGATTTGCCTCAGCCATTACCTTCGCCGCTTCCGGGGTAATTTGGGAAAGTTTTTGAGTGTTGAGATTGCTATCAACTTGTTTGACGTTGGCAACAGATTGCTGGATAATGCTTTCTACCTGTGCCGAATCGCTCAAATTGAGGGAACCGCCGGATTGAATTTTACTGTTAATTGCCCCGACAACAGCTTTGACGATCGCAGCATTGTCCGCCGTAGATGCACCGTCTATGAGGCTGCTGGTTTGGGTAATCACGTTTTGGACTTTTGTCATGGCGACTAAAGTTTCAACACCACCCGGTTCATTTTTGGCTGTAGATGCGATCGGATCTAAGTCGATCAAGTCAACTCCCGCAGGAATAGACAGAGTAGATTTAACTTTTGACTCGGCTTCACTCTGCGTCATTCCCCCAGCCATCAAATCAGTTACCAAACTGGTTAACAAAGTGACGACAGTAGCATCCGCAGGTGCAGAAACAGGCGTTTCCAGTGGCAAACCTGTCGCAGTATCCGTCCCGCCAAAAGCAACTAAATTGCCTTCTTCTGGGTCAAAACTGCCATTTTTGTTCGTATCAAAACTGTCTGGGATATCGAGTTCGTATTCGCCATTAGCATCAGTCGTTGCCGACGGTTCGCTAGCATCCTTTACCCCGTTTTTGTTGGCATCAAAAAAGATAGTCGCACCCTCAATATAACCATCAACAACCGCACCCTTTTGACGAGTTCTTAACAGAATGACATCGCTAGCAGTTGCACCAGCTTTGTCGGTGACAGTTAACTTAATATTCAGAGACTTCGCTTGAGTATTGTCGCCGCTGAAAGTACGAGTAGTGGGATTGAAAGTCAGCCAATTCGGTAAAGGTTGACCGTTCTCTAGAGTTGCTGAATAAGTCAGTTTGTCGCCCGAATCTGGGTCTGTAAATGCTTTTTCTGGAACCGTATACTCAATTTGAGACGACGATTTGCTGACTCTCAGAGTGCTGAAGCGCCAGGGAGTTGTTTCTGGGTCTTCGTTTAGCTGCGGCGGGCGGTTAGTTATAGTTGGAGTAGTTGGCTTAGTTGGAGTTGGAGTTGGAGTTGGAGTAGTTAACGTAGTTTCTGTTGGTGTTGGAGTAGTTAGTGTTGGTGTTGGAGTTGGTGTTGGAGTTGGTGTTGGAGTAGTTAGTGTTGGTGTTGGAGTTGGTGTTGGAGTTGGAGTAGTTAGTGTTGGTGTTGGAGTTGGTGTTGGAGTTGGTGTTGGTGTTGTAGTGTCATCATCTACGATCGTATACTTAGCGGTAGGAGTAGTAATCGTAGGTTTCGGGCCTGGTGCAATCGGATTTGACAAAGTAATGATAAAGTTTTCATCACTTTCTGGTACTAGATCGCCCGCAACATCTATAACCATGATTTTAGATGTTTCACCCGGACTGAATTTAATCTTACCTTTGGGACCAGTCGCCTTAAAATTTCCACTAATATTATCGTACTCAGTGGGGAGAGTAGCATTGCCAGTAATCTCATAATCAACACTACTACTCAATTCAGTGCTACCGCTGCGAGTCACAGTGAAAGTAGCAGGTTTAGAACCTGTATTGCCTTCAAGTGCGCTAGCAGGATTGACAGTAATAGCGTAAGAAATTGCCGAATTTGCTTCTGGATTGTTCAGCAAAACTCTGATGTCGCCAAGACTGTTGCCAATTATATCGGCCTGGTTGTCTGCGTTAATGTCTATGATTTGAGTGTTAATACCAGCGTAAGGAACTTCAGAGTAAGTATTAAAGCCACCCGTACCGTCTCCCCACACAATGATACTTGAATAGGCATTAGAAACCAATTGATCGAGTTTTTGGTCGTCGTTAAAGTCTGCCAAACGAACTGAATATGGGCTAATTGCTGACTCGTAATTAGTGGTAGAACCAAAGCTGCCATTGCCATCTCCAAATAAAATAGAAATGCTGTTAGAGGCACTATTTGCAGTTACTAAGTCCAGCTTACCGTCGTTGTTTACGTCTCCGACAGCTATAGAAGTGGGGGATGTTCCGACATTAAAGTTCATGGCTTGAGCGAAACTGCCTTTACCATCTCCTAAAAGTACGGAAACATTATTAGAGTTCTTATTTGAAGTTGCTAAATCGACTTTTTGGTCACCATTAAAATCTGCCACAACGATGTCGTTGGGAAATTGTCCTACACTAATATCAGTCGGTTTACCATAGCCACCTTTGCCATCTGCCAACAATATAGATATCTTATTTGATTCGGAGTCAACACTAACTAAGTCAAGATTGCCATCACTTTTAAAGTCTCCCCAAAAGACGAAGTTGAAAGCCGAACCCAAATTCAAGTTAGTGGGTGGACTAAAGCTACCTTTGCCGTCTCCTAATAAGACAGAAAAGTTTTTAGAACTCAAGTTCGTAATGCCTAAATCAAGCTTTTTGTCACCATTAAAGTCTCCTGTAAAAAAGTCGTAAGGTGCTACTCCTAAATTAGTTGTGGGGCCAAAGTTAAATGTCCCATTGCCATTTCCAAAGAAAATGCTAATGTTGTTTGACCCAATATCCATAGCAGCTATGTCAGCCTTACCGTCACCGTTAAAGTCTCCGGCGATGACATTACTAGCATAATTTATGGGATCGTAGTCAGTAACTTTAAAGAGTGAGAGAACGTGGCTGTAAGTGGCTAATACCTCTGGTTTCAAGGCTAAAGGTGTTTTGATTTTTCCGGTTTTCATTTCGAGTTTCCAATCGCCACCCTTGGCCGCATTTCCTGTCAGATTCTGGGAGGCGGCAACGCTAGCCCCAGTTAGTTCGCTCAGCCTTTTGACAAAGGCCATACCTGTGTCGCCTGCTGCTACTTGGCAACCATAAAGCAGAATTTCTGGTTGAATTCTTTCTTCCGCAGGGCTTGGGGATAGCGAATTTTCGCTCGCGCCCATTTGTGTCGAAAACCACTGCTGTAAAGAAATGCGATCGCACTCAATGCTATCTGCATTCAAGTTGCTGCTGCCCAATTGCAAGCAACCCGGTGCTCCGTGGGAAATTATGTGAATTATTGAGACACCGCGATTTTCCAAAGATTCGGTAATTTGTGCGATGCCACTGCGGCAGGAATCTAGTGGAATGACTTCGATTTCTCGGTTGATGCCGTTGGCTAAGACTTGGGATTCTGGTACGGCACTGTCGATAAATGCGATCGACTTTGTAACTGTTTGAGTCATTAAGCTTGCCATAATACACCTCTGAAGATTTTGCTTAAATTGGGTACAGTTAAATCTGCGATCGGCTAATTCGGGAATATATTCCCTAGTTAAAAGTTGTAATTGGTATAATTAAACAAACTACCGATCGAGTCAATTCATAAAGTTCATAACTTAAAGTCATAAAAGTCATATTTGTAAAAATATATTGCGATAGTTAGACAAGTTAGCCATATTCAGCTAAATCCTATATAACAGTAATTACACCACAGCCCATAAAAATCAGTTTGTAGTTGCGCTTAAGCGCCGGCCCCAATATCGCAACTATAAAAATCGGAATTAGGAGCAAAAAAATGGTCAGCTTGAGTACAATTAGTTTAAAGCATGAAATTATGACAGTAGACGAAGCCATCAATTTCTTAGATTATTTGGTATACCAACAAAAAGGAGAACACCTAACTCGATTGGAGCAGTCGATAATTCGCGGTGTTTTACAGTGTTGGACCTATAAAGAAATTCAGGAAAACGATCCGATCGCCCGCGGGTACTGCGTGGGCTATCTGGGGCGTTATGTCGGCTACAACTTGTGGAAAGACCTCACCAAGGTACTGAAGCAAGCAGAAATTATTGGGCAAGAAGAAAAAGTAGTCGGAGCAAATCTTTGGGACTGCATCATGAGAGCTGTACAAAAAGGCATACCACTAGATAAACCTACCGATCCGCTATTGGGAAAATTGATGCGGATGCGTTACCGAATCACGGAACATTTGGTGAGCACGGAGTACAGCGACACCTATCTCGCTGAAGATGAAAACTTGCCCGATCGCCCTTTCTGCCTTGTCAAGCGCCTGAAAAGCCAGTCGGAAAGAACCAGCCAGTTATTCGATCGAGAAACGCGGGTTTTATATCGATTGGGCCAACACGATCGGATACCAGAATTGTTAGCTCGCTTTGAAGAAGATGGATATTTTTATTTAGTCTATCAATTCATCGAAGGGCAACCATTGTATCAAGAACTAATCGAAGGTCAACCCTGGAAAGAACATCAGGTTATCGCTTTGTTGAAAGATATCTTGGAAGTGCTTGTTTTTGTTCACAAACAAGATGTAATTCACCGCGACGTTCACCCTCAAAACTTAATCAGGCGGACATCAGATGGCAAGATTGTATTAATTGACTTTGGGGCCGTTAAAGAAATCAACACTTCACAAAACAGCATCGGTCAAACGAAATCGCGCGGCGGTACTCAGCAAGACTACATTCCCCCCGAACAAGCCATCGGCTCGCCGAAATTTTGCAGCGACATTTATGCTGTCGGGATCATCGGGATTCAAGCCTTGACAGGAATGCGCCCGAAACAACTCAGAGTTGATAATTTAGGCAATCTCATCTGGGAGAAAAATGCAATTGTCACTCCGGCGTTGGCTCGCGTTTTAGACCAGATGGTGCTGTACGCTTTCCCCCAGCGTTACCCCTCAGCAACCGAAGCTTTGGAAGCACTTCAAAACTTGGGAGTTAGCAGTTAGTAGTCAGTTGACTGTTGACTGTTGTCAGTTGACTGTTGTCATTAGTTGAAGAACGAAACCCAGCACCATTGTACGCGAGCATCTTTAGGGACACGGCATTGCCGTGTCCTTACCGGGTTCTGGTTAATAATTGGTATAAGATTGAGGATTGTAGCAAAATTTTTTAAGATAAGATATATAAGCGATTTAGTGCATATTGTCAAGTTTTTTAAAGAACAGTTTAGCGTAACTTTTTTGCCGATCGCATTTCCCACAGCCGCATCAGCCGATTTACAATGCAAGCGATATTGTTGCCGATAGATTCATCCGCTACCATTATCCCTCAATGGACTGAGTAAAAACACTCGGTCTTGCCAATGAATCGGGCGCTAATTTCCGAGATCGAAGGGAGACGGAACAAGGAACAAGGAATTTTTTGTTTTAACTTACAAGCAAGAAAAATTATTAAATTCTGCCGAATGCTTTCTAAATAAGAGCCTTAAACCCTCAGTTGACTATATTTCTCAAGTTAGATAAAATAATTCATATTTTATGCTTAACAGTTTTAAGAAAACCTTAAGCAGCTTTGTATAGCGGGAAACAATCTACCTACAGTGTTTATTGTTACCGTGGATACGTAAGAACCCAAATAATTTGAGGGATCGAGAAATTGGAACTTTTTGAACCAGCAAAACAAGTGCAAAGGTCCTCAACTGCCATTGCGGCAGTCCAGTCTTTTTCCAAAAAAGCTAGTGTTGCAGTAATCGCGATCGGCTGTACAGTCCTTTTGGGTTGGATATTCGATGTGCAACTCTTAAAGAGCATTCTGCCCGGACTCGTGACAATGAAAGCCAATACTGCGATCTGCTTTATTTTTGGGGGGTGTTCTCTGTTCATCCAACAGCGACGGCGCGCAGAATTAATAGCAACAAAGCATCAAACAATTACTAACTTTTTAATTTATAGCTGTTCATTTTTAATTATATTAATTAGCCTTTCAACCCTAATTCAATATAGCTTTAATTTAGACTTAGGCATCGACCAACTGCTATTTAAAGAGAGTAACGCCTTGACAATTCCCGGAACACCAGGACGGATGGCACCGAATACTGCTGCTGCTTTTTTATTGCTGGGAATATCCCTGCTGCGGCTGTCAGAACGTCGCCCTAAATACCTGCGGATTCAAATCTCAAGCTGTGGTGCATTTTTAATTGCATATATGGGTTTGATAGGCTACCTCTACGGCAAAGCTTTATTTTACAGGATTGGCGATAATACAGGCATGGCTTTGCACACGTCCGCAGCATTTATGTTGCTGAGCTTGGGCATTTTATTTACGAATCCAGACCGAGGATTGATAGCAGTAATTGCGAGCGATCGCGCAGGCGGCATCATGGCGAGGCGCTTGTTGCCACGGGCAATCATTATCCCGCCTTTAGTCGGTTATTTCATCCTCTCGGGACAGCGGTTACAAGCCTACACGCCGGAGGTAGGGATATCGCTGTTAAGCGTATTGAACGTGATTATTTTTACAGTTCTGATTTGGCAGAATGCCAAAACTCTCTGCACCGCCGACCGGAAGCGCTATCGAGCGGAACTGGAACTGAGGAAAGCTAAATCAGACTTAGAAACTCAAGTTGAGAAACGGACTCTCCAACTGCAACTCGCCAACGAGCAATTGCAGCAGCAAATTCTCGACAGTCAAACAACAAAGCAGGCGCTCCAAAATAACTACAACCTATTGCTGACAGTCATAAACAGTACGCCTACAGCCCTATTTGTCAAAGATATTCAGGGCCGTTACATGATGCTAAATGCTGCGGGAGCGAGTATCATTGGCAAATCGGTAGATGAAATTATCGGCAGAGATGACAGCCAGTTATTTCCGGCGGAAATTGCGGACAATATTAGGAAAACCGATCGCCCAATCATGACAGCGGGAAAAACGCAAGCGATCGAAGAAGAACTGCCAGTTAAAGGCCATTTGCGGACATTTCTTTCAACAAAAAGCGCTTACCGGGACGGGCAAGGAAATATCAGCGGTATAGTTAGCATCGCTCGGGATATTACTGAGCGCAAACAAGCTGAAGTCACCAACAGAAGTCTGGCAGCAATTCTGGAAGCAACGCCGGATTTTGTAGGTATCAGCGACCTCGAAGGACGCGCCGTTTACATCAACAAAGCAGGCAGAAAAATGGTGGGTATAGATGAAAACGAAGATATATCCAACCGACAAGTTGCAGAATTCACGGCACCGTCAGCCCGCAGCACTTTGAAGCAAGCGATCGCCACCGCTGTTTCCGGGGGCTTTTGGAGCGGAGAAACAGCCTTCGTGTCAGCATCGGGACTCGAAATTCCCGTCAGCAAAGTCATCATCTCCCACTCCGCACCGGACGGCAAACTCCCATACATTTCGACCATCGCCCGCGACATCAGCGATCGCTTCCAAGCTGAAAAAGCGCTGCAACTGTCTCAAGCTCGTTTCGCCGGAATTGTAGAAATTGCCGACGACGCGATTATTTCGGTGGATGCTGAGCAAAATATTATCCTGTTCAACCAAGGTGCAGAAAGGATTTTTGGGTGGACGGCTGCTGAGGCGATCGGGCAATCCCTGAACCTGCTGTTGCCCGAAGCTTTTGCCGCCTCTCACCGCCACCTCGTCAGCAATTTCGGCAACAACGTTAAACAAGCCCGAAAAATGGGCAACCGCAAAGAAATTTTCGCCCGCCGCCGAGACGGTACTGAATTTCCAGCCGAAGCTTCTATTTCCAAACTCGAAGTTGCAGGCGAAATCATATTCACAGCAATTTTGCGTGACGTGACAGCCAGCCGGCAAGCCGAAGAATTTGTGCGTTTGAGCGAGGAAAGATACCGATCCCTGGCAATGGCCACCGCACAGATGGTTTGGACGACAAACGCTAGCGGAATCTTCGACAAGCCTCAGCCTGATTGGATAGCTTATACGGGTCTGAGTTGGAAAGAGAAGGATAACTGGATAGAAGCAGTGCACCCAGAAGACCGCGATCGCACCATACAAGCTTGGAAGCGCGCCATAGAAACACAAAGTCTCTACGAAGTCGAGCACCGCTTGCGGGCCGCAGACGGCAGCTACAGACACTTCTGGGTGCGGGGCGTCCCCCTTTTGGCTGCCGACGGCAGCGTTCGCGAGTGGGTGGGAACTCACACCGATATTAGCGATCGAGTCCAAGTTTTGGAAGCACTCAAGCAGTCCGAGGGACAGTATCGATCGCAAGCAGCCCAGCTCGAAAAAGCTGTCCGCGAGTTGCACCAAGCTCAAACTCAACTAATCCAAACCGAAAAAATCTCTTCTCTCGGGCAGCTAGTCGCCGGCGTCGCCCACGAAATTAACAATCCCATTAACTTTATCTACGGCAACATCACCCACGCCAGCCAATACGCCACAGACTTGCTCGGTTTGCTCCACCTTTACCAGGAAAAATACCCAAATCCCGTTCCGGAAATTGTAGAAGCAGCCGAAGATATTGAAATCGATTTCTTAATGGAAGACTTTACGAAGATTTTGGAATCAATGAAAGTAGGAGCCGATCGCATCCGCGACTTAGTTGTATCCTTACGCAACTTTTCCAGACTCGACGAATCGCAGATGAAGCGAGTAGACATTCACGAAGGAATCGAAAGCACTTTGCTAATTTTGCAGCACCGGATCAAAGCTAATGTACTTCGTCCCGCGATTGAGATTATCAAAGAATACGGCAAGTTCCCAAAAGTCGAGTGCTATGTAGGTCAGCTCAATCAAGTATTTATGAATCTTTTAGGAAATGCGATCGACGCCCTCGAAGATTACAACAATCATTCTTCAAACGAAATCGAAATCTCTTTTCGCCCCCAGACAATTCGGATTAGCACCAGTGCGAATTCAGACACAGTAACCATTCGGATTGCCGACAACGGGAGGGGAATCAATCAAGAAGTAATTCACAAGTTATTCGACCCATTTTTCACTACTAAACCCGTCGGCAAAGGCACAGGCTTGGGACTGTCGATCAGCTATCAGATTATAGTTGAAAAACACCGAGGCAAATTGCAGTGTATTTCCGCGCCCGGGGAAGGTGCAGAGTTTGTCATAGAAATTCCCATTTCGCAGAAAGTATCAGCGCTGGCTGCGGAAAAAACAAAGCAAATGGTCAGCAGCCATTAGTGTCAAGGCTGACCCATCGGAGGGGCGAGAAACCCGGTTTCTAGGAGTTTTGCGTTTAGTGACGAGAAATATAGGAAGAAACCGGGTTTCTGAGGTAGCGAGTGCATCCAGGGCTTGCATTTGGATCTCGTAGTCTGATATCAAATCCGGTTGCATCGGAATTAATGTTACCCACAGTCAGGACACGGCTGTGCCGTGTCCCTACAATTAATCACGGTAGGGAAACGGCACGGCGCCGTGTCCTCTATATCATTCCGGTTACACCGGAATAGATATGAAACCGTTGATTTTCACGAATGCCGATACTCTTTCCTTCTCCTCCTCTTCTCGATCGCCCTAAATCGAAATAATTCTTTACAATAAAAAAGTAACAATCCAATTAACTTTGACAAAATCCCTTGAAAATGCCTGTAAACCAACTTTCTCCAACACCAGTCTCCACGCAAACACCGACACTCGACTTTGACATAGCCATCGTCGGAGGCGGCATAGTCGGGGCCACCTTAGCCAGCGCCTTAAAAGATTCTGGATTAAAAATCGCAATAATTGAAACCCAACTCCCCGCCGCCGCCGCCGCCAAAAAACAAGCCTATGCAATCACCCTGCTATCGGGAATGATCTTAGAAGGTGTCGGCGTGTGGCAGCAAATCTTGCCGCAAATCACCACCTTCGAGCAAATTAGCCTCTGCGACGGCGACTATCCAGGCGTCGTGGAATTCCACCGCCCGGATTTGGGAAATACTGGCAAATTGCCCGTACCAAAAGCAGCTTTAGGTTACGTTGGCGAGCACCGAATCATGCTGTCAGCTTTGCAAGAATCTTTGGCAAAAAACCCGAATTTTAGTTGGGTTTGTCCGGCGGAAGTAGTCGAGGTAAAATATTTAACCGATTGCGCCGAAATAGAAGTCAAACAAAACGGCGAAACTCGGACAATTCGCACCAAATTATTAGTCGCCGCCGACGGTTCGCGATCGCGCATCCGCACCGAAGCCAACATCAGCACTCGCGGCTGGAAATACTGGCAATCCTGCGTTGCTATCACTATTAAAGCAGAAAAACCGCACAATGATATCGCTTTTGAGCGCTTTTGGCCGAGCGGCCCGATGGGAGTATTACCATTACCTGGGAACCGCTGTCAAGTAGTTTGGACAGCACCGCACGCGGAAGCAAAAGCTTTGCAACAAATGGATGAAAAAGAGTTTTTGACTTTGTTGGAACAGCGCACGGGCGGGCTTTTAGGGCGTTTGGAATTGGAGAGCGATCGCTTTTTGTTTCCCGTGCAGTTAATGCAGAGCGATCGCTACGTTTTGCCCAGATTAGCACTAATTGGCGACGCGGCCCACTGCTGCCATCCCGTCGGCGGCCAGGGATTGAATATGGGTATTCGAGACGCTGGGGCGATCGCCCAAATATTGCAGCAAGCGTACCAAAAAGGCGAAGACATCGGCGACTTGCGAGTCTTGAAACGGTATCACAACTGGCGGAAAAAAGAGAATTTAATCGTGTTAGGATTTACCGATTTTCTAGACAGATTATTTTCCAATACTTGGCTGCCAATTGTAGCATTTCGCCGCTTTGGATTGTGGTGTTTGCGGACAATTCCCCCAGTGAGGTTTTTAGCCTTGCGGCTGATGACAGGCTTGATGGGGCGGCCGCCGGAATTAGCCAAAAATTAGAAGAAACCGGATTTTCATCTGCGTCCATCAGCGTACATCCGCCGACATCTGCGGTTCAAAATCAATAGCCGTTGTTGTTTCGCACAAATCTTTATAGCGATCGCCCCAAGTTTCAAGCTTGCTTCTTCCTTTGAGCAGTAATTGAGAGTAATATTCAACGATTTAAGCTGAAATATGCGGTTTCCATTGGTTACGGATAGCTTGTACTAACAGCCCTTCGCCGTTCCGCACTATTCCCCGGCGGCGATTTTCCTCAACTACAGCGATCGCATCTCGAACTACTTCAATATTGCTACTTAGGATCAAAGTCTTTAGCCAAGGGTTAAGCTGAAATCCAGCCATTTCCACTTCCTCCAAAATTGTATTAGATATAACTTTAAAAGTCGATGGTCGAGTTTTGGGAGAAGTGGGGACAGTTTCAGCTAATGCCAACAGGCGATCTAGATGTGCTATGCCATAAGTATCAGCAAATTCTTTAGCTGTCTGGATGTACTCAATTAGTTGTGTCATATTTATCTCCTGGCTTTTTCAAAGTTTGCGGTGGAAGGCTTACCACTAAATAACAGCTTATAAGCTACTTCCAAAAAAGTCCCAGAAAATTCTTTCCGGTATCATAAAAATAACCGGAAAATTTTTTCCGATTGTTCAAAAAAGCGGAAAATTTTTCAAGTTGCGCGCTAGTTATGATAAAGTCAACAAGAGAGACACCAAGTTCTGACAGGGGTTGAGGTGACTGGGACTGTGAACTTATGGCAAAGCTTTTTAAGATTAGAGATAGTTACTGTTTATGGCTTGACTCCGACAGAGACAGCTATTTTTCTGGCTAAGTTTCCCGATGAAAATACGTTCAAGAGTAACAGAGAGGTTGCAGATGGAGGAATCACAGAAGAAAATTCTGACATTCTGATCGACCCTGAGAATGTTCGGCGGCAAATGTGGACGATATACAACGAGCGTTTCTGTCCAACAGAAAACCGGGAAGGTTTTTTGGGTTGTAACGACAGGAGTAGTCAGCGGAAAGATGCTGCATTTCTAGATTGGCTGAAACCGCAGTATTTAAAGTGGCGGTCAAGTCAAAGGAGTGCATTCAGTACAGGCGATCGCACCCCTGTTATTTCCTCTAACCCTTTTATTCCTCAAACTGGAAGAATTGACTATCCGCAACTGTTTTTCGGCAGAGAGCGGGAAATTAAGCAAGTATTCGAGGTTCTTAACAACAACGGCAGTGTAGCTTTAATAGGAGAAGAAGGTATCGGGAAGTCTTCTCTGCTATCGGCTATTTGTCAACAGGCTGAAAATCTCCTATTATCGCCACGCCAGCCAATTTACTTAGACCTAAATGAAGTCCGAGATGAAGATGACTTCTACACAGCTTTGTGCGAAGAAGTTGGCATTCCTAAAAGCAATGGATATATGTTCACTCGTGCTTTGAAAAATTATAGAGTGCTGCTGGCTATAGATAATATTGGAAGGATGAGTTGGGAAGGTTTTACCCGTCAAGTGAGAGATCACTTGCGGGGTTTAGCTGATAGGCAAGAGGCATCTTTGAAATTGATTGTAGCTGCTAGCGAACCCCTCGATCGACTCTTTAATGACAGTCAGGATGAAGTAAAAACATCTCCGTTTTCAGGCATTTTCCAACAAGAGAATATTAAGCCTTGGGCTGCAACTATTGCCCGTGCCTTTATTGAAACTCGTCTTGCTATGACTTCGGTGCGTTTTACTGACGAGGAAATCAGCCAGCTAGTACAAGAAAGTGGCGGTCATCCACGACGACTGATGCAGTTGTGCTATCAAAACTATGCCCGATATGTGGAGGATGTAAAATGAGCGATCGCAACACCGACATTCCCCGTTTAGACTTAGCTCCTCAATTAAAGCGACCTCTTTCATTATCAAAGCCCATCGATTACTTGCGGTTATTATACTGGGTGTTTTTCTTTCCCCAAGCCTTGCGGTGGTATATCTACAATAGAATATCTATTTCAGAGCGCCACAAGAATTATAAAAAAGATTCAGGATTATTGCCTAATTCCATAATAACTGGGTTACTTTTACAAGTAATGGTAGTCATATTCATTACACTCTTAACTTGGAGTGTAATTCTTAAATTGATTAATTTTTCAGTAGATGCGGTACATATATCAGTAGGGTTTTTCTTTACTATTTGGGGGTGTGGGATGGCCTTGGCTGTGACATTAATTGAAAAAGATAAATTTTTATCAAAGTTCAAGTCAGAAACAGCCAAATATCTAACTATAATTATTATTTTTTGCTTAAACTTTAATTTATCAAATTTTACTGTGAGTGCTATCAAAGAAGAATCTACTAACCTGGGAGTAATCTTAATTTTAAGTATCTTAGCAGGTATATGGTTGGGTGTAGGAGGTATTTCGACACTAGCCATTTTAGGTGTGGACGAATTAGCTATTATATTCGTTATTGGTGGCGTGTTATTTATGTCATTCACACTTTGTATTTCTCTACCACTAGATTTAGAGAAAACAGATTTTTTTACAGTTATAAAAAGCCTGTTAATTAGGGTAGTTTTCTTTGTTACTTGTGTGATAGGTTCATGTATAGGATTGCTGCGCCCAGATAACTGGTTTTTTACATTACCTCTAACCCAAAAAATATTTAAAATAGGAGTTACTCCCAAAGTTAAAGAAAACAGCAGCCCAAGGATTTTCAGTAATGAGTTTGGTTCCCGATATTCTGGATATTCTGATTTTCAGATTTCTTCATCTCCCCATCTTCCTCTGTCTCAAGAATTGCCATCTGATTATGTTTTTGAAATGCGTAAGTCCTATAGAAATCATCTAGACTTGCTGTTTCCTCGTGTAACTGTCCTGCCTAATCCCTATATCACCGAGCAATTAAAAGAATGGCTGCGACTAGATTGGGAAACAGGAATACATAATGCTTATGAAATTTATACTTATACTCTCCAGTTCATTCCTGTAATTCAAGCTTTAAACCAAGTTCTTGCTGAAGAACCAGAGCAAGTGGTCGATCGTATAGCACATTTAACTGATCATCCTTACAAATGGGAGTTGGTGCGTTTGATTTCAGGTTCTATCTATACAAATTTTATTCAATTTGAGCCTCATGCTCGCGCTGTTGCCCGTGGTTTCTTGTGTTTGCACGAGGAGTCCCTGTACGATGCAGGAAAAGCATTTGATGAGGTGCTGCGGTCTCTACCTTATGTAAAGGAAATGTGGTTGATAACTCTAACTTTATCGGAGTTACTAAATGCTAATAATTTAAATGATATTTCTGCAATTAAAACATACATTTTTACTGTAGAATACTGGAGGCGTCCGGCTACTGGTAAAGCAATTGCTAGTTTTTATAGGATTGTAGAAGATATTAAAATTATTCAGAAGAGTTCATCTCGTTCGGCCAGAGCCTTCGCTCTCAGCCGTGCTTTAGGGGAACTTAAAAACCTGCGGGAGCAACCTGATGATGTGCCTCAACCAGAGCGAGAAATAGTTAGAAAAATTGCTTTTAAGTGGTCGCAAGCGATACTAAATGTAGCTAGTGAGGTTGGCAACGTTTCTATTACTGAGCGAGTGCGTAATCCCTACGTGGTTGGCGACCCTGTTGAGGGGAACCTGTTTGTTGGACGAGAGGATATACTCAAACAGCTCAAAGAATTGTGGATATTGACTCAGCGACTTCAGTCTGTGGTTATTTACGGTCATCGACGCATGGGGAAAACTTCTATTCTGCTTAACGCTGCTAAATGTCTGGGTTCACAGGTAAAAGTAGCCTATGTCAATCTATTGCTAGTGGGAGATAGTCCTCAAGGAGTTGGAGAGGTGCTGATGGCAATTAGCGATGAAATTTCTGATGCTGTCAACATTTCACCTCCTGCAGATGCGGAGTTGCTGAATCTTCCCTACCGTACTTTTGAGCGCTATTTGAAACAAGTAGAGGCAAATCTGAGTGAAACGGGTTTGATTATTGCTTTAGATGAGTTTGAGAAGATTGAAAAACTGATTGAGAAAGGAAAGATTGACAGTGACTTTATGGAGGTTCTGCGTGGGATGGTACAAATGAGTCCTAAAATAGCTTTTGCCCTGGCTGGTTTGCATACTTTAGAGGAGATGACTGGGGATTACTCCCACCCTTTCTTCGCTAGCTTTATTAATATCAAGGTTAGCTTTATGGAAAGGGCAGCTACCCGCCAGATTCTTGCTAATCCCCATGAAGATTTCCTTCTTGACTACGCACCAGAAGCCTTATCTGCAATCTCTATGTTGACTACTGGACAGCCTTATTTAGTTCAGCTAGTGGGATTTCAGCTAGTTCGCCGCTACAATGACCAAGTTTTTGAGATGGGAAATTCTCGCGCTCCGGTCTTTACAGTAGAAGATGTGAGGGCAGTCATTAATGACCCTGAATTCTTTCAACGGGGACGCTACTACTTCGATGGCGTTTGGGGTCAGGCGGCGCGGGGTGCTCCCGGACAACAAGAGATATTAAGATCGATCGCACCTCACCGAGAAGGACTCGATATCAACACGCTAGCTGAAATTACTGGCATGAACGAGACAAATTTACAGCAAGCACTTAACTCTTTGATACGTCACGATGTAGTTTTGGAAATGGATGGCAAGTGGCAGATTATTGTCGAACTATTTCGCCATTGGGTGGATAAATGTATATAGTGTGCTTGGGTAACTCCTGATTAGGTTCGCCACTGATTAAGCCAGCGGACTTGCCCTTTCCAATCAGCAGCTTGTGTTTCTGAAAGCAGGCGATCGAGCGAAGCAATTAGACTAGATAATGTCCAACTGTTTTGAGCAGCCAAAATGATGCCACCATGTTCGGGATAACGCTGAGCTAAAACCTGAAAATCCCGGATATTAAACGTAAAAATACACCGCCCTCGCGCTGTTGCTTCTAGCAGTTGAGCCTCATCGCTAGCATCTAAAGCCATCCACTCACTCGGTGTCCGAGTGACATCGTGATTGCGAGATAAAAGGGCGGCTTGCAAAGCTTTAATAGAGGTATCGGCATCTAGATGCAATAGCGGTTTAGACATTAGCAGCTTCGATAATTTGCTCAGCGGCAATAGATGCGTCTATTTCTTGATGGTGAGCCGCATAAAAAGCGAGAACATCGTTCACTCGATCTTCACTTAAGTCATACTCAGTGGCAATTTGGTTTGGAGAAAAACCCCATTTCTGCGCTGCGATGACTACTGTTTGCACCCGCAACCGAGTGCCGCGCAAAACCGGAACGAGTTCGCCGCTAGCGCCGCGCACATAGGTGATTTCAGGAAAAGCCGGATCGTCATTCCGCTGGTTGAGAGTAGCGACTTTTTCTGCTACAGCCCAGAGGATAAACTGATCGAAGGAAATGCCTTGGAGTGTTGCCAATTTTTCAGCTTCTTGCTGTAACTGAACGGGTAAGTTTAAGGCGTAGGATGTCATCGATCTAACTTCCGTTTGCTAATATAATTTCATCGGTTCATTCTTTAACAACTTCCATCAACTCCTCAATCAAAACATCGAGGGTGCGAGCTATCTTTTGAATGGATGTGATATCAACCGTTGCTAGTCCTTCCGAACGAGCATAGTGCCTGACTGTGCTGTACGGAACCTCGGATCGATCGGCAACATCCTTTAGCGTCCATCCTTTTTCGTCAGCCAACTCTCGGATTCGGAACCTAACTAACCCCATTCTACTTGACAAACGATAAGTATCTATCGTTTAATATTTGTAATCACAAAGACGATCGCCCTCAGACCTGATAAATCAAGGGCAATCGCCTCTCTAACCATCCACTTTCGTGGAAAGGATGTTCCTATGATACCAAAAGAACTCACTTATCGCGATCGACTTAAACCTTGGTGTATAATTCGCCAACTCCCGAACTGTCAGCGGTTAACAGTCGCCCGTTTTAGTCGTCGCCCCGATGCCGAATCTTACTTGAATGCACTGCGTCGCTTAATGCCTGCAGTCCCACATACAATTGTTTTCGTAAATGCGCTGTGCGTAAATGAACTCAGCGTGCCCATACAAACACCATTGTCGATCGACAGTTAAAGAATGCTTAGTTCGATCGAGTTTTCGAGAATCCGATCTAAAACTCGATCGACTTTCTAGAAAAACCACTCAATATAAAACAACTGCCAACAGCAAAAACTGTCAACAGTTGTTTTATATATTCAATGCGGATGGCGAGACTCGAACTCGCAAGGACATAATGCCACACGCACCTCAAGCGTGCGCGTATACCAATTCCGCCACATCCGCTCTTTCTGGCAATCTCCGGGATTTTTGCGTTACGAGTTAAAGATTCACAGGTTGAGGTTCCTGACATTTAACTGGTGACTTGCCCTTTTGCACCGCCGATTTACAATCATAGCACCACTACGAGCAAAATGTAAAATAAATTTTTATGAACAATTTCTGCAAAACCATTATCCAGAACATACCGAAAGGGATTATTGTACAGAATATTGAGTGAATTAAGCAGCGAAGATGGGGTTCTCGAAAATTTTAATCGCTAATCGGGGAGAAATAGCTCTCCGCATACTGCGCACCTGCGAGGAAATGGGGATTGCCACGGTCGCCGTTCACTCCACCGTAGATAAACACGCCTTGCACGTCCAGTTGGCAGACGAAGCCGTTTGCATCGGCCCCCCCACCAGCAGCAAAAGCTATTTAAACATCCCCAACATCATCGCGGCCGCCCTGACGCGCAACGCCGCAGCCATTCACCCGGGCTACGGCTTCCTCTCGGAAAATGCCCGATTTGCGGAAATCTGCGCCGACCATCAAATTACCTTCATCGGCCCTTCTCCTGCCGCGATGCGGGCGATGGGCGACAAATCCACCGCCAAAGAAACTATGCAGCGGGTGAAAGTCCCCACAGTTCCCGGTAGCGACGGATTGCTGGCGGACGAACACGAAGCTTTGTCGATCGCCCGCGACATCGGCTATCCTGTGATGATCAAAGCCACAGCCGGCGGTGGAGGCCGCGGGATGAGGCTAGTTAGAGAACCCTCGGAACTCCCCAAACTATTCTCAGCAGCCCAAGGCGAAGCCGACGCAGCCTTCGGCAACCCCGGACTTTACCTCGAAAAATTCATCGAAAAACCCCGGCATATCGAAATCCAAATCCTCGCCGACAACTACGGTAACGTCATCCACCTCGGCGAGAGAGATTGTTCGATTCAGCGCCGACACCAGAAACTCCTCGAAGAAGCCCCCAGCCCAGCCCTCACCCAGAAACTCCGAGATCAGATGGGTCACGCAGCCGTCGCCGCCGCCAAATCCATCAACTACACGGGTGCCGGCACTGTCGAATTTTTGCTTGACAAATCGGGCAAGTTCTACTTCATGGAAATGAACACCCGCATCCAAGTAGAACATCCCGTCACCGAGATGATTACAGGCCTAGACTTGATAGCCGAACAAATTCGGATCGCCCAAGGCGAAAAACTGCAAATCAAGCAAAACCAAGTAATTCTCAACGGCCACGCCATTGAGTGCCGCATCAATGCCGAAGATCCCGATCGCAATTTCCGACCTCACCCCGGCAGAATCAGCGGTTATTTGCCTCCCGGCGGCCCGGGTGTGCGGATGGACTCTCACGTTTACACCGATTACGAAATACCCGCTTACTACGATTCTTTAATCGGTAAATTGATAGTCTGGGGGCGCGATCGACCTTCAGCGATCCGGCGCATGAAACGCGCCCTGCGGGAATGCGCCATCACTGGCGTCCCCACAACTCTGGGCTTCCACCAAAAAATCCTCGATAGCCCCGAATTTCTCAACGGCGAGGTTTACACCAATTTCGTCGAACAATTCATGAACCAAAACAGTCATTAGTCAATCGGTTTTGGATTTTGGATTGAAGAATTGAAAAAAGCGACCCCACGGATCGATCCGGGGGTTTGTACCCAGCCTGCTTTCAGTCAACAGTCAACACTCAACCGCCAACTTTTACATCATCATCGTCAGCAGTCCTTGCTGACCGAGAATCATTTCTCGCAGCAAGCTACAGATACCGACCCAAATAATAGGCGTAATGTCCACCCCGCCGATCGGCGGTACAATCTTTCTAGTTACGGCTAAAAAAGGTTCCGTCGGCCAAGCAATCAGACTCAAGGGCAACTTGCTCAGGTTCACCTCGGGATACCAAGTCAGGACGATCCGAAAAATAAACAGCAAAGTCATCACGACTAGGACAGAGCCCAGAATCCAACTTGCAACGGTAATACCAGTCATGGGTCTTATCTCGAAATTTTAAGTTTTGTTAAGTCTGCTATTCATAATTTTAACCGTTTCACAGGTGCGATCGAAAGTATAAAATTAATAAAAATCAAATTGTTGTAACAAAGGCTTTGAATCTATGACTCCTTCTCTCGCGAACTTTTTGTACAGCCTGCTGGTCGGCGTGGCGGTAGTAGTGATTCCAGCAACGGTCGCCCTGATCTTCATCAGCCAAAAAGACAAAATCAAGCGCACCTAAAAAGTCTGGGGGGCTTCAAGTCAGGCGTAAAAGTCAATTTTCGCCTGCACGTCGGGCCTTTTCCCGATCTGAGAAACCTCAGCTACCAGCAACTGTGAAGGCAAAACCTTCGGTTGACTGCCAAGCTGAGGTTTTTTCCCGTTAAACTCATTATTATACTCACTTCCTAAGCTGAAACCCTGACCGGACGCTGCCCCAGAAAGCACAGTCGGGATAGCAGACTTAATGATAGATGTAAAATCTAACTCGCTAACATAGGAAAGACATAGGAGATAGGCTAATGGTCAATTTAGGATTGAACTGGAGCAGCCTGTTAGGGATCATCCTAGCAGTAGCAGGGGCAGGACTGTACTTTCTGCGATCGTGGCGTCCCAAACTAGCCCGAGACCACGATATTTTTTTTGCAGCAGTCGGCCTGCTGTGCGGCGGTATTCTGTTATTTCAAGGATGGCGGCTTGACCCAATTCTGGCCTTCGGTCAATTTCTGCTCACCGGTTCGGCCATATTTTTTGCAGCAGAAAGCATTAAGCTACGGGGAGCAACCACCGCCCAAGCCAAAAGTCGCGCTCAATACGTAGATGAAGAGCGACCTGTCAGCAACGCCTACGGTTACGACAACTACGATTCCGACATCGAGCAGCTAGAACCAGAGGAAGACTATCCGCAGCGCCCCCGGATTAGAGGAAGCCAAGACTACCGTTCCTCCCGGGAAGCCGAGGACGACGAACCCCGCCGCCGTCCCTCGAATCGCAACGGCAGCGTTAACACCTCCAGGCCCGACTCGCCCGATCGTGCGCGCAAACGTCCCTCTCGCCCAGAAGCCCCGCCCGCCGATCGGCCTGACAACTGGGACGTTTCAGACAACCCCGAAGAAAGACCGGCCCGCAGCCGTAGCAATCGCCCCCCAGCTTCGGAAAACCGCAGCTCCGATACGCCGCCGAGAACCAAAAAACCCCGTCCTGCAGAAGCATCGAGGTCTCGCCCCAGCAACCGCGACGTGGAAGCACCGCCGTCAGACTACGTGGAGTATCGACCTGTAGAATACCCGGAAGACCAACCGGATAATTCCCCCAATTTCGACAAATAGGCAACCATAAGTAGGTGGGTGAAACTAAACATTTATCCCGCAGATCCGGTTTGGGAAACTTCCGAACTCTAAGTGGCGTTTATGGATACCCATCTACTTATTCTCAGATATTAGACTTATTAAAAAAACTGAAAATTACGAGTTTGAAACCGCAGACCAACGCAGATATACACAGATAAAAGCTAATTTTTGTATATATTTTTTTTTACATACCGAACCTGTGGAACTAATCGACACCATAATAATCTAAATATAAAATCCCAAATCTCCAATCAGCAAGATGCCATTACTCGAAATAGGAGATCCGGCTCCCTGGTTTTCCATTCCTTCTACAAATAACCCCTTATTTCATTTCTCGACGGTTGCCGGCAGGCGAGTCGTGCTGTTTTTTTTTGGCAGCACAGCTTTTGAACAAATCCAAATTATCCTTAAAAGCTTTCAAAAACTTTCAGAAGAATTCCAAATCTTGCAAGTACCGCAGTTCGGAGTGAGCGTTGACCCAGCAGACAAAGAACAAAACAGACCGACAACAATTGCTCCGTCGTTCATCTTTTTCTGGGACTTAGACAAAAAAGTCAGCCAGCAGTACGGTGTTTCCCAAGATGTTGAACAAAATGGAGTTGCCGGATTTCACTATGCACCCCAAACTTTTGTTCTCAACGAAAACCTTCAGATAATTAATATATTGCCGATGGGCGAACCCCAGCAACACGCCCAGCAAGTATTAGATTTTCTCAAAACTTTGCCCCCAATTGAGGAAGCCCGAGCCGCCACTCGCCACGCCCCGGTGTTAGTAATTCCTAACGTTTTGGACAAACAATTTTGCCGTACTTTGATCGATATGTACAAAGCTAATGGTGGCAGTCCCTCAGGCTTTATGAGGCAAATAGAGGGGAAAACAGTTGGCCTGCACGACGACACTTTCAAGAAGCGCCGAGATTTCTTTATTAAAGACGAGGATTTTCAGAGACAATTGAATGCGATTATTGTGCGCCGGGTGCGATCGGAAGTAGCAAAAGCTTTTCAGTTTACAATGACCAGGTTTGAACGGTATTTGATAGGTTGTTATGATGCCGAGAGTGGCGGTTATTTTCAGCCGCATCGCGACAACACTAGCAAAGCTACGCTGCACCGCCGGTTTGCGATGACGCTAAACTTGAATGTGGGAGAGTACAAGGGGGGATTTTTACGGTTTCCAGAGTACGCGCCGCACGGTTATAAAGGCGATTCTGGCACGGCGATTATTTTTTCGTGTTCTTTGCTGCACGAAGCGACTCCGGTGATTAGCGGCCAGCGTTTTGCTCTACTGTCATTTTTCTACGGCGAGGAGGATGCCGAGGTGCGGAAAGCTAATTTCAAGTATCTTGCTGCTGATTCAGATTCCCGAATAGGAGAACCGGCGTGAGGAAGGTCACTACCGCGGTGCAAGTCCTAAAATAATTACAGAAGGTAGTTAGCGGTTAGCAACCAAACCTAATTCCTAGCTACCGATCGCTAAATAATAATCGATCGCCATGAATTTAAAACTTCTAAGTTTAGCAGTATCGGGAATTTTAACGGTTGGGGTAACAGCCAGCGCTGCTGCGGTTGTGACGACACCCCCTGGGCGGCAATCAACAGATTCAACGGAATTTAACTCGGTGCATTCCCAAGGTGCGATCGCCCAAAATGTCGAAGAACAAACCAATATTCGAGTCTACGAAAAGGCCAGTCCGGCGGTTGTTACCGTCGATACAGATAAATCTAACGGCAGCGGCACAATTATCAGCCCCGACGGCATGGTATTAACCAACGCCCACGTTGTTTCGGCAGGCGGTACCGTCAATATCATTTTGTCAGACGGCAGAAAACTGGTCGCCGATGTTGTCGGATTCGGCGAAGAAGGTCTAGACTTAGCCGTGGTGAAGATTCGCGGTCAAAATAATTTACCTACCATTCCTTTAGCCCGTCCCGGTTCGGTGAAAGTCGGGCAACAAGCATTTGCGATCGGCAATCCATTCGGTCAATTTCAAGGTACTTTTACAGTTGGAATCGTCAGCCGCATCGACCAGCAGCGGGGCTTAATTCAAACCGACGCCGCCATCAATCCCGGCAATTCAGGAGGCCCGCTGCTCAACAGTTCAGGAGAATTAATCGGCGTCAATACTTCTATTTTTACTCGCGGTCGGGGTGGAGGCAATATCGGTATCGGTTTTGCAATTTCCGCAGACAAATTACCCGCTTTCCTGACAGCGGTGCGAGAAGGGCGAGCTCCCCGCGTGGCTCAAGCCAGATCGCCCTTTGGTGGCAACAAATCACCTCAAAAAGTTGCGTTAAACGGGCCCGCCGTCAGCGGCCTCCTCACCGACAAGTCTAGCGTTCTGCCCACCGACAACAGCTTTTTTGACCTCTACTCCTTTGAGGGAAAAGCGGGCCAGCAAATCACAATAGAAATGAAAAGTCAAGAAATTGACCCTTATTTAATTTTGCTCGGGCCCAACCAGCGCGAAATCGCGCAAGACGATGACGGGGCAGGCAGTAAAGACGCCAGAATTACTGTCAGGCTGCCAGCAGACGGGACTTACACGTTAGTGGCAAATTCCTACCAAGCTAAGCAGTCAGGGGCTTATACGTTAGAACTGAAAGCGAGTGCTCCTACCGCGCCTTCTCGGGCGATTTTGCAAGAAGAAGGCGCTTTAGTCGCAGGCGGCCCAGTATTGCCGTCTGACAACAGTCTGTATCGCGAGTATACTTTTGAAGGTCGATCGGGTCAGTCTGTAGCCATTTCCCTCGAAAGCACAGATTTCGATCCCTATGTGGCTATCTTTGGCCCCAACAGCCGATTAGTGGCAGAAAATGACGATGCGAGCGATTCGACTAAAAATGCGTTTCTGAGTGTTACTTTGCCCGCTACGGGTCGCTACCGCGTAATTGTCAATGCTTACGACGCTTCGGGCCGGGGTCGTTACACTCTAACAGTCCGTTGAAAATGGGGAAAAAGGTAATGGGTAATCGGGAATTGGTAATTGGTCGAATTATTCTTCTTCCTGCTTCCTGCTTCCATTAAATCCGTTAGATAATCCGTTGCCGAACTTCCTTCCTGCATCCGTTCAATCCGTTAGATAATCCGTTGCCGAACTTCCTTCTTCCATCCGTTCAATCCGTTAGATAATCCGTTACCGAACTTCCTTCTTCGTTGCAAATCGAGGTAATTCATGCGTCAAGTTAGATTTTGGGCGATCGCGCCAATTGCTCTACTAGCTACTTTTTCTGGCAAGCCGAATCTCTCCCTGCCAGTTTCAAATTCAAGTGGAGTTGCTAACAGCAGTTCCACCCTCATTTCAGCAGAATTTCCTCAAAATTCACCTGATGCGAGGCTTGCTGGCAAGGCTGTTTTAGCTCAAGCAACCCCCAAGCCGTCGCCATCACCACAGAGTTCGCCAACTCAGAGTCCATCTGTAGAAACTCCGCCGAGTCCCGATACGGGTTCATCTAAGGTCATTTTAGAGCAAAACGGAGAACTCACCCCTGCTAAGTCTTCTGTACTGCCCTCGGACAGCAGTTTGTACGATGAGTATACCTTTGAAGGCACTCAGGGTCAGAAAGTGGTTGTTACCGTAGAAAGTACCGAGTTTGATACTTACCTCGCTATTTTCAACTCCCAAGGCGAGCTACTTGCAGAAAATGATGATGCGACGCAGCAAAATTCCAATTCTGAGCTTACTGTTACTTTGTCTGCGAACGGTCGCTACCGCGTCATTGTCAATGCTTACGATCCGCCTCCAAAAGGTAGAGGCAAGTACAGTTTGACCGTCCGCGAAACAACTGGAAATTAGTTTGAACGAAACTTCGGAGTCAGGACACGGCAATGCCGTGTCCCTATAATTCTAGGACGATCGCACTACAAGTAACTGCGATCGACTTTGGTAAATTCATATGTTTGTATGCAACTATAAATGTTATAATCCTGCATCTATAATTTTATAACCTGTATTTTAAATAACTCTTAAAAATAAAATGGAAGCTGAAATATAGATGATTTTTCCGCTTCCATTTTTAATTGATTTTGATTAATTTAACGCAGACCCAGCCAGGTGAAAAAATCCTGGCGGGTGAAGAATTCTAGCAGCAAAAGTCCCACGAATCCCACCATCGCAAATCTTCCGTTGATTTGTTCTGCATAGGCATTCCAGCCAAAGGCTGGTTCTGGTTTTGGGGTATTTGGGGTTGTAGGTTTTGGGGATGGAGGAGTTTTGGCAGTCATTTAAAAGTTTTAAGTTTCGAGTTTTGAGTGATGACTTTTGGGAAGCTTTGCGATCGCACAACTTGTAATTTACCAGGAAAATGACAGCCGATCGCTAATCTGCTGACTTTTCTAAACTTTGAACCGATTCGATCAGATTTCGCACGGTTTCGGTACCTTCTGAAGGCTCAAAAAACAGCGGGAACTTGCCGCGAGCGATCATTCTCAAACCCAACGGGCCCAGACTCAGCAAACCTTTAACGTCGCGGAAGTAGTTTCCTACTACTTCGATGCCAAATTTGCGCTCATCTATCCAGCCGCCTTCTTTGACGAGATCGATTAAGACTTTGCGGTGGCGGATCGATCGACTGGCTTGGTCGTCTTTGCGATCGAGAATCTCCTGTTTAATCTTACCAATTTGATCCATCGGTGCGACTTCCATCGGACAAACCGAGTTGCAGTAGTAACAGCGGGTGCATCCCCAGACGCCTGCGGTGCCTTCGTTGTATTTTTCGAGCCGATTTTCGGTTTCGCTGTCGCGGGAGTCGGCGATCGTGCGGTAAGCTTTGGCGAGGGCGTGGGGGCCGACAAATTCCGGGTTAACTTCGCGGGCGTTGCACTCAGAATAGCACGCGCCGCAGAGGATGCAGTTGCCGGTTTGGTCGAGTTTCGATCGCTCTTCTGGAGTTTGCAGAAATTCGCGTTCGGGAATTGCTCGCGAGGCGGTGCTGACATAGGGTTCAACTGCTTCTAGGTTGTCCCAAAAACTGGTCATGTCAACAACCAAATCTTTAATTACCGGCATATTTCCCATTGGGGCGACGGTGATTTCGGGAATTGCCTCGGCAGGCTTTTCTGCTGAGCTGGAATCGGCTATTTTTTGCAGTCTTGCGAGTTCGCTGGCCACATTTTCTTTGCAAGCTAATGCCGACCGACCGTTAATCCGCATAGAACAACTGCCGCAAATTGTATTGCGGCAATTTTTGCGAAAAGCTAAAGTGCCGTCGTGTTCCCACTTAATACTGTTGAGGCAGTCGAGGATGGTATTGCTCTCTTCCACGTCTAGGGTGTAAGCGTGAACGCGGGGAGCCTCGTTTTGATTTTGGCGGACTACGTTAAAGCGGACTTTCATATTTTGAGTAAAGAATTTAGTATCTATTTTAAGCTAAATTTTTGGACGGTCGAGAAAGCTATTATTTTTTTAACAACTACCTAAAGTAAGATGTTTTAAGAAATTTATTATTGTTTGATCGACATCAATAATTCTAAAGTTATAAATCCTAAATTGCAACTTTTTTTCAGCGGATTTATGAGCTATTAATTGGAGATAAAAGTAATTAATCGCTGCAATTCGCTAGTCGGAGGTGTGTGATGTCCAGCTTGTTTGTATTAACTTTCATGTTTTCCACACCGGCTTTTTGTCTGGGTCTGCTAAATCCTCAATGGGTGGGATTGGGCACTCGCAAGCGCTCGGCGGCCTTGTACGGCGGGTTGATGGCAGTTTCGTTCGTTTTGCTTGGGGTTACAGCACCTAGGTCGCCACAACCAGTTTCCTCGGGGCTGCTGGCCTCAACTGAATGGTCAGAATTTAGGGTAAGCGCACTTTTTCGCTGAACGCAGGGTGCTGAGTCTGCACCTCACTTTTATGGCATCGAGAGCGAGACTCGATCGCTTGCGAAACGCTGCGTTAGATTTGCTGTGCCGAAAACCTCGGTTAATGATGAAGGCTTTTTTGGGTGATTGTACGAATTGAAGAACGCAAATCGATCGGCTAAAATCATGTAATTGTTGAGCTTGCGGTGCTGGTGCAGCTATGACTTACAGCTTGAGAATTGTCGATTTGCCAACGAGTGAACGGCCACGGGAGCGGCTGATGGCGGGTGGGCCCAAAAGTTTGGCGACTGCGGAATTGATTGCGATTCTGCTGGGTACCGGACAGGGAAAAGGCAAACTTTCGGCCGTCGGGCTCGGACAGTATATTTTAAATCAGTTGAGTTTGCACCAGCGCGACCCTCTGGCTGTGCTGCGCAGTATTAGCGTTCAGGAGTTGACGCAGATTCACGGGATTGGCCCTGCTAAGGCAACTGGGATTTTGGCTGCGGTGGAGTTGGGGAAGCGGGTGTTTCAGTCGCGGCCGCCGGAAATGGCGGTGGTTGACTCTCCGCAAGCGGCAGCGGATGCCCTGAGTCAGGATTTGATGTGGCAGTCTCAGGAACGTTTTGCTGTGGTGCTGTTGGATGTGAAAAATCGGCTGCTGGGTACTCAGGTAATTACCATCGGCACGGCTACGGAAACTTTGGCTCACCCGAGGGATATATTTCGGGAGGTGATCCGCCAAGGGGCGACGCGGGCGATTATCTCGCACAATCACCCCTCCGGGATTGTGGAGCCGAGCCCGGAGGATATTGCTTTGACGCGGCAGTTGCTGGCGGGAGCGCAGTTTTTGTCGATTCCGCTACTGGATCACTTGATTTTGGGGAATGGCGATTTTCGGAGCTTGCGGCAGACGACGACGCTTTGGGACGAGTATCCCCAGGGGGATTGAACTCTTATACTTAACTAATTTGATTGCTGTGATTAGTTATTTGTATATTTGGGCTCTCCGACGGCTGAATCAGCCGTGACAGCAGGCTAATTGTCAGGCTGAAGTCCCCAGCGAGAGAGTGTTTTGGCTGAATGTCGCTGCTGATACTTAGTTTCTAGCGCAACTCGGTTAATCTAGTATAGGTAGGCTGAAGAGGTCGCTAATCCGATTTTTTTTGAGCATACTAAACGTATACTGAACCAGCACCTAAATAAATACCCAGTTATTAAGAAATTATTAAATGGGATGTAAAATACACGGTGTGGTGATAGGAGGAGAACGTGTTTCTGAGACTTGCAGAACAACACCGTAAATTCGTCCAAGATTTGGTAATGAACCTCCAAGCTTTAGCGATCGTGCTAGAGCATCGGGGTTATCTGGCATCCTGCTACACTTGCGGGGGTCAGATGAACAGTGCCTCATTTATGGTCAGTTTGACGGACAACCATCTGATTCGATTTTTAGTGTCAGATTACGGTATCACTTGGACTGAGATGCGGGACGACCGCGAACTGATGAAACTAGAAGGTGCGGAAGCTATTAGTCAGTTACAAGAACTGGCAAATCTCGTAAAGTATCAAATCCAACCTTCGGAAGCTACTTTAGCGACGGCGCAGCGAGTTTAGAGATTGCACGGTTCCGAGGAAGGCGACGCAAGAAAGTCGGTGCTTGTCTGCGACAACCGAATCCCCAGCGAGTTAGTTGAGAGGGTTCACGTGTTGCACAGCGATGGCTGTTCAACAGACAAGGGTGCTCTCAGGGTGCCTTCTGACGCTCAGTTTAGCGCTGAGTCGATCGAACTCTCATCGGGCAGACGGCATACTTTATGCAAAAAGTGTCAAACTTGGAACCTCTAGTTTTTTTTCAGCAGTTGATTCTCCCTTGAGAGCGATTAGCAAAATGTAGAAGTGCGACTCCTCGTCGGCTGCGATGTTAATTTCTCACTTGGCATTCAAAAGTCAAGGAATTGAAATTAACTTTGAGCAGGCAGGTAGAATTTAACATCCAGAGTGAGGATGAGGCTCTGAAGATTGGGTGAAGCGCAGACTCGGAGCTATGGCCTACGAGCGATTCAGGAGTCAACTGCAAAGCCAGTAAGGCTTAATTTCAGCCATTAGTCGTCTGGGCTTGATTGAAAACATCTTCATTTGTCTAAAATTCCTGGTTTGGAGAGCCGCGAATTCCTTGAGACTGTTGGCGCATCAATGCTTTGTTTCCTTGGGGGGTTTAATAATGAACCGCCAAGATGTCAATTACGCCAAAAAGGAAGAAGAAAGAAAAAGCAAGGATAGAAAAATTAATTGCGGCAAATTACCGGAAACGATCGAAGAGGGGTGCGACGGGAGCAAATGTCAGGTGTCACTCTTCACGGATTCACCAACAGCATCACGATCTTAGCCCGGAGCTTAAATTGACACCAATGACCTCGCGATCGCCCCAGCAAAGTGTTGCGCACCCCCTACACTCGTCCCAATTCCGGTTGCATCCGCAGTTGGGCCGACACCGGCAGATGCTCTGAACCAATTGTTGGTAAAACCTTGGCTGATTTTGCCCCCCAGTGCTGAGAATACCAAACATAGTCAAGCCTCACCAGGGGAAAAGTTAATTTCCAGTTTAACTGTTTAACCAGTAAATTCAGATCCCACCCGTTAGGAAAAGTAAAGCCAAAACCCAGTCCTGCTGTTCGGAAAGCATCTTGCATAACCGCTCTCAAATAATAGTAATCTTGAGACTGGTCAGTCAGATTAAAGTCCCCAGCGGCAATAGTCGGCAGCGTTTCTTTCTGGAGTCGCCGCACTAAATCTTGAATTTGTGCCGGTCGGTCGCCGTACTCGTAAACTGGGATTTTGAGGAAAGGCAAAATTTTATACTGGCGAAACCACGGTGGGGTTGTTGAAATGTTATAAAGAACTACATCTTGCTGGTTAAATTCGATAATAGCTCGTTCTTGTGGTTCGTTCCCACCGGCTAGCTGTAACTTTTGGAAAGAGCGAATGGGATATCTGCTGAGAATCACATGGTATCCGTGCCCCAGGTTGTGCGGGTATAATGCGGCCAACTTAGAGAATACTTCTTTGGCGTAATCCTCCTTAATTTCTTGCAAACAAATGAGGTCTGGTTTTTCTTCTTCAATTAGGTTGACCAAAGCTTGTGGGGATTTGTGATGCCAGCCGAGGTTGAGAGAAAAAACCTTGAGGGTTGGCTGGGAGTCACTGATGTTCGCGGGCTGGGGAGAAAAGTAGGTGACGTGTAGCCAACCCAGCAGGCAGATGCCAGCCACAGAGGAAACAATCGCGAACCAGCGTTTCTTTATGATAAAAAACCCTAGAATTGGCAGCAGGAAGATTGGCAAGAAAATCCAAGGAACAAAATCCCCCATCAAGGCAATCGGCCACAGCCTGTCCCAAAAGATCGGTCTCAGAATCAGATAGCCGACAATCAGTGCTGAGTAGGCGTAGGCGAGCAGTTGAGCAATTCGCAGCAAAAATCGATAAGGCTTAATCATAGCGCCGTCTGCAATAGCATCCTCTTACTCGTGTGGGGACAAAAAACGGGATACTGCTCAGCTCAAATTAACTGAAATGGCCGTTCCCTTGCTGAGACTAGGGAATACAGTTCTCCTGTGTGCGGCTCTTTTATTTTATACAGACTTGTGGCTGGAAACAGTGATTGAAAATCGCGATTGGTATATTGCTATTTATAGTAAGTTGTTGGTTAAACCAAAATTAGCGATCGCCAAGTTAGGAATCTCAAGCAAATGATCGATCTCAGCGAACTTCTAGAACCCATCGCCAGTCAATTTCGCAGTCTAGGAATTCCCGAACCAATTACCCATTGGGGACACCCTGTAATGATGGGGATCGTGGTAGTGGCGATGGGCAGTTTTGTCGGGTATACGGGATGGCAAGGACGTTTGGCTACCGATAAAGATGTCGCACTCAAAAGTCGCTCGGATCACCGCAAGCTTGCACCGTGGATGTTTCTGTTTCTAGCTTTGGGCTATACAGGCGGCTTGCTGTCGCTGGTGATGCAGCACCAGCCAGTCATGGAAAGCCCGCATTTTTGGACGGGTTCGGCAGTGCTGGTTTTGCTGGCTGTTGGCAGCTTGATTTCGCTGACGGGTTTTGGAGGCAATAAGCTAGCACTGCGCGCGGTTCACGCTTATTTAGGCACGACGGCCCTTGCACTTATGGTGCTGCACGCGGCTTTCGGTTTAAAATTGGGGCTGTCTATTTAGAAGAGGAAGAGGAAGGGGAAGGGGAAGGGAAAGAATGTAAGGAAAGAATTTTTGCCATAACTTACGCACGGGTAGCCAGAAACCGGGTTTTTTACCTGAGTTCACGGCGTTTAGCCCTTTACCCCGGTTGAAAAACCCGGTTTCTTTGGTAAGGAGTGCATAAGTCCCGCATAGGTTTCCCTGAAATATTCCCCCTCTAAATTGCTAATTAATGAATCAAGCAACGGGTGTCATCTTCTGTCTTGCCTACATTTTGGGATTGATTTCTACAGCGGTTTCTTGGGGTAGATACGGGATACTTGCTTTGGGAATAGCGGTAGCGATCGCCGTGCCGAAATTGTTGCGAGAATATACTAAAAATTCTGTCAAAGTTACTAAGAAAAGACGCAGCCGACAAAAAGAAAATGCTCTTGAAGAACCCTTAGATGCGAGGGAAGAATTGAGTTTGTTGGAGAGGCTGCCGAGAGCGAAATGGGTGTGGGCAGTTGCGGGCTTGGTGGCATTTCTAGCTAGCGTTTATTTTGCAGTTCGATCGCCCCAACCCGCAATAGATGACATCAGCAAACTGATTCCGGCTGGCGGAAACACTCAAGAAGTGGCGGTGACAGTTCGCGGTAGAGTTGTCAGTACGCCTCGATTGACTCGATCGGGTCGATCGCAATTTTGGCTAGCAACAGATTTAGTTAGCGAAATCAACGGCGGCGAGGGAGGAGCAGTTGTAAACCGCCCTGTATCCGGCAAACTCTACGTTACAGTGCCCCTGCTGCAAGCAACGGGTTTGTACGCCGACAATACGATCGCAGTTGTGGGTTCCTTGTACAAACCCCAGCCACCGTCGAATCCGGGGGCTTTTGATTTTCAAACATATTTAGCCAGAGAAGGAGCTTTTGCAGGGATCAAAGGCCGTCAAATTGACTGGACGAGAGAAAAGGCGATCGCGGATGTAAATCGAGTTAACAACCAAGCGGATGCTTTCTGGGAGCCCAGCGGGATGCGGCCATCGAAAATTCAAGCGATGCGGCAGCGGATCGTGCGATCGCAACTATCACAGTTAAATGTTCCCGAAGGGCCCTTGATCAGTGCGATCGCCCTCGGTAAACAAGCAGTAGATTTACCTTACAACATCCGCGACTATTTTGTGCAGGCTGGATTAGCCCACGCGATCGCAGCTTCCGGCACTCAAGTTTCGATGGTTTTGGCTTTAGTTCTAGCTTTAACCAGGCGTTTTTCCAAACAATTGCAATTTAGCTTTGGCGTCGGTGCTTTATTTTTGCTCGTGGGGCTAACTGGCTTTGAACCATCAGTATGCCGCGCCGCTTTGATGGGATTTGGAACACTATTTGCTTTGGTGCTGAGCCGCCAAGTTAAGCCGCTGGGATTGCTGTTAATTGCTGCTACTATTTTACTGCTAGTTAACCCTTTGTGGATTTGGGATTTAGGTTTTCAACTGAGCTTTTTGGCGACTTTGGGGTTAATAGTGACAACGCCGCCACTGATGGCAAAGTTGGACTGGATGCCGCCCGCGATCGCTTCGATTATTGTGGTTCCGATCGCCGCTTCAGTTTGGGTGCTGCCGCTGTTACTGTATGTTTTTAGTGTGGTATCACCTTACAGCATTTTAGTTAATATTATTGCGGCTCCTTTGCTGTGGATTTTGAGTATTGGGGGGATGGTTAGCGCTTTAGCTGGATTGATTTTTCCGCCCGCTGGCAGTATTTTAGCGCAACTGCTCGATTATCCGGCAAAGGGGTTAATTGCGATCGCCCAATATTTCTCGCAATTACCTGGTAATTCGGTAGCTGTCGGTCAAGTATCGGTGTTTCAACTAATAGCGCTTTACAGTTTAATTTGCTGGGTTTGGATCGGGGGAAGTTCAGCAACGAGCAATGTACGGGATGTAACGGATAGAAGGAGGAAGGAAGAACAAAGACGGAAGCCTGAAGCAGTCAGAGGGAAAAACCAGGAAAAAGGCAAAGGGAAGAAGGGGAAAAGCAGACTTATTGCACTGCCTGTTTTTTCTGCGGCTTGGATTTTACCGCTGGCGCTGGTGGCGGGAATAAGTATCATAGTTTTGCCAGCTTGGCACGTTCAAGCATCTTTATTTCAAGTTACTTTGCTGGCGACATCTGGCGAACCTGTTTTAGTAATTCAAGATAGGGGAAAAGTGGCGCTAATTAATAGCGGTGATGAAAATACCGTGAGGTTTACAGTGTTGCCTTTTTTGCAGCAGCAAGGAGTTAATTCTGTGAATTTTGCGATCGCCACTCACGGTCATTTAGGTTTGAGCAGTGGTTGGGGAAAATTACTAGAACGCTTGCCAATTAAAACATTTTATGATAATAATGCTCCGAAACAAATTCACCGCGGCAACAATCAGGAATTTATGACGGCTGTGCAATCTCGCCAAGGCGTTTACTTTCCTTTAGAAACTAACAGTACAGTTGATCTGGGTTCGACGCGGTTGCAGTTGGTGAATGCGGAGATGCCGGTGGTAGAATTCCTGGTGGGAAATCGAACTTGGTTGCTCGTCGGTGAAATGACACCGGACGCGCAAAAACAATTGGTCGCAACGGGAACCTTGAAGCCGGCTCAAGTGCTGTGGTGGTCAGGAAAAGCCCTGACGGCTGAGTTATTGGGCGCAGTTGGGCCGCAAGTGGCGATCGCATCTGCTGACGAAATAGACCCAGAAACCGCAGCCCAACTGCGTCAAACCAAAACCCAGATTTTCTGGACAGGGCGCGACGGAGCCCTCCAGTGGACTCCAGCAGGGGGATTTAAGACGACTCTGGAATCGGAAGAAAATCAAACTTCTTTTTTATAATGATTTACAATGTGGCGCACTGTGCGGTAAAATACTTTTAGCTCACATCTCAAATCAATTGGAGAGGTGGCAGAGCGGTTGAATGCGGTAGACTCGAAATCTACTTTAGGGGTAACTCTAACGTGGGTTCAAATCCCACCCTCTCCGTACATCTCAGCGTCAAGCGTCAAGCGCGCACCTTATTAACCTAGGGTGCGCGCACCTTATCATATTATGAAATTCAACTCCATAATCTCAGTAGGTAGCAGGATAGCTGCTTTCATTTCGGTAAGGTAGAGGCTTAAAATCTCAAGGAAACTCTTAACTCAAAACCGGGCACAAGAAAAGGGAAGAGTGTTGGTAAAGCAGGCGGTTGCAAACCGCTGTCTCAATCACGAATAAGGTGCGCGCGGAGGATGGGGGAATTAGTCTAGATTCTTTGTTGCCCTAGTCCGTAGGTCGCTCGTTCCTAGCACGAAAACCCCTAGCCTGTTGCTCGTTCCCCGTGCCCCGTTTCCTGTTTCTTCTAATAACGTGGCTTGTAATTGCGAGGCGGCGCTAATTGCGCTAAAGACCTACTACGGATTGCTCATGCCGGAATAGAAATCACAAACTCCGAACCCTGGCCCAAAGAAGAATTCACCACTAATGTACCTCCATGTTTTTCCACAACAATTTGGTGGGCTATAGACAATCCTAATCCAGTTCCTTGACCCACAGACTTGGTGGTGAATAAGTGGTTAAAGATGTTTTCCTTGATTTCGTTCGACATCCCCACTCCATTATCCTTAATCCGAATCAAAACCTGATTCTTGGATTCGCTCAGAGCAGTTTGAACCGTGATTTGATTAGGTAGGGCTTTAATTTCACTAAAACTCCGTTCCTTATTTGACTCCTCCAGAGCGTCAATGGCATTAGCCAGCACATTCATAAATACCTGATTTAACTGTCCGGGAAAGCATTTTACTAGGGGCAAGTTACCGTACTCTTTCACAACTTCAATGGCAGGGCGAAACTCGCTGGCTTTTAAACGGTGCTTGAGAATCAGGAGAGTGCTTTCGAGTCCATCGTGAATATTGAAAGCAACTGGTCGATCGCTATCTGCCCTCGAAAACGTTCTCAAACTCGTACTGATATTGCGAATGCGCTCGACTCCTTCCTTCATCGAGCCAATCAATTTGGGCAAATCTTCTCGCAAATACTCCAAGTCAATATCCTCAATTTCGGCTTCAATTTCCCCTCCGGGAGCGGGAAATTTTTCTTGATACAAATCAATCAAATTGAATAAATCCCCCACGTATTCTTGAGCAGGTTGCAAGTTGCCGGCGATAAAGCCTACGGGATTGTTAATTTCGTGGGCTACCCCTGCGACTAAATTTCCCAGAGCCGACATTTTCTCACCCTGTACCAATTGCAACTGCATCTGTTTGAGCTCGTGGATAGACTGTTCTAGTTTTTGGGCATATTCCTGGGATTGTTGATACAGTCGGGCGTTTTGTAAGGAAATTGCTGCTTGGGAGCACAGGATGTTAAGAATGGCGACGCGATCGCGCGTAAACGCCCCCGTTGTGAGATTATTCTCTAGATACAGAATCCCCATTACTTTGCCTTGATGGAGAATCGGAGTGCATAATACGCTCTTGGGTTGGTGCTCAATCATGTAAGGATCGCCAGCCCAAGCGGTTTGAGTGCTGGCACGATCGAATACCAGGATTTCTTTTGTACGTTTGACGTAGTTAATGATGTTCAGAGGAATTGCTTTGCTTTCTTCAACTAGAAGTGATTCCAAGTCACAATCTTGGCGATTTGTACAGTGTACGGCAACTCTCCACTTTCCACCTTCCTCCAAAATTAATGCTCCGGTTTGTGCTCCGGCATTTTGCACTACTACTTGCATCAAAGTAGTTAGCAATTGCTCTAGTTCTATTTCACTAGACAGAGCTTGAGAAGCTTTGATAACTGTCGGCAAATCTACTAACCCCCAACTGCTGGTGCTACCGATAATTGTTCTATTCTTGTTAGATTGGGATGATTCACTGCTGGAGGTGTGAGTTGTTTCGGTCGGATTCTGCCGAGTTCGCTCCTGTTGCAGGATAGAAGCAATGAGTTGCCGATAGCGCTGTTCTAGATGGTCAATCTTTGCTTTGGCTCCCCACTTTGCGTAGGCATAATAAGCATCAATTAAATAGGGTTTGGCAATTTTTTCTTTGCCCCATTCCAAATAGAATTTGGCAGCGAGTTCGTGAGCTAGTGCTTCTTCGTTGATGTATTCGTTTTCTTGCGCGAGGGCAATAGCCTTGTCGTACATCTCTATCGCTGCTACTTTTTGGTTTAAAACTCGATTCTTTTCTGCCTCTACTAGGTAGAATTTGTGCAAAAAATTCATTGGGGCATGGTCCGCCCATTTGTCGATTTTTTCTTGATTAGCTTGTACTCTGTCGAGAAGTTTCTGCTGCTCAGACTGTGGAGTATCGGCATACACTGCTAGACGCACTAGAGAATCGTAAAAATAGAAGATGGCAAGAGTTACCTGCCCTGTACCTGCGCTCAAATAACTTTCTATTTCAGCGATACATTTCAACGCTTCTGGATAATTTTCAAATACATAACAAAGCACAAGTTTTTGTATGTATAAGTAATGAATTCCCATGTAGTTATTAGTTTGCTGATACAGTTCCAGCATTGTCTCTTCGTCGCCAGCTTCTCCCTTTAAATGGCATGGGTTTTCGCTTCTTCCTATCAAGTTTAAGACGGCTTGCCAACAGATTTTCTGATAATTAAGTGCTGCTTGCTGGTTAATTTTGCTAACGGCCTCTGCGTAGGTTTCGAGCTCTCGTTCGAGTTGGGTTAGTTGCTTGCCAACAAAATACGAGTAACAACTGTATTGAAAGATAGCATAACCAGCAAATTCTAACTCTCCGGTTTCCAACCCACAAAAATAATCTGACAGCAAAGGTTTTAAGGTATTTCTGAGGTGTTCTTTCCAAGGTTGAATACTAGAATGCACCATTGCGGATGTCTTGGCTTGGATTTCTTTGGCATTCAACTTTGATAATAGACGTAAAGCCAGTTGACCGAACTGATAGCCCCGCTCAATATCTCCTGCTCCGCACAGAAAAAAAGCATATAAGGCATAAGCAGAGGGAGACACAGGAGCATTCCCATGTTGGACGGATAAATTAACTTGTTTGCTCACTATTAAAGGCACCAGTGCCGGCAGCGCTATGTAGGCAGAAACAAATACACTTAACAGAATCTTTATAGTGGCCAGTTGATGAGGCTCTGTCATTTGAGGGAGATCGATTAAGTCCTCAGTTCGCTTTCCGCTCAAAATTGACGCTGTTTCCCCTAATGCCTGCCCAATATCAGCCGGACTGGGTTCGGAAGGAAACTCTACCCCCAACTGCTTTAAAACTTGTAGTCCCTTATTCAGAGCTTCCTGTAGCTTATTTTGCGTTATATAAGCTTGCATCTGGACTTCATATAGCTTCACTTTGTCCAGTAGGGTTTTGGCGCAGTTTTCCACGACTAATGCCAATTCTTCCATCTGGTCAAAGTCACCGCTTATATATGCCGCCTCTGCTGCTTCTGTATACAGCGCTAATGTTAGTTCGTATTGATTCTGCCAACTATTTGCTGTCAGTAACTCCTTGCCAACCTTGAAATATTCAACCGCAGCAGAATAGGCTGTTGAAGCTTTAGCTTTCTTTCCAGCAACCAGATTCAATCGTACTAATTGCTCCCGTTCTGCCTCCGGGGTAATTAGCTCAACTCCCACATTTAAGTGATTGACAATATCGAAGATTCTTTCTTCTCGATCGGCTTCGGGCGTATTATTTAACAGCAGTTGACCGATTTTTAAGTGAGTCGCTCGCTTTTGGTTGTCAGGAATGAGGGAATAGGCAGCTTGTTGAATGCGATCGTGTAAAAACTTATATTTGGGTAATTGGTCAGGGGTAATTGGTAATTGCTGAGATTCCTTGACATTAACGATTACCGATTCGCTATCCCCCTGTGATTGATAAAACTTATAAACTTCGCTAATGGGTAAAATTAGCCCGTCTTGTAGTGCCTTCCATAAAGCAGATGCGGTTTCTACTGGAGATTTTTCATCAACAATTGCCAATGTCGCTAAATCGAACTGATTGCCAATACAAGCGGCTAACTTTAAGACTTCTTGCGTTTGAGTTGGCAACTTTTGCAACTGAAGCGCCACAAACTCAACCACATCATCGGTGATTGCTAGCGATCGCACGGCGGCAAGATCGCACTGCCAATAACGAAGCTCAAAATTAAACTCAATCAGCCCATCTTCATATAATGACTTGAGAAATTGAGTGCTAAAAAAGGGATTACCTTGCGTTTTTTGATACACCAATTGTGTTAAAGGTGTGGCTAAATCAGTCGAGCAAACTAAAGTATCTGCAATGAGATAATTAATATGTGACTGTTGTAAAGGAGCTAAAGTAATAGTATTCTTCTTGGCTCCAGCCTTTTCAATTTCCGATAAAGTCAGCATCAAGGGATGCGCTGGAAAAACTTCGTTATCTCGATAAGCTCCAATTAAAAATAGATAGCAATTATCAATGTCGCTCATCAGCAGTTGCATCAATTTCAATGATGCTGAGTCTGCCCATTGCAAATCGTCCAAGAAAATTACTAAAGGATGTTCTTTTGTGGTGAAGATTTGAATGAATTTTTCAAACAACAAGTTAAAGCGATTTTGCGCCGCACTGCCAGAAAGTTCGGGGACTGGCGGTTGCGATCCGATAATACGTTCTAGTTCGGGAATGACTTCAACTATCGCCCCAGCACTATCGCCCAAAGCAGCCAAAATTTCCGATTTCCATCGCTCAATGTTAGCATCTGTTTCAGATAGCAACTGTCCCATAAAGTCGCGAAAAGCTTGGACAAATGCACTAAAGGGGAGGTTACGTTGGAATTGGTCGAATTTGCCTTTAATAAAGTAGCCTCGCTGTCTCACAATGGGTTTGTGAACTTCGTTGACGACAGCGGTTTTACCAATACCAGAAAAACCCGAAACGAGCATCATTTCAGTGCTACCTGCACTCACCCGGTCAAAGGCGGCTAGCAGGGAGAATACTTCGCTTTCTCTACCGTACAATTTTTCGGGGATGATGAAACGATCGCACAAATCTCGCTGCCCTATTTTAAAGTTAGCCAGCGCCCCTGTCTCTTGCCACTGGAATAAACAAGTTTCTAAGTCGTACTTGAGTCCCAGGGCACTTTGATAGCGGTCTTCAGCATTCTTCGCCATCAGTTTGCTGACAATAAGAGACAGCACCAATGGAACGCTATTGTTGACTATTGAGGCTGCCAGTGGTTGTTTGGCGAGGTGGCAGTGTACCAAATCCATTGGATCGTCTGTTTGGAATGGTAACTTTCCTGTTAGTAATTCGTAGAATGTTACTCCGAGCGAGTAGAAATCTGTGCGGTAATCAATGCCTCGGTTCATTCGCCCAGTTTGTTCGGGAGATATGTAGGGTAAAGTGCCTTCGAGGACGTTGGGATTTTGAATTTCTTGGGTTTCGCGCGGCAGCAGGGAAGCGATGCTCAAATCAATCAGCTTGACTTGTTTGCTGACGGGGTTAATTAGAATGTTGGCGGGTTTGAGGTCTTTATGGATAACTCGGTGGCGATGAAGTCCGTCCAGGGCGTTGGCAATTTGAATCGCCATGGGAAAAAACTCGTTAACGGGCAAGCCTTCTAGAGGTTCGTTGCTAGCGGATACTAGAAGATCGAGGTAGCTACTTAAGGAAATTCCGCCAAAGTCTTCCATCACCAGAGCATAGCGGTTGTGATAGCTCTCCAGGCTGTATGCCTTGACAGTGCCGGGGGTATTTAAGTTTTTAGCAATCACGTATTGGTTGCGGAAGTGAACCAATTCGTTGAAGCTGGGAAAGTCTTTTCGCAGTAGTTTGATCGCGACGGGTTGCCCATTTTCCGAGCGAATGCCGCGATAAACTAGAGTTCGATTTCCTGCGTATATTTGCTCGTTAATGTGATATCCTAGGAAAAGTTTTGTGATCTCAGTCATATCTACCTATTCCTACTGCTTCTTTCAAACCAGAAGCTTCTGAGAGTTACTATCTACTATTTTCGCTCGCTCTGCTGTAGTATTCAGTTAATTACATTTTTCTTAATATACTTTGTGGCTCAACTTATGAAAGTGCCAGTTTAAAACAATAGTGGAAGATTTTATGTAAGAGCTGTTTATAGTTGAGTTAAGACTAAGTAGAAGATGAATGAGGCTAAGGCTGATTGAACGACAGCAGTTGATAGAAGAGGAATTTAAGAGGCTAATCAGGTACTTAAGAGTATTTTTGAAACCGATACTTGAATGCGATCGCCTATTAAATCTTAATGTCTAGTTTAGGTGATAATTTAATGTCATTAGTACAATTCTGCCTGAGCGGAATTTAAAGCGGGAAGCAGAGGAAATTGAGTTTGTGTGTCAGATTTGGGATAAATTGGGATTCATGGGATTGCCAGCCGAATTATTTGTCCAGATGCCACCACAAGCTTCCCAACACTCAGAAGTGAATCAGGTATTAAATGCCAAAATTTAGAAGCAGACTATGGAACTAGCCCAAGTCAATTATATTTTGCCACTCACATACTTACAATTACCAATTACCAATTACCCCTTTGATTTTTTCACTTCCAATACCTGCGCCAGTGAAACAAATTCTCCCACAAATTTTGCGTAAAAGTTTTGCTGCCCAAGCGCTGCGACTCCCAAGCAGCAGCAGTTTGACCGTTAATTGCCGAAAAACTCGACCAAATATAAGGAAGTTCGGCGATCGCCTCAACCTTCATCCCGTGACGCACAGCCAAAGCGATCGCGTGAATCAACTCAGCAGCTTGCGGCCCCACAATACTAGCTCCCAAAATCTCCCCGTTGCGACGCCCGACAATCTTACAAAAACCAGTTGTCTCGCCGCACATTTGAGCTCTTTCAACATTCTTAAAATATTCCCGACAAACAATGAGATCGTCTCCAAACCTGCGCCTTGCTTGCGCTTCAGTCAAGCCAACCCTCGCCAATTGCGGATCGGAAAAAATCGCCCAAGGAATCCCGCGATAATCTATTTGAAACAGCGGTAAAAACAAAGCATTTTTCACCGCAACCGCAGCTTCGCAATTAGCGATGTGAGGGAACGGATAACCCCCAGCAACATCGCCGATCGCATAAATGCGGCGATTAGTTGTTTGCAGCTTTTCATTTAAAATCACCCCCCGATCGCTGAATTTAACCCTAGCCGCTTCGAGATTTAACCGTGCAAAATTATGCTGGCGGCCCGCGGCCAGAAAAATCTCCTCAGCTTCGATCGCCCTAGGCCCAGCTTGAATCCACTTTTTACCCTCAATTACCCTAGCTTGAGTCACCTCAGTAGCAGTCAGAATCCGCACTCCTCGAGCTTCCATTGCAGCTTGAACCAAGCCAGCAGCCTCCCGGTCTTCTTTCGTCAAAATGTGCGAGCCCTTCACCACAAGCGTAACAGAAACCCCTAATCGAGCAAAAGTTTGAGCCACTTCGACACCGCTGGGATCGGCACCGATGACAGCCAAACTTTTAGGCAACTCGGGAAGTTTTGCTAATTCCCCGACAGTTTCGGAAGTAAAAAAGCCAGCAGAAGAAAGTCCTTCTATATTGGGAATCGTTGGCAGAGTTGGACAAGCTAGCAAATAACAGAGCGATCGCAATTTCCTGCCGCCGACAACAAAAGCCAAATCCGGTTTGGCAACAAACTCGCCGCCGCCCAAAATAACATCGACACCGCGAGCAGCCAAAACGCCCAGAGAATCAATTTCTGACAGATTAGAAACAACACCCTCGGCCCACTTCAGAACCCCGTCAAACCGCAATTTGATCGGCAGGGACGAATTAGCCGCTTCCCAGCGAACCCCCAACTGCTGGCGGCCGATCTGCTGGGCAAAACGAGCAGCCTCGCTCAAAGTTTGGCTGTATCTCAAACCAAGGTCGATCGACTCTTTCCCCCCAGTCGGCAAATCTTGCGAATTACTTAGGGGTTCCACCAAAGCAACGCGAGCCCGGAAACCAGTGGCAGTCAAAGCTGCATAGCGTCCGGCAGCAGTTCCACCAATAATCACTAAATCATAATCAAGCATAAATAAAGAAGTCAGTAGTCATTAGTCAGTATTCATTAGTCAGTAGTAAAGTTGTCGCGCATTCAATTTGTACACTTTTGTTTATTAAAACTCTTGTGGGGTAGGCAGGAGAACCCGCCCGAAAAGTTAAATTTAAATGCACAAGAGCTTAGTCGTTGAGGACGCTCCGCGCGCGGGCTCGTAAACCCGCTTTATCCCTAGATACTTCGCTGCTAAACCCAAGATTTATCATAGAAACCGGATTGCTTGGGTATGTCCGCTCGAACAACCCATAAAATTCGTTAGTAGTGAGAACTTTAGTCCTCATAAAAATCAGAGGACTAAAGTCCTCACTACTAACACTTTTTATTACCGGTAATTAACTCGACATCATATCACCCCATATCAAAGATTATGGTGTGAGGTGAATTGCTGTCCGAGCTAACGACTAATGACTTCAGCAAGTCCAGCAATCAGCCGCAGATTGTCAGGCCTTGAGCGCACAGCCACCCGAAAAAACCGATCGCCCAACTCAGGAAAACTCAAACAATCTCGAATCAAAATCCGGTGTCGTTGCAACAGACTTTTTTGAATTGAAGAAACCGACACCGACGACTCAACCAACAAGAAATTAGCCGCCCCTGAAAAAGGCTGCAAACCAGGCAAATTAGCCAAACCCTCAAACAGCTCTCGGCGAGCCACAGGCAGCCAATCCCAGGTTTGCCGCTCAAAAACAGTATCTCGCACCGCAGCAGCAGCAGCAGCAGCAGCCAAAGCATTCACAGGCCAAGGATCGCGCTGCAACTGCCAGCGACGGAGGATATCGGGATGGGCGATGGCGCAGCCCAACCGCAGTCCCGGCAGAGAATAGAATTTAGTGAGCGATCGTAAAATCACCAAATTCGGAAACTCCTCAACAGCATCAATCGAACTCTCCTGTTGTTCCGGTGGCAGAAAGTCCATAAATGCCTCATCTACCACCACCAGACCCAACTGCTCCAAATAGGGCAAAATGGTCGATCGACCAAACAGCAAACCCGTAGGATTGTGCGGGTTGTTCAGGAGCAAACCTCGTCGATGGGCATCGAGAGCAAGAGGCACCGGGAGACCGAAAGAATGAGAGACAAGGGAACGGTTAGAAACCGACAAATCATCCGTTACTAACCCGCTTAAGAGCTCCTGGCCCAACGATAGGACATCCAAAGGACATTCCAGCACCTGCGCCCCGAAAGCCTTCAGAGCCCGCCAGTAATCGCCAAAAGCCGGAGTCACCAAATAAGTCGCCTCCAGCTTCGACAAATCCCAAGCCGCCCAAGTCAACAATTCCGCCGAACCATTCCCCGGCAAAATCCAATCCGGGTCAACATTAAATGCCTCACCCAAAGCAGTCCTCAGCTCTCCATAATCCGGGTCTGGGTAAGCCGTCAGACTGCTCAAGTGTGCTTGAATTGCATCCAGGACAGACTCAGGAGGGCCCAAAGGACTGATACTCGCAGAAAAATCGAGAATAGCAGAGGGAGGGCAGCCTGCCAGTGCGGCTGCCCAAGCTAAATTACCACCGTGTACAGGTCTAATCAAGACTCAGTTCGCCAGCTATTCGGCGTTTTTCGGCGGTGCAACTCTGTCCTTAAACAACTTCCCTGCGGAAAATGCAGGAACTCTGGTTGCCGGGATTTCCATCTTGTCGCCAGTTTTGGGATTGCGACCCTCGCGGGCCTTGCGTTCCCGCGACTCAAACGAGCCAAAACCGACCAACGTCACCTTATCGCCGTCGGAGACAGCTTCCATGATTGCTTCCAAGGCTGCACTCAACACGGCATCTGCCTGTTTTTTAGTGACACTAGCCTTTTCTGCCACTACATCAACCAATTCACCTTTGTTCATTGCGCACTCCTTCTGGGTTTGCAAAATACGTCAAACAGATTTCAATTATTAGCTGTGAGTTATCAACTGCATTGGGGTGTGGCTTGGGAGGTTTGGGTTGTTCCCTATGGCTCCTGTCCGCTTCCTCAATTAAAAACTCCTGCTGAATACCAATTACTCTAGGGTAATTGGTCAGAAAAGGAATTTTTGTTTCTAATTGCTGAAAACCTCACAGCATCTAATTTTCACTGCATTATTCTAAAGTCTTGCCGACCGTTATGGATCGGTGGAACCTTTAATTTATATGGATTTGGACAATTTTTTTAATTAATCCCAAAATTTAGGTAAAAAAATACCACCTTGGAGAGAAGATTTCTCGCCTAGGTGGATTTGATGGCCGAAAAAAGGAGAAATAAAAGGAATAAAATGTCATTTGTCAAGGGCTAAAGGAAAAATTTTTCCTTCTTCCTTCTTCATTTCCCCCTCTTTCTTTCCCTCCGTGGGGTAGGGCTGTTTCATTCTTCCGAAACCCGCCAGGGACTTCAGTCCCTGTCTCATAGCTGAAGTCGGTTAAAACCGACTCAAATACTAATTTTTAGTTTTCTTTTAGAGGACTTTAGCTTTGAGGCAGGGGTTTCAACCCCTGTCGGACTGTCGGACTCAGGGGAAAGAGCTTGGAAAGTTGACATTAATGCCTTTTTCCTTCCTACCTACTGCCTCGGTTGGACGGGCTGACTGCGCTGCAACAGTTGGCGGGCGTCTGGACTGATATTGTTTTGGTAGCCAAAGTTCGATCGATCGCTGTCGTCCAAAATCTGCGGCGTCAGCAATACAATCAACTCCGCCCGCTGGTTGCTCTTAGTAGTGCGCCTGAACAGCGAACCGATAATCGGCAAATCTCCCAAAATCGGAATCTTGTTCGCTGTAACCCGTTCTTCATCGCGGATAATCCCCGAAACAATCAAAGTCTGACCGTCCCGCAGACGAATTAGCCCCGATTGCAACGATCGCTCGCCCAGCAGCCTGATAGTATTGGTGTTCGCGCCCGTGGCCAGTTCTTGCTCGCCGCCAGGTGTCCTGATAATCGGGTTCACCCGCAGAGAGACAAAGCCATTATCGTCAACCCGGTCGATCGCCACCCCCAACTGCAAACCAGCCCTGTCTTTGACAGCCGTCACGGTTTGGGTACTTGTATTTCCGGTAGTCTGCGTTTGCGACGTGATGTTAGTGATCACCTCATCAGTAATATTCACATTCGCAGTTTCTCCTTCTTGAACCACCAGAGTCGGATCTGTCAGGATTTTGGCATTCTGGCTCTGAATAGTGGCCTGCAACGCCGACAGGAACCTCCTGGGATATTGGAACAGCGGGAACAAGCCGAAGTCTGCTCTTCCCGAACTGGTTGCCGATCCAGGCTCGTAATCCGTAATTCCAACTCGCGTGGGGTCATTAGTAACTGGGGCTGTCGGCTCGAGGAACACACCTTTGGTGGGGGGGAGACCTGGACCTAGAGATTGACCTGTCAACGGCACGATACGCCGGCCGTTCGCATCGTAGAAAACATCCGGGGTTCCTAGGGGGTTGGGGACGATCGGTCGAGCATTTATGCCACCCGTGTCGCCAAACTGCCTGGCAGGAGGGGCGCTGCCGCCAAAATTGAGACTTGCTACTCCGCCGTCATTGACGAAGAAATTATTATTAATTCCGAAAGAGAAGCTGCTGCTAGTTCTGTTGTCTCCCAACAAGTTGATATCGATCACCTTGACGTTGACAGCTACTTGACGGCGGCGCAAATCTAGCTGCGTCAAGAAAGCTACGGCAATGTCAACTTTTCGCGGGTCGCCCACCAAAGTGATGGAATTGAGCCTCGCATCCGCCAGCACCGACAGTCCCCTCAACAATAGCGGCCCGTTGCCATCCCTAGCGCCGATCGCCTTAATGTCGGGTTCCCTAATTTCCACATCCCGCGCCGCATTTCCCTGGCCCACGGTTTGAATCGTCACCCGAGTAATCGGCAATTGAGTTTCCGCACCTTGAGCGCTCAAAAAGTTAGCTGCATCCGTAGACCGAACTTGATTGAGCCGCAGAGTCCGAACGATAATATTGCGGGAGTCGATCGGCAAGCTAGTCCCTACAAAAATCGTCCGCCCCTGGCGGTTAGCTTGCAGCCCGCTGATCCGCAGCACGTAGTTGAAAACATCTTGCACCGACTCATTTTCGATGTCCAAGGAAATCTTCGGCCCTTCATCGGAGCCGGCAGCTCCCGGTGCTGCCGCCGGTTGGCCGGGTTGACCGGGGGCCGCGCCGCCTGTAAAAGCGATATTCAGTCCCGCAGCGCGGGCCAGCAGAGCCAAAACGTCCCGGACTGGGGCATCCCGCAATACCAAGCGGGGGATGCGTTCTCCCGAACTCAGTTCAATATTTCCCACGCCGGGAGCGATGTTAGACACCGCGATATCTCCCAAGGGCGGAGCAACTGCCCGCGGCTGGAAAGGCGCAGCCTGATTTGTCTGGGATTGTATTTCGCTGGGGAGGGGCGGGCGATCGTTTCTGGTAACAGTAACTTCGGGATTTGGCAGCAGCACGCCTGGGTTTTGCGAGGTGCGGACTTGGGGAGCCGGCCGGGGAGCTGTTTGGCTCAGCGGCAGTCCCGGAGGCGGAGGAGGTGCAGTTTGAGCAGACTGTACTGTACCACCCTGTCCTGCAACGCTCAGGACGATGCTTTGGCCTTGTCCCGGAACAATTTGTCCGTTGGGAACTCCGTTGGTGCCCGCCACTACAACGCGGATGCTGTTAGCCTCTACCTGGCTGATTTCTACTGAAGAAATTCCCGGAGCGGGGTTATCTTGACGGAAGCTGTTGCCTTCGGGCAAGCGGAGCTGGGTGTTGATAATTGTGGCTTGGTAAGTATTGCCGTTATTGATGGCAAAAACTTGCGGGCGATCGCCCTTTTCGGTAGCCAGGACAATATTTACCCCATTATTGCCTTGACTTACTTGCACTCCTGTGACTTGAGTCGGCGCTGCCAAGATGGGGGCTTGGGCTACGAGAACTCCGGCCATGCTGCCCAAGAGTCCTCCACTTAACCGTAGATGCTGTTTCACGTTCTCTCCTCAACTACTTGTTATTTGTTGTTCGCAGTCTTTTGTCGCTAACTGCTAAACTGACTGAAAGATTCTCTAATCGAGCCTTTTTTGAAGGGAGAAGTTAGAATTAAATTCGGCAGAAACTATAATTTTTGATTGCCATCTAAAAGAACTTTTTTCTGGCCTTCATAATATTTTTTGATTCAACCTTGTATCTTCTACCTTCTACCTTCTACATAAGTTCCTTTTAGATAAGTGCTAAAAAAGCGACTTTTTGGGAACCCTAGCTAATATCCGCCCAAATACCGCTACTTCGCACCAGGACTCGGAGCCGGAGTTGGCGGCTTTTCTTCTTGCTTTAACGGCAGCAGTGCGTGCAAGTCAAAAGCAGTTTTAATTTTTGTTTGCGGCTGATCCACAGGGATTATTTTCCCTTTCAAGAAGTCAACTTGAAGTGCCTGAGTTGATACTAGCAATTCAGATTTCAAATTCCTCACTACTAACAGCGACTGCATTAACTCCAAGTTACGCATAAAATTGCGGGTTTGAGCGAAATTGCCTTCAAACTCTACCTTAAATTTTTTGCGTCTGAGCTTGCCAGCCAGGGACGGCCCGAAGGAGGTATCCCTGAGAATATCAGGGTCTAGAGTTCCCGGCGCGGCGGTTGCTGCTGCAGGCGGGATGTCCGGCTCAAATTTGGTAATTTTAGCCTTGAGGTCGTCCCCTTGCACGCCGGCGTTGATTCTATTAACCAGTTGGGTCATGTCAAGCAGCAGCGTGGTAACGCCCGCGTCGCTGGCAAACATTGCCGTCACGTTAGCCCGGCGCTGTTTTGCTTCTTCTTGCTTTGCTTCTGCTTCTGCCTCTTTTTGAATTAGAGATTTCAATTGCAGTTTCGTTTGCTCGCTTTCGGTAAGTTTTTGCGTGTATGCGTCGCTTTTTTGGAATTCAGGAAGTACGAACTGGTAGCCGAGGCCGCCGGCAATCAGGATCCCGAGAACCGCGATGCCGATTGCTTGGACTTGGGGTGTCAGCTTAATGCCGAATATTTCCTGACCCCCTGTCTCTTCTGCTTGTCCGCCGCTAGGAATAAACTGATTTGCTGTCATTGTTTTTTCACCTCTGGTTTTTGTGTTTCTAGCACTCCTTTTTCTTGAAGTGTTTCTATCCGTATTGCTAGCCCGTCTGCTTGCTTGCTGCGGAGCTCGGGGAGCAACTCGGAGGCTCCTGTCGGGCTGAGCGTCGTTTCAATTTTATATTCCACCACTGGCCGCAGTTTGGGAAGTTCTGCTGCTCCTGCGTTTGGGTTGCGCACTTGTAATTGTGTGGGGTTGTTTTTTAATGTAGCCGCTACCAGTCTGGTGTCGGTGTTGAGGAAGAAAGGAGAGCGCTGGACTAGCAGCATAAAGTCGTTAACTTGAGCAAAGGTACTGGCTATGCCTGAAATTTGTACTTTTGCTGCCTGCGGCGCGACGACAGGAGTGGGAGCTGCAACTGGGGTGGGGCTGGCTGGGGACGGACTCGCCCCCGGAGATGGACTCGCTCCCGGGGAGGCGGCGGGAGTTGCTGCGGGCGGGGGTGCTGCTGCGGCAACGGGGGAGGGACTGGGGTCGATTTGCTCGATTTTGGAAATTTGCACTCCGGCGGGAGTGCGGGCACTGAGGTCTTGCAGCATCGCCGACCAAGGTTTAATTTGGTCGAATACTCCGGCTAATGCTTTGTATTCGGCGGTAACTTTGTCGGTTTCGGCGTTGATGGCTTTGATGGCGTTGGCTTGAGTGTTTAACTTTGCCAGTTCTTTGTCGAGGGCTTCTTGTTTTGTGGTTTTGTCTTTATTTTCGTTAGTCACCCACAACCCGGCGCCCATGACTGCGGCGTTGATGCCCAAGGCAAACAGCAGCGCCCCAATTAAGGGGAGTTGGTCTTTGGCTCCACCGGAACTTTTTTTAGCTGAGCTTTTGGCTGCTGCGACGGGTTTGTAGTCCGGGCGGTCGTTGAGAAAATTAATATCTAGGCTGTACATGGCTTCACTCGATTTTATAGCAGAAGGAAGAAGGGAGAAGGCTTTAGTTATCGTCGCGAGAGAAGGAAGGAAGGCTTTAGTTATCTAGTAGGGAAGGAAGAATCAATCTTCCGCAAGGGTTTGGGAAATTAAGAACTTCCTCACCGTCTTGGCTGTTGCTAGAGATTTTAATTTGAAATTTTAGATTTTAGACACAGCGCAAGATTGCCGGTACAAGTGAAGGATTTATTTAGGGAAGAAAGAAACAACTTTCTGCCTTCTACTGAAGGAAGCGGCTGCTTCTACCTCCGATATTTTACCTTTTACCTTCTACCTTCTACCTCCAATATTCTACCTTCTGCCTTCTGCTTTCTTCTTTCGGAATGGGCTTTTACCTAAAATTCTCAAATCGGTTTTTCTATCAAAAACTGTTAGGTCACATTACCTCCCTCAGTCCTAAACCTAGGGCGACTCCTAAACCTGCTCGCTGTTCTGGGGTAATTTCTTCGGTGATTTCGAGTCCTAGGGTTTCTATGGGATCGACTTGAGATGCGGGCAAGCTTAATCTTTGCATAAAAAATTCGTCGAGTTTACCGATCGCAGCTCCAGGGCCTGCTAGCAGCAGTTGCGCTACTTCGAGTTCTTCGCTCTGGTTGAGGTAAAAGTCTACTGAGCGGCGCAGTTCGTCTGCTAGTTCTCCCAATACTTTAATCATCGCATTTGTGCCGGGATTGGCGTCTCCCGACGCGCCCATTGTATCTGTGACTGGCAGGGTCATGCCTTGCAGTTCGCTGGTGTCTCTGTTTGGCGGCAGGTTCATGGCTTGGTTGAGGGCGGTCTGGATTTGGTAGGTGCCGATCGGGATGGTACGGTTGAACTGAGGTATACCGTCCACTACTATAGCTAACTCGGTACTGTCAAATTCTATGTCGGTCAGGACGGCGGCTTCTTGGGAGGAAAATTGTTGCAGTTGTTCTTTGAGGGTGCGGATCAGGGCAAAGCTGGTCACTTCTAGCACGTCTATAATCAGTCCGGCTTCTTTGAAGGTTTCGATGTATGTGTCGGTAACTTCTCTGCGGGTTGCTACTAACACGACTTGCACTTTTTCTACGCCGTCGTCATCTACAAATAGGCCGATTTTTTGATAGTCTACGTCGGCGTCTTCTCTGGGAAACGGCAAGTACAGTCCTGCTTCTGCGTTCATGTAATCCCGCAGTTCTTCTTCGTTGAGCTCTGCGGGAACTGGGATGAGGCGGATGACGGCTTCGCGGCCGGGAATGGCTGTGGCTACTCGCTTGGCTTTGATTTTGTTTTCGGCGAGGACGGCACGTATTAGTTCTGCCATTCCCGGCGGATCGACTATTTGTCCTTCTTGTATATAGTCTTCTGGAACTTCTGTGGAGGCTAGGATGCCTAATTTTAATGCCTGGGCTTTCTTTTCGAGCTGAATGATGTTGATGCGGTCTGGGGCTATTTCGATCCCGATTCCTGGCTGGCGTTGGGAAAGTAGACCTTTGAAAAAGTTAACCATGTGATTGGGTCGCCGGTAATTGCTATTTTTTTATTTTGTAGTTGGCCAGCCTGATTCAGCGCGCAGGCGTGTTGGATGGTTGGTTTCCAACTGCCGAAAGAGTGCTGTCATCTCGGTATCCCGCCTTCTTCTGCGCAGATCCGTCTGTGTTGCGCGATCGCTAGTTCCGATTTTATGCTATCCAATTTACTTGACAATAGCTATTCTGCTGCGAATGTCAACAAATTCCAGCTCGATCGACCGAAAACCTGCCGATTCTGCACAAAAACCGACTCTCTCGATCGCGGTGCCCAGATACAAAACTCTGTTACTGACTCGATCGCGCTTGATTCGGGCGGCTACCCTACCCTACGGGAACCCCTACGGGGAACGGGAACCCCTGCGGGAAGATAGCTTCGCTTCACGCTTTTTTGTCTGACGGTTCCCATAACTCTCAAATTTTATTCTATGAAACGTAAATCTTGGCAACTGTTTGCTGTTTTTGGACTGGTGGGGCTGCTGCTGGCTGCGGTGGTGAGTTGCGGTAAGCCTGCTATTAATTCCCAGGCAAATAATACGCAGGAAATCGAGTTCTGGACTATGCAGCTTCAACCTCAGTTTACTGAGTATTTCAACAAGACGATCGCCGGTTTTGAAGCGGAAAATCCGGGGGTGAAGGTGCGCTGGGTGGACGTTCCTTGGTCGGCGATGGAAAGCAAGATTTTGGGGGCGGTTTCGGCCAAAACTGCGCCGGATGTGGTGAACCTAAATCCCGATTTTGCTTCGCTGTTGGCGGGACGCAATGCTTGGCTGGATTTGGACTCTCGGATACCGGAGCAAGTTCGATCGACCTATCTCCCGAATATCTGGAAAGCTGGCGTGCTCGACGGCAAGAGTTTTGGCATTCCTTGGTATCTCACGACTGGGGTGACAATTTACAATACGGAGTTGTTGAAGAAGGCTGGAATTGCTAAGCCTCCTGCTACTTATGCCGAGTTGGCAACTGTTGCCAAGCAGGTGAAAGATAAGACTGGTAAGTTTGCTTTTTTTGTGACTTTTGTGCCGGAAGATTCGGGGGAGGTTTTGCAATCTTTCGTGCAGATGGGTGTGCCTTTGGTTGACGCTAAAGGCAAGGCGGCTTTTAATACTGCTAAGGGGAAAGCTGTTTTTCAGTATTGGGTGGATTTGTACAAGAACGGACTTTTGCCGCAAGATGTTTTGGTGCAGGGACACCGCAGGGCGATCGAGCTTTATCAAGCTGGGGAAACTACTTTGTTAGCTTCGGGGCCTCAGTTTTTGAAAGCGATTTCTGAGAATGCTCCGAGTATTGGTGCTGTTTCGGCTGCTGCGCCTCAAATTACGGGGGAAACCGGCAAGAAGACTGTGGCGGTGATGAATTTGGTTGTGCCTCGCGACAGCAAGCGCCCTGATGATGCTGTCAAGTTTGCTCTGTACGTCACTAATTCTCAAAATCAGTTGGCTTTTGCTAAGGCTGCTAATGTTTTGCCTTCTACGGTTGAGGCTTTGCAGGACGGTTATTTTAAGAACGTTCCCGCTGATGCTGCTGCTGCCGATCGAGCTCGGGTTGTTAGTGCTTCTGGGTTGACTTCCGCCGAGCTATTGATTCCGCCTCTTTCGGATGTTAAGAAGCTGCAAAAGGCGATTTATGACAATTTGCAGGCGGCAATGTTAGGGGAGAAGTCGGTCGATCAAGCTGTGGCTGATGCCGCCCAAGTTTGGGATCAAAGGTAGTTTTTAATTGAAGCTGGGGCGGGATTTTTTTTGATCTCGCTCCTTGCTTTTAAGGTTGAATTGTCCAGTCTTCCTGCACTAAATCAGGGACTTGCGAAAAATCTCGGTTGTTGCGCGTAACGAGGATAGCATTATTAGCAAGTACAATAGCAGCAATCCGCAAATCTTGCGTGCCGATGCGTATTCTTTGACGGCGGAACTCTTTGTAAATAGTGCAAGCATTCTGGTCAAATTTCAGAATGTTGAGATTTTTGAAATCATCTAATGTATCCCATAACTTGGTGTAAGCCAATACTAATTTGTCCGCTTGCGAAGGTTCAGAAGCCTGTCTGATAACATTGAACCTGCCGCGAATTACTTCCTCTACGGTTACGATAGTTACAGCAAGGTTTTCTGCGTTAACCTCGACCCGCTGCACCATCATTGGATGATTCTTTCGCCAAAGGGAGAAACAATCCGTATCAAGTATGTATCGGCTCATTTGGTCTCAGCCGCAGCGTCAATTTGACTGTAATAAGCTTCGGTTTCTGCATCGAGTTCGCGGCGATATTCTTCTATGTGTGCCAATACCTCATCGTATTGCGGATCGTTTTCATCCTTACCAGCTAACCTCACCCAAGGATTGTTCGATCGACTAGAAGTGATTTTGACAGAGACGATTTCAGCTTCGGCTAGCTGGGCATTTACTAAATCGTGAAGGTTTTGCAGTGCTTGCGATCGCGTTTCGCCAAAAGCTTTACATTCGGGCCATCCCAGCAACGCTGCACTGACTGTTCTGTCTGATTCGTTTTTAATGATTATGTGAGCGGTTGAGCTGTCGAGTTCGCCCCCAAAGTTAGTGCGATCGGCTGCGCGAATGTCGCAGGTAGCGTTACCTGTTAAGAGTGTTTTTGTCTTGACTGTCTCCTTGGTGTTTTCCTGGCGCGACTTTTCTCTTTCTGCCCTGATAGACGCCTTCAGTGCTGCTGTATTGTTTTCCTGACGCTGCTTGATTGTGTTTCGCCTGAAAAGCTCGTCAAATAGTAAAGTTTGCTCTTGGGCTGGCAAAGCTTCTATATATTCAATTAGCGTTTGCACCGATATAAGGCTGCTCATAAACTTCTATCTCTAATTTTTTCTAAACTCACTTGTATTGTAACAAAAGTTGGGCATTGGGCCTTGGGCATTAGGCATTAATCTTTTTTGAGATCGCCCCTTGCTTTTTTCAGCCACTTGACCTATTATTAAATAATGGGAATCGGTGCCGCCATATATAAGCATATATAAGCTTTTAAGTTATTATCGAATGATGAAATTACCGCCTCTTCACAACGCGGAGTCGGAGGAGAACTCTGGATAAGTCAATCTGGACTACTTTACAGGTAAATGTTTGTCGATAAGAACGATCGCTCATCCCAGAAACCGGGTTTCTTTATCCCGTGCGATCGCCTTTCTCAATTCAGCTTGATTGATGATTTGCAGGAAGATAGCCTGAATTCCTCAAATATTCAGAAATTTGACTCGTGTTAAAATCAAAGCTCAGCTCAGAATAGGAGAAAATTCTTATGCCAGCGATGACACTCAAAGATTTAAACCAAGTTCAAACCCTTTTTTCCGAAGCGGGTTTAGATTACAAAATTGAACTAGAAGACGGGAGACTTTCAATTGTGGGGCCATCAGACATCGTATCCAGTGAAATCAGCAGTATTTTGATTCGCTTGCTGGGTAACTGGGTTTATCCCCGTCGCTTGGGAAGAGTCTTTGACTCCGCAGGCGGTTTCATCATGCCGGATACGAATGTCAAAGCACCGGATGTTTCTTTTGTGCGCGCCGCCCGCTTGCGCCAAAGTCCGCGTTATTTTGGAGAACTTGTCCCCGATTTGGTGGTTGAGATTAAATCTCAGAGCGATCGCATTAAGCTTATAGAAACCAAGGTTTTGAAGTTTATAGAATTGGGTGCGATCGTCGGAATTCTGATCGATCCTGATGAAGAAACAGTGACTATTTATCGCTCTACAGGTGAACCGACGGTTTTAGGAAATGGCGATATCTTAACAGTAGCAGAACTTTTTCCCGGTTGGGAATTGCCCGTTTCGGAATTGTGGCCTCCTATCTTTACTGAGGAAGAAACACAAGGTTAAAGAAAAAAGAGCGTGAAGCGAAGCTATCCCGAAGGGAATCGCCCACTCTACTCATCAAGGTTTTCCTTTATCGCGATCGCACTTCCAAATATTCATCAGCGGTGGAGATAAACGCTAATGAACTTGTCCAGCTAGCTCAATCGGTGAATCTTGATGCGTCAATCGATAGGCAGCACTTTCTTCCAGCAATTGTCGAATAAAATGGGGGCTGTCAGCGTTAATTGAATGTAACAGATTTCTATACAAGCGGCAGGCAACCTCATCATTCAAAATGCGACTGTGGAGTATTCTTGTCCAATCAGAGGCAACAACAATTAATTGTGGGATGACACGGATAAATGCTTGTAACTGCTGTTCCATTTCAAAAGATTCTAAAAAATGAATTAGGCTAAACATGACCTCCGGCTGTTGGCAGCGATCGTCTAAAATCAGATGTAAATCTGGTAAATGTTCACTCTCAGGATGCTTCGCGAATTCCGCTAAAGCATTTTCAAAAGCTGTTACTTCTTCCGCAGATCGCATTAATTTATTAGCGGCCAAAATGGTAATCCAGCTATTTTCCTTCATCACCTATTTACTCTCTTTTCAAAAACGCCCAACCAAGCTAACTTATTTGACTGGATAACTTGCTGTAAGCTGCGCCTAATTTGTGGCGTGTAAAGTCCCTGACAAGCGAATTTATTGATGGTACAAGCCTCCGGATTTATCCGTGGAATCAATCCCAAATCGAAAATCGAAAATCCTCAAGCCCCCGCATTTATCTCGCGCAAGTCAATCTAAAATCTAAAATCTAAAATCTAAAATCGATTGACGGCGATAAATTGCTCGCGCATCGCTAATTTCTCTAGCTAGTGCTTCCCTTGGTAACAAGCTGAGATTCGGAGATTGTCCGTAAGAGATAGTCTGGCGATGACGACCTCCTTTACCGGGCAAAGGGTGTTCCATCATTATAGCAATACCCATTTCTCTGCTGTAACCAAGAACCTTTGCTGCCATGAATCCATTAGAAGGAATGTGATGTGGTGTCAGATTATCGCCTCTTCGTCCAGCTTTAAGCAGGTCTCCGCAACATCCAACTGCGCCTTCCCCTGGGAGAAGTCTGTTTGTATAATTAGCTATTTCTATTCTCCTATTCGCTGCTAACGGACATGATATTACGACAACAAACCCAGTGTCTATGAAGCACCTCTTGCCAGTTTACCCGAACAATTCATCTTAAGGCAGGATGCGTTTAAGCTTGGGATTGTTGTTGTTGCAGAAAATAGCCGACGAGATAAAGCGAACCGCAAAGGATTGTTAGGTTGTCACCTGTAACAGCAGCATCTAAAGCTGTTGTTAAGTCGGGGAAGGCTTGACAGAGAGTTAATTCGGGGCAGATAATTTGAGCGAGGGCGGCTAATTCTGCGGGGGACGATGACTTTGGATCGGGTACGGGTACTAGGTAAAGTCGATCGCCCTTTTTGAGTAATTCTTTCAAAATATCGTCGCAGTCTTTGGTAGCCAGAATCCCAATTACCCAGTTAATCGGTGACGGGTGAGTGTTCAGGCGATCGACATATTCACGCAGTGCGATCGCTGCGGCGGGGTTGTGCGCGCCGTCAATTAATATATTGCGGTTTTTCCAAGTTGTCTGCTGGAGTCTTCCGGGCCATTGGGTTTTGGCTATACCGTTTTCGATGGCGGTTGGGGAAATTTGCCATCCTTGGTTTTGGAGAGTTTGCAAAGTTGCGATCGCAATTGCTGAATTCATTAGTTGAATTTTTCCCAGCAGCGGCAATTGATATTTTATTTTAACCGCATTTTGATTTAACTGATATTCTGCGAATCCTTGTCCTAAATCTATTGCTGGTTTTACCCAAGTTGCCGGACAGTCTAATTCTTGAATGCGTTTTTCTACTACTATTCTAGCTGATTCTGGCAATTCTCCGATAACTGCCGGACACTTTGATTTGAGAATTCCCGCTTTTTCCCCAGCAATATCTGCCACGGTGGGGCCGAGTATTTGCCAGTGTTCGAGACTGATAGAAGTGATGACGCTAGCCAGAGGTGTTTCGCAAACGTTAGTCGCGTCTAATCTACCGCCCAATCCCGTTTCTATGACTGCGATGTCTGTTTTTTGTTCGGCGAAATACAGCCAAGCTGCGGCGGTGATTATTTCAAATTGAGTGGGAGTTTCGGTGTTGTTTTGGGTGGCAGCGACAACTCGTTCTAGACACTGTTGCAATTCTGTTGGGGAAATCGCTTTTTGGTTGATGCAAATTCTTTCTGTCCAATCGATTAAGTGCGGGGATGTGTAGCGCCCGACTCGATAGCCTGCTTCTGTTAGTACGGAAGAGAGATAAGCGCAAACGGAACCTTTACCGTTTGTGCCGGCAATGTGGATAATGGGTACTTGTTGGTGGGGGTTGTCTAGTTTTTGGAGAAGTTGGTGAATTCTTTCTAAGCCGAGGTGGACGCCGAAGTGTTGGTAGGATTGGAGGATGGAACTTGCATTCATTAAGGATATCTGCTATGATTAGGCCGGGTTAAATGAGGGCTTCTAATTTTTATAACAGATGACGAATATACTGCAAGCGATCGCTACAATTATTAATAATCCTATACCTGACTTACTCAGCTATTATAAAAACCAAAGCAATAATAGAATTAATGCTCTGGGTGATGCCCTCCAATATTTTGTCAAGGATGCTTTTGCCAATACTATACATGAACCGGAACTCAGCAATAAATTTGAAAAGTACAGTGAACTATTTTCTTGGAGTGGCAATCAGAATAATCCTCCAGATTTAATTATCAGAAATGGCGATGCTATAGAAGTCAAGAAAATACAAATTTCCAGCCCTCAGATTCCATTAAATAGTTCCTACCCCAAATCAAAATTGTTTTCTAACAATCCACAAATTGCCTCAGCTTGTCGTAATTGTGAAACATGGACAGAGAAAGATATTGTGTATGCAATTGGAGTCACCAGTGCCGACAAGACAAAACAAACTCTGAAAAGGCTATGGCTTATTTATGGTGACTGCTATGCTGCTAGTAAAGAATATTATGAACGGATTAGAGATCAAATAGCTACTGGGATTAATGCAATTCCCGATGTCGAATTTAGCAAAACAAGAGAACTAGGGAGAGTGAATAAAGTAGACCCATTAGGTATAACTTACTTAAGAATTCGAGGAATGTGGGGCATAAATAATCCTGCGATAGTTTTTAATTATATAAATACAGGAGACGACCCCCAGACAAATTTTCAGATAATAGCCATAATGAAGGAAAGTAAATATTCTTCTTTTCCACGTGACAGCAGAACAATGATCGAATCTATATCACTTCCAGGATTTAATATTAATACTCAGCGGATTAAATGTCCCGATAATCCTGTAAACCTTATACCTGCTAAAATTATTACTTACAATATCTAACACTAAAGGTAAAAGCCTTATGAATATCATATCTCTGTTTGCAGGCTGTGGCGGGTTGGATTTGGGTTTTCGACAAGCAGGATTTAATATTGTTTGGGCGAATGAGCACGATCGCACTATTTGGGATACTTATGAATATAACCATCCTGGCACTCCACTAGACAAGAGAGATATTAGAAACATTAAATCTGAGGAAATACCCAACTGCATAGGGATAATAGGTGGACCACCTTGCCAAAGCTGGAGTGAGGCAGGCGCTCAAAGAGGTATTAATGACTGTCGGGGTCAGCTATTCTACGACTACATTAGAATTGTACAAGAAAAACAACCCTTATTTTTTCTTGCTGAAAATGTGAGTGGCATATTAGCAGCAAAGCACAAACAGGCTTTCGCTAATATCTTATCGCAGTTTAAAGATATAGGATATCAAATTACATACAAATTACTGAATGCTAAAGACTTTGAAGTTCCTCAAGATCGTGAAAGAGTAATCATCATTGGCTACCATGAAAAAATGAATGCTTTTTTTGAGTTTCCCGAAGCGAGAAGTAAAATTTTAAGTCTTAGGGATGTTATCGAGGATTTGGCATCTATAGAACCCTTAAAAATTACATATAAGGAGGCATCAAAAGACTCTCACCTTAAAGTTCCCAACCATGAATATCTAGATACGGGATTTTCTAGTATGTATATGTCCCGAAATAGAGTCAGGAGTTGGTCCGAACCTTCTTTTACAATCCAGGCCAGTGGCAGACACGCACCTCTTCACCCTCAATCTAGCAAAATGATTGTCGTTGGCAAAGACAAACGCATTTTCGACCCTAATTCGCCTGTGCCTTACCGCAGGCTTTCTGTGAGAGAATGTGCGAGAATACAGACGTTCCCGGATGACTTTCTTTTGAAGTATCAAAATATTATTGATGGCTACAAGATGGTTGGAAATGCCGTGCCTGTTAATTTAGCGCGGGTACTAGCAAGCAAAATACATGAAGATATTAAAGAATATCAAAAATCGGGTTTGAGGAGAATTAAAAATCAGGCTGAATATCCGATTCAGTTAAGTTTATTAGGCTCTGAATGGGAAATTACCGCTGAGGGAAAGAAAAAACATTTTGCCAAAATAAATAATCAAAAACATCACACTTCTAGTTTTGGCAAGCATTCCAATGAAACTGAATGTCCACTCCAGTTAAATTTACTAGGATCTGAATGGGAATTCACGTCTGACGTAGAAAGTAAATTTCTGGCAAAATCAAAATCTTAGGGTGCGTTGACTCAGGCTATTTTGATATGTTATTTGAATTTTGTTAACTCGCCGAGATTGTGCTGAATCGCATTTATCCCGCGAATATGAGACAAGGGAGAACCTCCGTACAAAAAGCTGTTCAAACTAACTTGATAATTTTGTTGAACTGCTAAATCCAGCCACAAATTGTTAATCGCATCTCCGGGCTTGTAGTCGGGAATGTTGTGCTGATAGTAAGGAAAACTGTCTATACAAGTATTGAAAAAGTTCTTGCGTCCGCAATGCTTTAAATACTGATATCGCGGTTTGAATTCTGTTTGATTTTCCAATACTGTATATATAGTATCTGCGAGAGATTCCGGGTCAAATTTGGCGTAAAGACCCGCACCTTCGGGGAAAACTGGCGAGTTTCCTCTGGCGTATTGGTTGAATTCTTCAAAACAAATTACTGGTACGTTGCAACTCATTGCTTCGGTAATGCCCCGGTTTTTTCCTTCGAGGAGGGAACCGAGGACGAATGCTTGCGCCCGCGAATAATATGTGGGTATTTCGCTGTAGTAGTCAACTCTCGGCACTAAGTTAATGTAGTCAAAGGGATTGGTTAAAATTGTCTCGATTTGCCGCCATTCGTTTAAAGCGTATTCATCGAGTCCTTGCATGGTTTTAGCATCAAAGTCGTGTCCGGTGACTACTGTTAATTTTATCGGTTTTTGCGGATATTTTTGGCGGTAAACTTTTAAGGCTTTGGCTATGATTGGCAAGTTTTTTTCTTCGGAGAGTCGGGCGACGGCGAGGAGGTCGATGTCTTTTGCGAGGACGTTGCGCGGGGAAATTAAGTATTCGTTGATGAAGTCGGTGTCTTGCAGTGGTATGATTGGTTTGTGAGCGCGATCGGGATAAGTTTCGCGAAACCATTTATCCCGCTGCGGGTTTTTGTATAAACTCGAATAGGCGTCAGCTATGGGGGCCCAGGAATAGGAGATTCCGGGGGAATAGGTGAAGGAGAAAAATACTGAGGAAAGTTGGGGAAATAGTTTGTTGATGAGTTCGACTGCTTCGCTGAAATAAATTCCTTTGATGAAACGCCCTTCGTAAAACAGCGGGGGAAGCAAGACGTAGAAACTGACGGTATCGAAGCGGTGGGGTTGGTCTTCAAATATCTCCCAGCTAAAGGCGTCTAAGTCTGCATAGATTTCGGCGATTGGTTTGTTGATGTGGGGGTTTCGTAAATATGGCTTTTGTCGATCGTAGTTTCCGCGTACCATAGAAGTTTTTTGGTATTATTGTATAGCAATGTTATTTGTTTTGTGAACAAGATTTTTTTTTATGAACCGCAGAGGGCACAGAGGGCGCAGAGGAGAAGAGAAGAGAGTTCTTCACAATTCATCTAAGGGTTGTTCTAGTGATTCATTGTCGCCAATTGTGAGGGCGAGTTGGTAGATTTGGCGGCGGGGGAGGGATGTTTGTTGCGCTAGCTGGCGGCTGGCTTGGGAACGACTTATGCCTTCTGCAATTAATGTTTGCAATTCTGCTTTGATGGCGTCTTCGGAAAATATTGGTGCGGCTGTTTGGATACCGGCTATTACGAGGGTAAATTCTCCCTGGGGTTCGCGATTGGTGTAAAGCTCGATCGCACTTTCCATACTACCACGCCAAAACTCTTCGTGCATTTTAGTTAACTCTCTCGCCAGCACAATCTGTCTGTCGCTTCCCAAAGTATTTGCTAAATCTTGTAAAGTTTGCCGCAATCGGTGGGGAGATTCGTATAATATTATAGTGCGGGATTCTATTTGCAAAGCTTCTAAACTTTGTTGGCGTTCTTGGCCTTTCACGGGTAAGAAACCTTCAAATACAAATCTTTCTGTGGGTAATCCTGATGCAGTTATGCCAACAATGCAGGCGGTAGGGCCGGGAATCGGAATAATGTTAATATTAGCATCGGCGCAAGCTTTGACTAACTCGTATCCGGGGTCAGAAATCCCAGGCATTCCGGCATCTGTGACGAGGGCGATATCTTTGCCTAAATGCAGTTTGTCGATGAGTTCGGGAAGTCGCTGGTGTTGGTTGTGCTCGTGATAGCTGATTTGGGGGGTTTTGATTTGAAAATGGTGCAAGAGTTTGCCTGTATGGCGGGTATCTTCGGCGGCGATGAAGTCTACTGCTTGCAAGATTCGGATGGCGCGAAAGGTCATGTCTTCCAGGTTGCCGATCGGGGTTCCGACGATGTAAAGTTTACCTGTATTGGGATTTGGCTGCATTTGGATATTTTTTATTTTAACCGCAGATAAAGCACGGGCGGGACGCCCATGCCACATATTTAAGAACTTATGAAAACGGGATTGTTTTTGGGATTGGCGACTTTAGATTTAGTTTATTTGGCCCAGAAGCCTCCGGGTGAAAATCAGAAAGTTGTTGCTTCTGATTGTACCATTGCTGCGGGCGGGCCGGCGGCCAATGCTGCGGTGACTTTTAGCTATTTGGGGAATGCGGCGGTATGGGCTGGTGTTTTGGGCACTCACGCGATCGCCCAATTAATTCGTGCAGACTTAGCGGAGTATAATGTCAGGATAATTGATTGGGAACCCGGGCGATCGCACTCGCCGCCAGTTTCCTCGATTATTGTAACTGAAGCAACGGGCGATCGATCTGTAATTTCCATCAATGCTACGAAATCGCAAGTTGACAGTCAAACAATTAACCCGGATATTTTAACATCAGTTAGTATTGTACTGGTTGACGGACATCAAATCGCAGCCAGCAAAGAAATTGCTCAACTTGCCAAGTCAAAAAACATTCCCATTGTCCTCGACGGTGGCAGTTGGAAACCCGGATTAGAGGAAATATTGCCTTTCGTTGAATGGGCGGTATGTTCCGATAATTTTCATCCGCCCGACTGCGACAATTCAGAACAAGTCTTTGCTTACCTTTCAGCAGCCGGAATTTCCCATATTGCCATCACTCGCGGCGAAAAATTAATTTCATACCTCAGCAATGGCAGTTACGGCACTATAGAAGTACCTCAAATTCAAGCCACAGACACTTTAGGGGCTGGCGACATCTTTCACGGAGCTTTCTGTCACTATATTTTGCAAAATAACTTTACAGATACTCTCACGGCAGCCACTAAAATCGCTTCCGATTCTTGCAAAAGCTTCGGAACTCGCGCCTGGATGAATAAGGGTTAATTTTAATTTAAAATTAACCAAAGTATCCGGTTAAAACCGATCAAAGCTAGAAAACTTGAACTAGGAACACTTGCTGAGTTAAAATCCTGACAGCAACCTCGAAAAAATTTGTGAACTTCCCTCTTCTCTTCCTTCGCGCCCTTAGCGCCTTCGCGGTTCGTTAACAAAATTGCTATATTAGTAAGACAAGTTAAAGTCACACAAAACACTCCCAAAACAACATACTCGAATCATGTCTGACACCCAACCCCTAAGTATCACCCTTCCCCCTTTGCGGATTACCCTAACAGAACAACAGCAAGTTAACCTAGAATGGCTGACACAAAACTTGCCCAATCTACTCACCCCAAGCAAACAAGAAGTCCCCGACAATATGAAACAGTGGGTGGCGGCAAACAAATTATTAAATCAACCCGACGCAGAAATCATTCAAGCGCTAATAAGTACCGGCATAGATGCGGAAACAGCCACCGCAGAAGTTAGGGAAATCTCATCTCATCCCTACTTTCAAGCAGGCAGCCATTACGTGCAGTTATTGCAGAAATTAGAATCGCATCTCAGAATTAACAATCAATTAGCTGCATTGTCTTCCAAGTTTGGCACAATCGAACGCAAAAGCAGTCTTTCCCGAGAGTATTTTCTCGAAAATTACTACGCCAAAAATACTCCCGTAATTATTACCAACATCATGCACAACTGGAAAGCATTGCAGTTGTGGACGCCGGAGTATTTGCAGCAAAAATACGGCGATGCAGAGGTACAAATTCAAGCCAACCGCAACTCAGACCCTAATTACGAAATCAAGATTGAAAATCACAAAAAAATTGTTTTGTTCCGCAAATATGTAGAGATGGTGGTCAAGGGCGGGCCTAGCAACGACTACTACATGGTTGCTAACAACCAAACTCTGGAAAGAGAGGAATTTAAACCGCTATTTAACGACATTGAAATATTCCCAGAATACCTAAACCCAACGGATACAAAAGGCAGAGTTTTCTTTTGGTTCGGCCCGAAAGGCACGATTACACCGCTGCACCACGACCCAGTTAATTTAATTTTAGCGCAAGTGTCGGGCCGCAAACTAATTAAATTGATTTCTCCGCAGCAAACACCTCTGCTGTACAATCATGTCGGCGTTTTCAGCAAAGTTGACGGCGAAAATCCCGATTATGACAAATACCCGCTTTACAGAGATGCAAAAATTATTGAAGTGATTTTGGAACCGGGAGAAGCTATCTTTATTCCTGTCGGTTGGTGGCATCATGTAAAATCCTTGGAAGTTAGTATTTCGGTTTCGTTTACTAATTTTGTGTTTCCCAATTATTATGAATGGAAATATCCTCATATTAATTGGTAATCTCTCGTTACTATGCTCTGCCTGGTAACGCATATCTAGAGGCTCTGCCTCCGATTCTACTAATAGGAAAAGGAAAGCTCTGCGCCTGATTTTGCCAACAGGAAGAAGGAGGCAGAGCCTCCGAATAGGCATTCCCATGCTCTGCCTGGGAACGAGTAAATGTATAGTTCCCAGGGGCGGGCACGGGGGCACCGCCCCTACAGAAATCTGCGTTAATCGGCGTTTATCTGCGGTTCAAAAAAAAGAAATTCATGAAAACTCTCGAAGAAATCAGCGAAATTGCCCGATCGATCGCCTGGAGTGCATCAGATATCCTACAATCCTACTATCGCCAGGACTCCAACACTCCTAACCTCGACATCCAAGAGAAAAAAGATGGCCCCGTCACCGCCGCCGATGTCGCTGTCAATTCTTACATTCTCGACGAATTGCAATCGGCTTTAGGAAATGCAGAATTTGGCTATCTCAGCGAGGAAACTTACAAATCTTATTTAAAAACCAACGGTCAAATTCCCTTACCTCAAAGTTGGGTTTGGATTATTGACCCTTTGGATGGAACGCGAGATTTTATTGACAGGACAGGGGAATTTGCCGTTCACATTGCTTTAGCATTCGAGGGAAGACCGATATTAGCAGTGGTGGCTTGGCCCGAACAGCAAAAAATTTATTACGCGGTACAAAATGCTGGCGCTTTTATGGAAAATCGGGGCGGTTCTGCGGTAAAATTGCAGGTTTCTGCGCGAAATATAGTGGCAGATTTATCTATAGTAACCAGCCGCACTCACCGAGACGATCGCTTTAATCAATTGTTACAAAAACTGCCTTGTCAAAATCAAATAGCTGTCGGCAGTATCGGCTGTAAAATTGCGACAATTGTGGAACAAAAAGCGGATGTTTATATTGCGCTTTCGGGAAAGTCTGCGCCCAAAGATTGGGATTTAGCGGCACCGGAATTAATTTTGACGGAAGCGGGCGGCCGATTTACTCGTTTTGACGGTTCTGCTTTGCAATATAACCGGGGAGATGTGAGTCAGTGGGGGGGATTGTTGGCGAGTAACGGTTGCTGTCACGCTGCTTTGTGCGGGCAAGCTGAGGGGATTTTAGGGGGGATAGATGCGAATTTGAAGTAAGTCCGCGCGTGCGAAGCTATCCTCTAGGGAATCGCCCGTAAAGATGGTAACGAATAAGTTTTAGGGGCGGGTTTACGAGATAATTGCCTAACAATTATCTCTAAAACCCGCCCCCACCCTTGCCCGAAAGTCCGCCAGGGTTGAAACGAACGGCGGAACCCGATCGCAGATATCTATCAAAAATCCCGCTCTTAATATTTCAGTATCATCACACTTGCTATTGAAGTGTTTTTGTGTTATGTCATCCACCTCGCACTCGCTCATCCGCAATATTACTTAATAAATTTCCCCATCTTCATCACAACTTTAATTAAATAGGTGTTTATAAAGAAAACTTTATAAAAATTCTCTGAAAAAATAGTTATGGTTACTACAACCTTCAGAAAGTGTTTCGGATGCAAGTCGCGAAACAGGGAAATCATTGTCTTTTTTTAGCTATCAATAGGTGTATTATGCCAAATTTAAATAATCAAGTTTCAGGATGTGCGATCGCCTTTATCGACACTCAAGTAGAAAATTATCAAAGTTTAGTCGCTGGGGTAAAACCGGGTACGGAAGTAGTCGTTTTGGATGGGAACCGGGATGCGATCGACCAAATTACTCAAATTTTAGCTCTTCGTACTAATATTGACAGCATTCACATCGTTTCTCACGGTGCTCCGGGTAGTTTGCAACTCGGCGACGTTCGCTTTAGTTTAGATGGTATAGAGTGCGATCGAGATTCTCTACAGCAATGGTTTTCGCCACAAACCGACTCGATCGGCAAAAATCGACCTAATATCCTGCTGTACGGATGCTCAGTAGCAGCAGGCGAGACAGGAAAAGCATTTGTCAAACGCTTGAGTGAGTTAACCGGGGCCTCGGTTGCAGCTTCCAAAAACCTCACGGGAAGTGTAGCCAAAGGCGGCGACTGGGAACTGGAAGTGAGAACCGGGAAAATTGAAACGCCGCTGGTATTTGCACCCGAAGTATTAGCAGGCTACGAGTACGTTTTGAATAGTTTTGGTGCGGCAACAAACTTTCCCGTAGGTTCAAATCCTGTCTTCGTCGGTGTCGGTGATTTTAACGGCGACGGAATAAAGGACTTAGCTGTGGCGAACAGTGCCGCTACTGGCAGCGCTTCTAGCGGCGTTTATGGCACATCAATTCTGTTAGGAAATGGCACGGGTAGCTTTGGCACCGCTACTCTTTTGCCACGGGGAAGAAAAGCCCTCGCTGTTGCTAAATTTAATCCAGATAACTATGACGACTTGGTTGTAGATAATAGCAATGGTTCTGTCTCAATATTTCTTGGGAGTAGCACTGGCTTCGGTGCTCCCCTCAATCTATCTTTCGACTCGCTGATTGTGGCTCAATACATTGCTGCGGAAGATTTTAATGGTGATGGCAGGACAGACTTAGCTCTGGCTAGTTATCGCGCCACGGGTTCCACCAATACTAATGGTGTCGTCTCAATTCTCTTGCAAAATATTGATGGCACTTTTGCACCTCCTCAAAACTTTTTGGTAGCAAAAGTTCCTGAATCTATTGCCGTTGATGACTTTGACGGCAACGGCACAAAGGACTTGGCTGTGACAAGCACTCAACCTAGTAGTTCTAACAGCGTTTCAATTTTACTGGGGAATGGCAGTGGGAGTTTTGGCGCTGCCAATAATATTACAGTAGGGTCGCGGCCATATTCTATCGCTGTGGGTAAGTTTAACAATGACTCCTTTCCCGACTTGGCTGTGACGAATTTCGAGTCTCAAAGCATCTCTATTCTGCTGGGAAATGGTAGTGGAGGCTTTACTACTACGGAAATTCCAGTGGGTTCGAGTCCCAGTTTCCTCACCGTTGCGGATCTCAACGGTGACTCCAAGCAAGATTTGGCTGTCGTGAACAATAACAAGGTTTCAACTCTGTTGGGAAATGGCGACGGCACATTTACCAAGACTGCTGATTTAGATGCGGGATCAACTCCTAGTGCTGTTACTGCAAAGGATTTGAACGGGGACGGTTTGCCAGATTTAGCAGTGACCAACTTTGGTTCAGACAACGTTTCAATTCTGGTGAATACACCCAATACAGTTAATTTCGGTACTGCAACTTACAGCGGTACAGAAGGAACTACGGATACAGTAGTTAATATTCCCGTTACTCTCAGCGCCGGCACTCCTTTTGCTGATGTAACTGTACCAATTGCGATCGACCCCAGCAGCAGTGCCACACAAAATTCTGACTACACTATTTCCCCAACCTCGATTACATTCCCCGCAGGTGCAACAGGTGCCGCACTCACCCAGAATGTTGCAGTTACTATCAAACCCGACAATCTCCCTGAAAACACCGAAACCGCAATCCTCAACTTTGGCACAATCACGGGTGGCGTTGCAGGTACAACCAAACAAACAACATTAAATATTGCAGCCAACGGTAGTGTTTCTTACGCTGTAGCCGCCGATATTGCAAGCATTCCCGAAGGTAACAGCGGCACAACTCCTCTGACTTTTACCGTGACTCGCAGCGGTGGCACTGGTGTAGCGAGTAGCGTAAATTATGCAATAGGAGGAACTGCTACAAACGTCAGCGACTACAACAACATCGGCGGCACTTCTGGGGCAACGGGTATTAGCGGCACAATCAATTTTGCTGTGGGTGAAACATCTAAAACTATCACATTAAATGTGGTAGGCGACGGATTAGTTGAACCTGACGAAACTGTTGCGGTTACGCTGTCGAATCCTGTTGCACCGGGGCCGACACCTACCTTTACTGCTGCAACTGCGACAACTACCATCAAAAATGATGACACTGCCGGTTTCAGCATTGCACCTACGAACATCACTGCTACAGAAGGCGGCGCAACTGGCAGTTACAAAGTCAAGCTAACTTCGCAACCGACGGCACCCGTTAACATTAGCTTTAATACTGGCAATGCAATTAGCCCGATCGCCACACCGATTACTTTTGACAGCACTAACTGGAATGTCGATCAAACTGTCACTGTTAGTGCGATCGACGACAATCTAGCACAAGGAACCCACAGCGGTACGATCGCTCACACAGTTACCAGTACCGATGCCAGTTATAACGCCAAAGCGATGCCCGATGTGACGGCTTCGATTACTGATAACGATAGTCCCGGTGTTTCCATCGTGCAATCGGCAGGCAGTACAAATATTGCTGAAGGCGGTGCAACGGCTACCTACGGCGTGGTTTTGACTACCGCACCTGCTGCCAACGTTACGATTAATTTTGACACTGGGACTCAAATTAGTGCGATCGCACCTCTGACTTTCACCCCCAGTAATTGGAATGTTGCTCAAAATGTGACCGTTAGTGCGATCGAGGACAGCATCGCCCAAGGAACCCGCAGCGGCACGATTACTCACACTTCTGTCAGTACCGATACTTTGTATAATGGGCTGACGATTTCTCCTGTGACTGCCACCATTGCTGACAACGATACCGCAGGCGTGAGTATTTCACCAACGAGTACAACTGCTACCGAAGGCGGTGCGGGCACGTACAGGGTTAAGTTAAAATCCCAGCCGATCGCGCCTGTGACGGTTAGTTTCGCTACAGGGGATCAAATAAATGCGATCGCCGCAATTACTTTTGACAGCACTAACTGGAATGTGGATCGGACTGTCACTGTTAGTGCGATCGATGACAGCACAGCCCAAGGAACCCGCAGCGGCACGATCGCTCACACTTCTGCCAGCACCGATACTAAGTATAATGCGCTGACGATTTCTCCTGTGACTGCCACGATTGCTGACAACGATACCGCAGGCGTGAGTATTTCACCTACGAGTACAACTGCTACCGAAGGCGGTGCTACTGGCAGTTACAGCGTTCAACTAACTTCTGTGCCGAGCGCGCCTGTGACGATTAGTTTCGCCAATGGCAATCAAATTAATGCGATCGCTGATGTTACCTTCGACTCTACTAACTGGAATGTCGCGAAACCAGTGACTGTAACGGCTACAGACGATGCGATTGTTGAAGGAAATCATACAGGCAGTATTTCTCATACGGCCCAGAGTGCTGATACTAAGTATAGTGCGATCGGGATTCCGGGCGTGACAGTGGCGATCGCTGATAACGATGTAGCGCCGACGCCGACACCAGTCGCAGTCGATCCAGTACCGCCGACACCAGTTGCACCGACACCAGTCGCAGTCGATCCAGTACCGCCGACACCAGTCGCAGTCGATCCAGTACCGCCGACACCAGTTGCACCGACACCAGTCGCAGTCGATCCAATACCGCCGACACCAATACCGCCGACACCAGTTGCACCGACACCAGTCGCAGTCGATCCACTACCGCCGACACCAGTCGCAGTCGATCCAGTTGCACCGACACCAGTTGCACCGACACCAGTCGCAGTCGATCCAGTACCGCCGACACCAGTTGCACCGACACCAGTCGCAGTCGATCCAATACCTCCGACACCAGTCGCAGTCGATCCAATACCGCCGACACCAGTTGCACCGACACCAGTCGCCGTCGATCCAGTACCGCCGACACCAGTTGCACCGACACCAGTCACTACAGGAACAGGTGGCACAAACCCATTCCCGATCGCAATACCGAGATATCAGGAAATTCCCTTGGTAAGACCGAGATCTAATGCTCGGTATGGGGGCGGCGCTCTGACGACACCTGGTTTTGTCGGCGCTAATGCTTGGGGAGACTACGACAATGACGGCGATTTGGATCTATTGGTAATGGAAGGAGGTAGTTTAGAAAACTACTCACTTTCTTTTCCCCGATCGCAATACATCCCGAAAGTGTACAGCAACGAACGTGAGCAAGGCTTTAAACCAATTGATATAGGGCTGCCTACCGTTTATGGAGGTGTGATCCAGGAAAATGGGAAGAGTCATGATTCCAAACCTTCTGCTACGTGGGGAGACAGCGACAATGATGGTGATCTCGATATCTTGCTCACAGGGGTAATTGATACTCCTCCACAAGACAACTCCACCCCCGGTTCGCCCTACACCCCCATCACCAGACTGTACCGGAACCAAAGGGTTGATAGCACTCTTCCCTATAACCCAACCTCGATCGACCCCACTAAATTTACTCTAGACACGAGGGTAAAGCTGCCTGGTATTTTCAACGGTTCCGCAGCTTGGGGAGACTACAACAACGATGGCAGAAAGGATCTCGTACTCACAGGTGACACGAGTTCAGGATACATCGCCAAAGTGTTCCGCAACGAACCCATTGGTTTTAACAACGGCAGTATCTTTAACTACGCCCTTACCTTTGAGGAGGAGACTGGGGTTAACTTGCCGGGTGTTATTGGCAATGCCGCCTGGGGAGACTACAACAACGATGGCAAACCCGATATCTTGCTGGCAGGCGACACCGGTTCAGCATACGTCGCAAAATTGTATCGCAACACTGGCAATGGCTTTACCGAAGAGAACAAGCCACTCCTGCAAAATCAAAACCCTAACGAACCTATTAATTACGGTGCATGGGGAGACTCCAACAGTGATGGACAACTGGATATCTTGCTTACAGGTACAAAGCAGGGTCCTAGCTTTACCAGGGTGCTTCTGAACAAAAGCAACTATCAAGAGACTAAGTTTGAGGATCGTCTGATTCCATCGGGACCTGATGCTGGTTTCGGTGCTTGGGGAGATGAAGACAATGATGGTGATCTCGATATTCTGCTGACAGAAAGGAATAATTCGGGTGGGCTCGCCAAAGTTTACCAACAAGATGACCTTGGCTCTTTTAAACCCATCGACGATCCAACGCTACCTAATAATGTTGCCGGCGCGGCGGCCTCTTGGGGAGACTACAACAATGATGGAAGACTAGATATTGCACTCACGACAACTGATTCATCTGGGAGTGGCAGCTTTGTCAAAATCTACCGCAACGATACCCCTGAACCGAACACGCAACCCTCTGCACCTGAAGGTTTAAATTCCCATCAGATTACTCAGGAAGGAGTTATCTTAAGTTTGCCCGGAGGATTGGGAAATCAGCTCGACGCTCAAACTCCAAATCAGGGTTTAAGCTACAATCTGCGAGTTTGGACTACTCGTCCCAATCCCACTCCCGGTGGCGACCCTATTAAAGAGTACATTGTTGGCCCGATGTCCCTGGATAATGGGACTCGGCAAGTAGTGCAGTTGGGGAATGTGAACCAAGCCAACAGCAGCAGCAACTACTACTCGCCTGGTTGGCTGTTAAAACCAGATAACTTAATCCCTGGACAAACTTATTACTGGAGTGTACAGGCGATCGACAGTGCTTGGGCGGGTTCACCTTTTTCCGAAGTAAAAAGTTTTGTTGCCCCCGATATCAAACCAACCCTCACTATCACCGCTACCGATGCTAATGCGGCAGAAACACGTTGGGAGGAACCCGCGACCGCGAATCCCGGAAAATTCACCATTACCCGTACTGGTGGCAACCTAGCTAATCCGCTGAATGTCTACTACAAGTTCGATAATCTATTAGATATTCCAAGCAACACTGCCATACCCGGTATCGGTATGTATGGAGATTACCAATTGTTTTCCGACTCCGAGTCGAGTCAGCCCTCCCAACCTCGTCAGGCCTTGCCTTTCACCCTGTCTGGCAGCAACATGATCACAATTCCAGCAGGTAAGGGCAGCGTCAACATAGATGTGGATGTCTACAACGACAGCCTCGTAGAAGGCGACGAGAAAGTGTTTATCAGCTTAGATCCTATCAGCAACTACAACAGCAAGATAGGCGAGTCCTCTAGTGCTACTGTGACGATCGCGGACAACGAGCCCAACTACCCGCCAGGTGTGAATCGTCCTCCAGAAATGCAGATTAACCTAGGCGGTACGTACACTGCTCTCAATGTAGACGTTCCTAACGTCTACACAGACCCGGATGGCGACCTACTCACCTACACACTAACCCGGTCTGACGGCAGCTTATTACAGAGCAATCCGAACAGCCGTTGGCTTGGATTGTCGTTTAACTCTGCCACAAACACCATCAAGTTCACCGGAACTCCCCCAAGCAACTGGGATGGCTTCTACGCCAAGTTAACAGCAACAGACCCTTATGGTGCAAGTGCCAGCCAGGAAATCCACGTAGTGAACAACAACGGAGATACCTGGGTGATTGACGGCTACATTTCTGGTGCAACTGTCTTCCTCGATGCCAACAAAAACGCCGTCCTCGATACCAACGAACCATCCACCACAACCGATTCAGGCGGAAAATTCAATCTCAACATCCCCTTCGAGACATTCGACACCAACAACAACGGAGAAATCGACCCATCAGAAGGCAATCTAGTAGCCATAGGAGGCATTGACACCGCCACCGGCTTACCCCTAGAAACACCAGTCACCGCACCACCAGATGCGAGTGTAGTCACCCTCCTAACCACCTTAATAGCCGACTTAATCGACAAAGGAATTGAACCAGAATCAGCACAATCTTTAGTCAAAGCCGCCCTTTCTCTCCCCGCCGATGTTGACTTAACTAGCTTAGACCCCATAGAAGCTACCAACAACAACCAACCCGGCGGAGTCCAAGTCTTAGCAGCAATGGTGAAAGTCCAAAACTTCATCACCCAAACCAGCGCTTTGATTGACGGTGCATCCAGTGCACTCAATACCGATATTGTCAAGGCTGTTGTCAGTTCCATGACGGCTCAAATTCAATCCGGTACAGTCTTAAACCTCAGCAATGCAGCCGCTTTAGAACCAATCATTCAGCAAACTGCCGCGAAAATCCAGCAAATAGACCCCAGTTTCAACACTCAACAAGTCAGCCAAATTACCTCGCAATCCGCGACAGTAATGGCAACAGCAAATCAGCGCATTGATACCGCTGTCTCCAACCCAACAGCAACATCAATTCCTGAATCACTTGCCCGCCTCCAACAAGTAGCCTTGGGCCCAACAACTCAAGACTTCAAAGAAGTTGGTACGGGAAATAAACCAATTTACCAGCTAGTTGCTGACAATACTGGTACTGCTTTAGATAGCAGAATTGAAGCTGTCATATTGCCGGCTGGGATTGCAACTCCTGTTGTCAGCGGCGATGCAGATTTGGGCAGCAATTCCCCCAATGCAATTCTCGGTACCAATGGCGACGATATCCTGACGGGCGACAGCGCGAATAATGTGTTGATGGGCATGAGGGGCAATGATTCCCTCGACGGAAATCTGGGAAATGACACACTTTTAGGTGGCAAAGGTAGCGATACAATCCTGGGAAGTAGCGGTGATGATGCCTTATTTGGCAACCGTGGTGCTGACATTTTGAATGGCGATGATGGTAATGATATTCTTTACGGAGGTAAGGGAGATGATTTGCTGAATGGCGGCTTGGGAATTGATAGTTTGATAGGAGGAATGGGAGTAGATAAGTTCTTACTATCTACGAATTCCGGTACTGATACGATTACTGATTTTGAAGTCGGTCAAGACTTGTTAGTATTGGGTAACGGGTTGAGTTTCTCGCAATTGGCGATCGCTCAAGATAGCGGTGCAACATTAATCCGGTTTGCACAAACAGGGGAGATTTTAGCTTCTCTCAATGGTGTTTCTACTAGCAGTATTAGCGCCGTTAATTTCGGATTGATTTAAAGGTTCGTAATGAGGACTTTAGTCCTTATTATTCTTCAGTCTCTTAGAGACGGACTTCGTTTGTATATATGCGGTTTCAACCGCTGACTATCAATGCCTTGATCCCCCCTAACCCCCCTTAAAAAGGGGGGGACAAGAATCTTCTCAAAGTCCCCCTTCTTAAGGGGGATTTAGGGGGATCTGGCCTCGGCGGTAAACGAGAGATAAAGAGGGTTTTAGACTTAAGTTGACACCAATGCCCTAAACCGTATTACTTACAAATCAGCATCGCTGATATCGCATTCCCGGTAGCTGGGAAACTAATCCCAACAATTCCAACTGCAAAAGTATACTAGAAACTCTTCCCGCTTCTAATCCCGCTGCTTCCACAATTGTATCAAAAGAAATCGGCCCAGATGCGATCGCACTTAACACCTTAGCCAATTCCGGCTCCAACGGCGGCCCTTGCTTCTCAACCGTCGGATTTGGAGGAAATAGCGACAACTGCTCGGCTCTATCCAATTTTGGCATAGCTCCGAGCATTTCCAACAACCTGTCTTCGCTTAACATTCGATCGCTATTTGGCAGAATCGGATGAGCACCTTTACTCAGCAATTCCAAACAACCAAAGGAACGCTCATCATCCAATCTGCCCGTCAAAACATACACATCCCGGCAAAAATCATTCGCTTGATAAGCAGTAATTAAAGCACCCGATTTATGCGGAGCTTCTATCACGATTGTAGCGCGGCTTAAGCCAGCAATTATGCGATTTCGGCGCGGAAAATTAGTTTTATTCGGTTGAGTCCCCGCCGGATATTCGCTAATTACCAATCCCTGCTGCAAAATGCGATCGCACAACCTCTCATTTTGTTTAGGATATACAATATCTACTCCCGTCCCCACCACTGCAAAAGTCCTTCCTCCCGCCTCCAAACAGCCTGTATGAGCCTCTGTATCAATGCCAGCCGCCAATCCCGAAACCACAGTAAAACCGCTTCTAGCCAAAGCCGTACTAATTTTGCGAGCCCACCTTCTGCCGTATTCCGAAGGGCTGCGAGTACCAACCATTGCCACCGTCGGCGTAATTCCGTGATTCTCTTTTATATCAACTAAACCGCGATAATACAACACTGGTGGCGGATTGGGAATTTCCAATAATAAGCGGGGATAATCTGGATCGGCAGGCGTCCAAAAACAGGGATTTTTTATAAGATGTTTTTCGATAAATTCTTCAGGATTGAGTTTATTGCGTTCTTGCACAATGGTTTCAATTATCTGCTTGCCAAACCCTTCGATTCGCATTAAATCTACTGATTTTGCCGTCCAAGCTTCTGCCAAACTATTGAAATTTTGCTGCAATCTTTGCAACAAAATCGGCCCGATACCGTTTATTTGCGACCATGCTAACCAGTAAGCGCGTTCTTCTAACAACGAGTTGCCCTCAACTTATCTGAGAAGAATTTTATCATTTTTGGTGGAATTATGGTAGGAAACGGCACTGCCTTGTCCTCTCTTTCTACAGATTTACAACGGCTATATAAATATTTTTTTACGAACCGCGAACGCGCTAAAAACGCGAAGGGAATTAAGAGGGAAGTTGACAATTACTGGCTAGGTTTTCCAATCTACGAAACGGGCATAAATATAAGCAATAATTTCTCCGATTACTGTCCGAAAACCTTCGCTAGATTTCCACCATTCTTGGGAATTGTAATCTTGCGGTTCCGCCGCTATAATCCCGACTTTAATCTCAGGATTCAGCACTTCTTTAAAAACAATCCAACTTCTGCGGGCGTGAGGGCCAAAGGAATAAAGATTAATTGAGTTAACTTTTAAAGCTGAAGTAGAAAACCAATCTCGAAGTGCGATCGCAGAAGCAGCAGTGCGGTGTTTCACAACACTCGCTGCTGGTACTGCTACTACTTTGTTTTTATCAAATCCTAGCGCAATACAAGTCGCTGCCGTCAGTTCCGCATAATTTTTATATTCAGCGAGATAGTAGCCTTTACTTAAAGGAACTCCTGTGGTAATTAATTGGCGGTATTCGCCTTTTTTGAATTCGGCGATCGCACTTTCGATCGCATAATCGGGCAACCAGCCTTCCACAACCAATATATCTGCTTTAATCGGCGCATTTACCGCCAAAAACGGATGGATATTTGTAATAATTAAGAGCATTAAAATTATCAACCCCGCGCTTGCAATTACCCAACCTTCCCTAGTAATTGCCCAGATTTCTCGACGACGGATTAAACGAATTCTCATTTTAGAGCATAAGGAAGAAAATCGATGTGAAGATGGAAGAAGCCACAATACCAATGGTTTCAGGAAAATGGAAATAGTGGGACAGTGAGAGAGCGATCAAATTGCTCTTCGGCCCCATGCCCCATTCCCTATGCCCCATTCCCAAATTATTTGTGTTTCAGATACTCAAAAACGCTTTTATCCCCGATATCCTGCGGCATCGGTTGAAAAAACTTGCGTACAGCAAAGATGATAAACAAAGCCGCCCAAATAGCCAGCAAAAACTGTTCATTTTCGGCTGACAAAAAGCCGAAAATATGTCCTAAAATTAAAAGAGGAACTCCGGGAGTCAAAAACTTGGTTTCGAGGCGATTAAAGCAGAATGCTTCCTTAAAATAAATGCCATTTAAGGCGGCAAAAGTAAAGCCAATTCCCCACAACGTGGCGGGATGTTCGTACACTGCTAAAGCTAGAGGTTGGCTGCTTTGTAGGGCGACAAACAATGCTGCCGCGCCGCCGATCGCCCAAAACGCCTGTAGTGTGCGGTGCAGCGCAATCATGTAAATGTGAATAGTTGCCAAGCTGACGCCTAAAGCTATCCAGAAACAAGCAAAAACAGGCGTTACAGCTTGGATTGCCATCGGGTTGTCGCCCTGTTGCAGCACCAGAGTAGCGCCGATCGCAAAACACAGCGCCGCCACCCCCAATCCGGCGCGGTAAATCAACACTCCCGTGCGATCGTTTTGAGTAATCGTAAATTCGCCGAATTGTCCTTGATAGACTGGCGATTCATCAGGTGATTTCAGTAGTTGCATAATAGCTTCCTCCTATCAGACACGAATGTACTTCTGCCAAGATATACTTTATTGATAAACCGAGCCAGCGAGACCGAGCGATGCCTAAATTTAACAAGCCTAAACTTAACCAGCCTAAAGTTAACAAGTCTAAAGTTAACCAATCTAAATTTGACGATCGCCCAGATCAAAGCAAATCCCTTTCTTCACAATCCGACCTTCCTCCAGTTCAGCTTGATGAAACCATTGTAGCAGGCAGAAGACCCAAACCGGTAAACGACTTCCAGCGCCTGCTTGAGGAATTATCCGAATTGAGATCGGGGTTCGATCCTGAAATTTTAGCGCATATCGAGGAAAATATCCCATTTAATACCCAGCAATTTGAAACTAAAATCAGCAAAATTTTGGGTTCTAAAAATATTGATTGTACTCTGAAAAATTCAGTCAAATATCTCGAGTACATCAAGCAAAATATTCAACTTCCCTGTCACGTTACCGGCATAGAAGAGTTTGAATGGGAAGAAGAATATACAATGGGTTCTGGCAGCAAAAAAGAATATGCACGGCTCAAAAAAACTAAACCTTCTTATACTGATAGATTCACAATTAATCGGTTGGAGGATTTGGTGGTTCAGGAAGAAGAGATATTTGTGGAAGTGCAGCGCGTCGGCGATTGCAGAACATTTACCTTGCCTTTATCTGATTTAGAATCAGTTGATGCAAGTTCCCCAAACAATCAGTTATTAGATGATTATGCTGTGTGGTTTATCAATTATTAAGGAAGTTTTGGAAGACGGGAAAAGTGGGGGAGGGGAAGAGGGGAAGAATGGAAGAGTGGGAGAAGGGGAGAGTAGGAGAAGGGGAAAAACCTTCCTTCTTCCTTCTTCCTTCTTCCGACTTCCATCGGACTGACATCCGTTACATCCGAAGAAAGCTAATCCGTTGCCGAACTTCCTGCTTAATTAAATTGAAGTCGCAAAGTGCGATCGCGAAACCAAAGCCAAAGCTTCAACCAAACTGCGAACAGCCGCGATCATCGCCACTTCGCTATTAAGTTGACTGACAGCAGAACCGACACCAATACCCGCAGCACCGGCTCCAATAGCGAGGGGTGCGGTGACGCTGGAGATGCCGGAAGCGCAGAGTACGGGGACGGATACGGCGCGGGAAATTTCAAAGGCTGCGGCCAAAGTAGGTGCTGCTTTTTCAATTAATCCCAAGGTGCCGGCGTGAATTGGTTGGGCGCTGGTGCCGCCTTCGGTTTGAATGATGTTAGCGCCAGCTTTGACTAATTCTGTTGCTAACTGCACTTGTTTGTCGAGTGCCAAAATGTGGGGAACTGTTACAGAAAGAGTGATGTTGGGAAATAGCGATCGAGTTTCGCGAGTCAACTGCAAAACTTCCTCAGCTTCAAAGCGGCGGCCTACTGCGTAGAAAGCATCAAAGTTGCCAATTTCAATCAAATCAGCGCCAGCTTCTACCGCAGGCACAAACTTTTCCGCTTCCACAGCCGATACACAAATTGGCAAATTTGTCAATTGTTTTGCCATCAATACCAAATCTCGATCGGCAGCAATATCGACAAAGGAAGCACCGCCGAGATCCGCTGCTTTGACAACAGCCGCAACGTTCGCGGCATCAAAATTATTTAAACCGCTGATAATTTTCAGGGCGCGACCTTGCTCAAATGCGCGCTGCAATTTAGAATTTACACTCATCGTTAGTTTTCCAACTCAAAAAATTTCTTAGACTCATTTTGACACGGATTAGAACAAATTTTGATTTTTAATTCTTAATTTTTAATTACCTCACGGCTGTCGAAATTTCTAAACATCTTTGATAACTTGTACCCAACCGTCAGAGAGAAATTCGAGAATACGAGACCCCTTTTCTTTCGTCCCCGCCGCCGCATCGCCCAACACACCGCTTTCAGTCAAATCTTGCGTCAGCCAAGCAAAAGGCAAATTGCCTTCCATACTCAGCAAACTGTCGATCGGCAAATTCTTCGGATATTCTGTAACAGCCAGTTCCATTTTCACCTGCGACGGCAAAATCGACAACATCAAACTCGTTTCTGCATCACCAGCGTGAATCCCAAAATCCAACTCCTTCGCACTGAATAACAGTCCAGGACGCACGCTTCCCAAAAAAAATCGGTTTCTCGTTGTAGCGATGTTTTTGCGTCCCGGACTGAATAATTCAGCAGCAACATTCGCAACCCGTCAAATAAACAGCGAAAAAACCGAGAAATCCTGATATTTGCGATGAATGTCCCGCGCCGCAATTTCCATTACCTGCGGCTGTCCGCCGTGGCAATTCATTAACACTAACTTCCGCAATCAAGCCTGGTAAATACTGTCTGCCATTTCGCCGATTACAGCTAAAAGTTTCCGATCCCCGAGCATAATTGTACCGGGGAAATGGCAGTGTTCGTTCGACTTGCCAGACTACAAAGGCGGCAAAGCCTAAGCAGGAATATTTGCATCTAACTTTGCCAGGGCTTTGCCTGTCACCGCCGCGCTGGCACATCTACAATTAAATGCAAATGGTGGCCGTGCTGTTCGATCGCACCTAGCGGCTGAATAATCACAGTATTTTCCCGATCCCGGATAGACTGAATTTCTGTCCGAGTTAGATATGGAAAAAATCGCGATTCTGGAATACAATTGTGCATAAGAGCGCGACAAGAGTAAAGGCAACCAAGGCAATCAACTAGCCTGAAAACAAAAAAGTAATTACCAAGAGAGATAACTAATTCTGTCTGTCGGTAAATGCTATAATTTATAGCAGATGATTGAACAGGTGCTGATATACGCTCGCCAGCTCAAACCGAAAGACTTAGAGACGACTAATTGATGGAAGCTTGGCAAACCCCACAAACTAATTTAACCGAAATTCCGATCGCCAATGAACTGTCGCGCCGCATCCCTAGATCGCACGATCGAAAAGCAGAAAACCGAGCGCTGCAAACGCTGGCTAGACAATTGGCAACCTCACCCCACAGGCTGCTCAAAACACTGGTTGCGATCGCTAAAGATTTGTGCGGCGCAGGAAGTGTCGGAGTCTGTTTGCTAGAAGAAAATGCAACTTCCGAACAAATATTTCGGTGGGAGGCATTGGCGGGCGCGTGGGAAGCAGCAGAAGATAGAAATATACCCGGCACATTGTGTTTTTCGGGAGCAGGTCTCGATCGCCAAACTCCCCAGCTTTACTTCGCTCCCGAACAATATTTTACCGACTTGCAGCAGCTAGAATTGCCGGTCGCCGAAGCGTTAGTCGTGCCGCTGCAAGCAGAAAATCAACCGCTGGGGGCAATATGGATTGTATCTCACGAGGACGATCGCCAATTCGATGCTGAAGACTTGCAGATCGCGATCGCCCTAGCAGACTTTGCCGTTGCCGCCGTACAAATCGATCGCGCCGATCGAACCAAAGAAGCCCTGCGACAAAGCGAAGAACGCTGGCAGCTAGCCTTGCAGGGAAACAACGACGGCATTTGGGATCGGAACCTGCAAACCAATTGCCAGATCCTGAGCGATCGCGGTTTAGAGATTTTGGAACGTCGGCCCGAAGAAGTCAAGGACTTCAGCCAATTTTTGAGCTACATTCATCCCGATGATTTGGAGATAATGCAAAGCAATTGGCAGCAGCACTTGGATCGCGAAACCTCACATTACTGCTGCGAGTACCGCATTCGCTGTTCCGACGGGCGCTACAAATGGATTTTAGCCAGAGGGCGAGCAATTTGGGACGAGTCAGGGAATCCCTTGCGGGCCGTGGGCTCCCTCACAGATATCAGCGATCGCAAACAAACTGAAATTGCCTTAAAACAAAGCGAAGAACGTTTGAGCATCGCCATCGAAGGCTCAGGCATGGCAACCTGGGATTTAGACGTGCGAACAAATCGAGTAATTTGGTCGGCGACCCATTTCAGCATTTTGGGCTGCGAACCGGTACCGGGCGGCGAAACAACCTTCGCTGTGTGGCAAAACAGCGTGCATCCAGACGACTTAAAGCAAGTCCTGCAGGCAATAGAAACAGCTCGGCAAACACGATCGCTCTACTCCCCCGAATACCGGATCATCCGGGCAGACAGCGGAGAAATCCGCTGGTTGAGAGCGTTCGGGCGCTATCTCTACGACGCGGCAGGCGAAGCAGTGCGGTTTATCGGAGTATTATTTGATGCTACCGATCGCAAAAACGCCGAACTCGCCCTGCACCAGAGCGAGCAAACCGTGCGCCGTCAACTTCTAGAGATAGAGTCGCTTTACCAAACAACTCCCGTCGGTTTGGCCGTTTTAGACACAGATTTGCGGTACGTGCGGCTCAACCAGCGGTTAGCCCAAATCAACGGCTTGCCCGTGGAAACGCACATCGGCCGGACGGTGCGCGAAATATTCCCCGGCTTGGCAGACACAGCCGAAGCTGTGTTCCGCAGCCTTCTCGAAACCGGAGAACCGATGCAAAATTGTGAAATCAGCGGTGAAACCAAAGCTCAACCCGGTGTTGTACGCACTTGGCTCGTGAATTGGTGGGTGATCGAAGACACGGGCGGGGAGATTGTCGGGATGAATGTCGCGGTACAGGAAATTACCGATCGCAAAATCGCCGAACTCGCCTTGCAAGAAAGCAACAACCGCTTTCAGTTAGCTACAAGGGCGATCGACGGCCTGGTGTTTGAGTGGGATTTGGCAGCAAACTCCGTTTACCGTTCCGAGGGACTGTACTCGATCGTCGGTGTCCGCCCAGAGGACGCACCCGCAACACCAGAGTGGTGGAGAGAACGCATCCATCCCGTGGATTTGGCACGCATCCAAGCCGGGGAGCAATCAATCTTAAGTGCCGAGCGCTACGAAGTCGAGTACCGAGTCCGGCACGAAGATCGGCGCTGGATCGATGTTTGGGAGCGCGGCTGTTCGATCCGCAACCAGCAAGGTGAAGTGACCAAAATAGTCGGCTTCACCAGCAACATTACCCAGCGCAAACAAGCAGAAGCTGCACTGCGCGATCGCGAAACCCACCTGCAGTTGATTCTCGACAGCGCCAAAGACTACGCCATCTTCACCCTCGACATCGGCGGACACTTTACCACTTGGAACTCAGGCGCGGAAAGATTGCTGGGCTATACCGAAACTGAAATCGTCGGCCAGCACGGACGAATCATCTTCACCCCAGAAGACTCAGCAGCCGGAAAGCCGGAACTAGAAATGCACCTCGCCCTGACTCAGGGAAAGGCAGTAAACGAGCGCTGGCACGTCCGCAAAGACGGCAGCCGCTTTTGGGGCAGCGGGCTGGTGATGCCCCTGCGCGACGCAGCCGGCGAGGTGCAAGGTTTCCTGAAAATCATGCAGGACAAAACCGAGCGCCGGCAAATAGAAGAAGCACTGCGGCAAAGCGAAAATCTCTACCGCACCATCGCCGATGGCGTCCCGCAATTAATGTGGATCAACACCGCCGACGGCAGGTTAGAGTTTTGCAACCAACACTGGAAAAGCTACACGGGCATCAAGCCAGCACAATTGCCGCTGGCTGCACCGGTGCTGCACTTATTTCATCCTGAGGATCTGCCAACAGTTGTCCCCACGCGCACCCAGGCGATTGAAGCAGGAGAAGCCTACGAATTCGAGTGTCGGGTGCTGCGGTTTGACAACACCTACCGCTGGCATCTAGCGCGACTTGTACCCATCAAAGACGCGAAGGGACAGGTGGTGCAATGGGCGGGTATCGGCATTGATATTGACGATCGCAAACGAGCCGAAGAAAGCTTAGCAGAAAGCGACCGCCGCTTCCGCTTCCTGGCTGAGTCGCTTCCCCACCTGATTTGGAACATAGACTCCGCCGGAGAAATTCGTTTTACCAATCAACAAAAATGGTTGGAATATCTGGGAATGTCTTACGAGGAAGCCGCTCACAACAATTGGGAGTCCCTGGTGCCGCCGTCCGATGCGGCAGAAGCTTTTGCCCGCTGGCAAGAATGTCTAATCACCGGAGAAGTTTATCAAGTTGAGCTGCGCCTGCGGCGGGCAGCAGACCAGATGGAACGCTGGCATTTGTCCCGGGCCGTGCCAATTCGCGGCGCGGGGGGCCAGATTGTCGAGTGGATCGGCACGAATACCGATATTCACGATCGCAAACAAGCCCAACTCAACGAGCAGTTTCTTTTTGATCTCGAAGTCCGCTTGCGGCAGCGCTTCAACCCCGCAGAAATGTTGTGGGAAGCGATGAAAAGTCTAGGAGAATATTTAAAGGTCGATCGCTGCGTGTGGCACGATATCGATCTAGAAGCCGACCTAGTAATTGTCCGGCAAGACTGGCACGAGTCCGACCTTGCCAGCGCCGCCGGCACCTATCCCATCTCCGACTTTAAGACCCCAGAACTGAAAGCTCTCTCTATCGCAGGTCAAACACTTGTCATCTCAGATATCGCTAATTACCCCCATACAGCGCATTTATTCGATAACTACGGTGCCGTGTCGATTCGCGCTTTGGTCGATGTTCCCTGCCTTCAGGAAGGACGCTGGGTGGCTCTTTTGCTGGTGGCATCAAAGGTAGTTCGGCACTGGCGGCCCGATGAAGTTTGGCTGATGCAAGAAGTGGTGGCCCGCCTCTGGACGGTCATCCTGCACGCGCGAGCACTGCACGAGCTGCACGAAAGCGAGGCTCGGTTCCGCGCTCTAGCTGACAACATCGCTCAGTTGGCCTGGATGACAGATGTCACTGGCGGGATTTTATGGTACAACCAGCGCTGGTTTGACTACACGGGTACCACCCTAGAGGAAATGCAAGGCTGGGGCTGGCAGCAGGTGCTGCACCCTGAACACCTCGATCGCGTGGTCGCAAAATTTAGGCGCTGCATTGAAAAAGGTGAAGCCTGGGAAGATACTTTCCCTTTGCGCGGCAAAGACGGATCTTACGGCTGGTTTCTTTCCCGCGCCGTGCCGATTCGCGACGGTGGAGGCAAGGTGCTGCGCTGGTGCGGTACCAACACTGACATTACCGATCGCAAAGTTGCAGAAGCCGAACGGGAACGCCTTCTAGCGCGGGAAAAGGCAGCCCGGGAAGAAGCAGAACGCGCTAACCGCGTCAAAGATGAATTTTTGGCTGTTTTGTCCCACGAATTGCGGACTCCCTTAAACCCGATTGTGGGCTGGACGAAGCTGCTTCAATCGAACATTCTGACACCGGAAAAGCAGCGTTATGCCTTAGAGACGATCGAGCGCAACGCCAAACTGCAAACCCAGCTTATCGAAGATTTGCTCGACGTGTCGGGGATTCTGCAAGGCAAGGTCAGCTTGAATATTGCACCTGTGGATTTAGCCGCGGTCATCGGCGGTGCTATTGAAACGGTGCGTCTGGCGGCCCAAGTCAAGTCGATTCAAATCAGCACTCAATTTGCACCGCATCTGGGCCCGGTGTTGGGCGATGCGGGCAGACTTCAGCAGGTAGTCTGGAATTTGCTGTCAAATGCCGTCAAGTTCACCCCGCCGGGAGGCAAAATCGAAGTCGTTCTCGATCGGGTTGACACCAAGGCCCAAATTACTGTAACTGATACGGGAAAAGGTATCGAACCTGATTTTCTGCCCTATGTATTCGACTACTTCCGACAAGCTGACAGCTCGATGACGCGCAAGTTTGGCGGTTTGGGTTTAGGATTGGCGATCGTCCGCCATCTCGTCGAACTCCACGGCGGCACGGTGAAATCCGCCAGTTCCGGCGAAGGCAAAGGCGCAACCTTGACCGTCTGGATACCCCTGATGCCCGTGCAACCTCAGGCAAGTCCTGCCGGAACTGCGCCGCCGGAACAATCCTTCAATTTGAGCGGTATCAGGGTGTTAGCGGTGGATGATGATGCCGATGCCCGAGATTTGGTGATTTTTCTGCTTGAGGATTGTGGGGCAAGTGTTACAGCAGTTGCTAACGCCGCCGATGCCTTGGCGGTTTTAGCTGAGTCTGTGCCGGATTTGCTGTTGAGCGATATTGGAATGCCCGACACTGACGGTTATATGTTGCTGCGGCAGGTTCGGGCTCTCCCGCCTGACCGAGGGGGACTGGTTCCGGCGATCGCCCTCACCGCTTATGCTGGAGAGATTGACTATCGGCAGGCCCTGGCTGCGGGGTTCCAGCGCCACATTGCTAAGCCTTTAGACCCCGATAAGTTGGTGCAGGCGATTTGGGAGGTACTCGATAGTTCTGGCGAAAATATTTTTTAAGGTGTTTTTGTGTCTGAAAAGTCTTTATTTAACGAACCGCGAAGACGCTAAGAACGCGAAGGAATAAAGGAAGAAAAAAAGAAGTTAATAATCTCAAGTCCGGTACGATCTGAGATATTGCACCCTTCTCAATCAGCGTTTTATTGACGGGCTAGGAGTAATGGCCCACAATAAAATTCGTCTGTTGTGGAACAGGCCGGAAAGCCTTTTCAGGAAAATGGTAAAATATCTCAGATGCAACCAATTTTCTTGTCGTTCGATAGCGCATCATCTCCAACAAAAAAACCCCACCGGTGGAGGTTTTTTGAGGATTATTGGTGCTGGTCGGACAGGTTAAAACATCCTGTCCCTGCATCATGCCCACAGCCCTAAGACTCGATTCTTAGCGGTAGTCAGTGCGAACGGCGGGGTCACGATCTGCGGTTGTAGTGGTGTAGCGGACATTTTCTTCGCGTTTGCGGGGAATCAAACCCAACAAACCAGACAAGCCGAGCAAGCCCAACCATCCCCAATCAAAATCGCGATCGGTCTCTGTATTGTAGACATCCGAGCGAGGAGTGGTGGTGGTGGTGGTGGTGCTGTTAGTGCCGCCAGTTGTATCTGTCTGAGCAGAAGCAGGCAGATGAGCTGGTGCTATGGCTAAACCAGCAGCTATAATACCTGCACCGATTGCTTTGGATAAATCAGAACGTTTCATAATTCAAATGCTCTCTGCGTTGGGAAAAATCTTTAACTATCACAACTATATCGATCGGCTTTTAAAGTTAAATCCACCTCTAGCAGTAAACATTGCTAAGTTCCACGTATAACTACAGATTGATATCAAATTTTTAGCAGGCGCACGAAATTAAAAATTGCTCGCGGAAGCACTCGGGTACTATAAATCGCGGGTCTGGCACCTCACTAGGTTGTGAGGCACTCCGGCATTTCCCGACAACAGACAAGGTGTTGTTGACAAAAAAAGGTAAACTCAGATATTGCACAAACAATTGCACAGAGAACAGTTGGAACTCGATCGACGGAGATAAAAACTTTTGGGAATAGAGCTACGCAGCTACGTATTTCTAGACAATTTGCAGCCGCAGCACGCAGCATACATCGGCACAGTCGCCGCCGGATTCTTGCCGCTGCCGGGGGATGCGTCGCTGTGGATAGAAATCTCGCCCGGTATCGAAATTAACCGAATTACCGATGTCGCCCTCAAATCTGCCTCCGTGCGCCCGGGAGTGCAGATAGTCGAACGCTTGTACGGCCTTCTGGAAGTACACTCGAGTCAGCAGGGGGAAACGCGGGCCGCAGGTAAAGCAATTCTAGAATTCATTGGAGTCCGCAGAGAAGAATGTATCAAACCGCGAGTGATTTCCAGTCAAATTATTCGCAATATTGACGCCCACCAAACACAATTAATCAACCGCACCCGCCGCGGACAGTTGCTGCTGGCGGGACAAACGCTTTACGTCTTAGAAGTAGAACCGGCGGCCTATGCAGCGCTGGCGGCAAATGAAGCAGAAAAAGGCGCATCTATTAACATCTTAGAGGTTCAGGCTGTCGGTAGTTTCGGACGGCTTTACCTCGGCGGCGCAGAACGAGATATTATAGCGGGTTCCCAGGCAGCAATTGCGGCGGTGGAAAGCGTGGCTGGTCGGGAAAATCCAGCAATTTTTGGCCGCAAGGAATAGCCGTTAAAGGAGATGTAATTATGGCAAACAAACAGCATTTAGCGCTCCTGAAAAAAGGTGCAGTTACTTGGATTGAGTGGAGAAATCTCAACCCGAATCTAGAACCGGATCTGAGCGAAGCTAATCTGGCACAAGCAAATCTCAGAGGCGCGCATCTTTGGCGGTCGAACCTTTTTAAAGCAGATTTGTTTAAGGCTAAATTAATTGCGGCAAACTTAGCCGAATCTAACCTCAGTTTAGCAAATCTTTCCGGAGCGCAACTGTTAGAAACTAATTTGATTAAAGCTAACTTAACTGGCACAAACCTCCAAGCGGCTGACCTCAGAGGAGCGGATTTGAGCGGTGCTAATTTAATTGGGGCGGACATTAGCGGTGCCAATCTCCAACAAACTGATTTAGGAGATGCGAATTTAATCGGTGCGGTGATGTTTCGAGTTAATGCGATGGGCGCAAACTTCAACTGTGCTAATCTCAGTCAAGCCAATCTCCCTCAAGCCGAATTGATTGAAGCACATTGTTATGCAGCCAATTTCTCTAAAGCTAACCTCGGAGAAGCTCACTTCACTGGAGCATATCTTTTTAGGGCAAATCTCAATTTTGCGGAGTTGAGCGCTGCTGATTTTCGGTGGGCAAACCTCGGCAAAGCTGATTTGAGAGGGGCGAATTTGACCGGGGCAAATCTCAGAGGTGCGAACTTGGCGGGAGCTAATCTGGGCGAAGCTCTTTTCAAAAGAACAATCATGCCTGACGGCAGCATTGTTCCATAAATATTGGATAATATTTATTCTTGTAAAATAACCGCGATCGTGAAAAAAAGCCAGTTGCGCGTTTACCGAAAGGATTGCCAAAAAGTAAATTTTTAGGCGGGTTCAGACTTTCTCTCTAATACAAATCCGAAATTTAGTAAACCCGCCTCGGCTCAAAACTCGCAACTGTCGATCGATTAATTTTTGCCAGCAGGCGATACTTGATAAAGTCCTCTAACTGGCCCTGGATCTGTCTGTGAACCTTCCTGCTGTGCTGGAAGTGTAAACTGATCTTGGAGTCCGGCGGGAGTGGCGAAACAGCCGCTCGGTTGAGGTGCTAGCTGGCAAGCTGCAGGCAGTGCCATGACTGAGGCATCGAAGGGATTAACTGCATCCGGGACGCGGAGAATCGGGTCGCTGGAAACTTGCCGCTGCATTATTCGTCGGTAGAGGCCGTTGACGCGGCTGGCATCCCTCTCGATTTCTTTTTCGGGAAAGGCAACGACGCCGCTGGGGGAACCTATGCCTAAATAGTCGCCAAAGTAACCTTGCAAGCTAACGTTGTGGTAAAAGTCTCCTGAAGCTTCAAAGAATTGTCGGTTGAAGTCGTCAGAAATCGGGTGAAATCGCTCGGTTTGTGCTTGAGCTGGTTTGACGGATGCCAGTGCGGCAGAGGCGACAGCGAGAATCAACGCGCCGCTCAGGCTTTTTAACTTTCGACTCATATTTTTCAGCCTCCTTAATTAATTCCGATTCCACTATAAACTGATTATCGGCGGATTATTTGTGTTTTTTACACGGTGTGAGTTATGGATGCTGCGGATTTAAAGGTGTTGCGCGATCGACTTCTAGATTTGTTGTGCGAGTTTGCTTATCGTGAAGGCGATTTTGTGCTGTCTTCGGGGCAGAAAAGTTCTTATTACATTAACTGCAAACCTGTGACGCTGCACGCTGAAGGTGCTTTGGCAACGGGACGTTTGCTGTTGTCTATGCTGTCGCCGGATGTGCAAGCCGTGGGCGGTTTGACTTTGGGTGCTGACCCGATTGTAACTGCGGTGAGCGTGGTTTCGGCTTTGGGCGATCGACCTATACCAGCTTTAATTGTCAGAAAGGAGACGAAGGGACACGGGACAATGGCGTATATTGAGGGGCCGCTGTTGCCAGAGGGGACGAATGTGGCGGTTTTGGAGGATGTGGTGACGACGGGCAAGTCGGCGATGCAGGCGGTGGAACGGTTGCGGGGTGCGGGTTATAAAGTCGATCGCGTGTTGTCGCTGATTGACAGAGAGCAAGGTGGTGCGGAGTTTTATCAATCTGTTGGATTAAACTTTGAAACAGTTTTTACGATTAACGATCTTCAAAAGTGGATGGCTAACAAAAAATAGGGAAAAGTGCGATCGCCAGCCTCCTCCCCTGAAGAATCGCGTCAACGGCCGCCGAACATTTAATAGCGAGAAGGGCGGGCGATCTCATCATACTCACAGCACTTCGTATCACACAAAACCAAAAATGTCAACTCAAAATTACATAAGAACAGTTGAAGAAATCCGTGAGTTAGCTTCTATGTTTTGGCCTTCCGACTTATCTCAAAAGGAAGCAGAACTCAGTGTCATACCAAAATTGATAGAAACTCAAGAGCAATTTATTGCTATTCTTAGTGTCCCAGTTTCGGAGTTAAGCGGATTATTTCAAATAGTAGAAGCTTCAACACTTTCTGCAAATATGTTCCTGAAGCATTTAATTGTACTGGCGGACTTTGGGGGGGAAATGATAAAAAGAGTGAATAGTCAGTTTAATTCTATGTTTCCCTTAAAGAGATTAGATTACCTTTGGAACCTGCAAACTTACTCTTATCAATTCACTTTTCTACCAGCATCAGGTCAACTAACCAATAATAAACTAGGGATTGACGGTAAAAAAATACTCCAAAATCAATCTCTCTCTTTGGCACATAAAGATTTAATAGCAATTCTTTTGTTCGGCGCTAGTTCACTGAATGAAAAAAGCGCTGAGGTTCTAGCTAAATGTGAAATTGGTAATTACTTAGGTCAACCCGATAAATTAAATAAGTTTATTAAACAACGATATATCTGGGTTAGCCGGATAACCTCTGGATCACAATCCAATACTTTAGGTCAAATCGCTCAAAACTTTGTCAAAGAATACTTACAAGATAATTTAGGGGTTATAGATATAGCTATTAGACCTAACGCTCATTTACCCGGCGTTAGACATACTGACCAAGAAAGCGAAAAAGGACTAACAACATTTGATCTGGTTATTTCTAAAGAAGATAAGTTTGTTGCAATAGAGATTAGCTTTCAGGTAACAACAAATAGTGTAATTGAACGTAAAGCTGGACAAGCAAGAGCTAGATTTGAGCAGATTGAAAATGCAGGTTATAAAATGGCTTATGTCATTGATGGCGCTGGTAACTTTGAGAGGGAAAATGCGATCAGAACCTTGTGTAAGTATAGTCATTGCACTGTTGCATTCTCCCACAATGAACTTAATGTACTTTGCAATTTTTTGAGGGATTACTTTGTGCCTAACAAGGAGTAAAGAGATGGTATACTGAAGAAATGGTGTTAAAATCTAAACTAACTAAAATTATTATGCCAAAAATCCGTTTTATTGACTTATTCTCAGGAATAGGCGGCATGAGATTAGCATTTGAATCCGCCGCTCGTTCCTTGAATCTGGAAACAGAATGCGTATTAAGCAGCGAAATCAATCCCGACGCTCAGTTAGTTTACCAGCAAAACTTTGCCGACACACCTTTAGGCGACATCCGATTAATTGACAAACTGCCTGAACATGAAATTTTACTAGCGGGATTTCCCTGCCAATCTTTCTCCTATGCTGGCAAAAAAGAGGGATTTGGAGACACCAGAGGCACCCTATTTTTTGAGATTGCAAGGTTAATTGATACCTTTAAACCTCAAGCATTTATTTTCGAGAACGTGCGGGGGCTTGTCAGCCACGACGGCGGCAGAACTCTCGAAACTATTAAGGGCGAAATCAAAAGCCGAGGTTACAGCTTCGATTATTTTTTGCTCAACAGCTCTAACTTTAGTTTACCTCAGAACCGTGTCCGAGTTTACCTAGTAGGAATTTTAAATGCTTCGCCCCAATTTGCGTTAATTTCCGACTTAGGCCCAAAAGATTCGCATTCCTCTAGTCATCAACAGCTATCGTTATTTTCCCCGTTAAGTCAACCTGTCACAGTTGCAGATATCTTGGAAGACAATCCCGATCCAAAATATGATTGTTCGCCAGAATTTGTTAATGCCTTGAAACAAATAGTTAACAATGATTTCAGCCGACTGCACGGTAGGCGGCTAATTGACTATCGCGGTGGCAATTCGATTCATTCTTGGGAACTGGGTTTGCGAGGCGAGTGCAGTTTCGACGAAATTGAATTAATGAATATTTTTATATTGAAAAGGCGCAATAAAGAATTTGGAGCTGACCAAGATGGTAAGCTATTAACTAAAGAGCAAATAGCTACTTTTTTCCCTCATCACAATCTTGATGAAATTCTGGATTCTTTGGTAACAAAAAAGTACCTGCAACGGAACAACAATCAATACAAACCTGTATCCGGTAACTTTTCCTTTGAAGTCTATAAATTTCTCGATCCGCAGAAAATTTCGGTAACAATTGTTGCCAGTGATGCTAATAGATTAGGAGTTTACTATCATAACCGAGTCCGCAGGATTACTCCCCGCGAGGCGGCGCGGTTACAAGGTTTTTCCGATAGTTTTATTCTGCATCCTAATGATGAGAAAGCTTATCATCAACTGGGTAATAGTGTAAGTATTAATGTAGTTAAAGCTGTTGCTCTAGAAGTTATCCAGAATGTTTTGTGCTCTACCAAACAAAAAGTTAGCGCCTGGTGAATTGGGAAGGGTGGGCGGAAACACTCCGCCCACCCTAGCAACTAGCTTTGCGTTACAGGTTCCTCAGCCAAAAACTTCTATAATTCCGTCAAAGCATCGGCATCAACCTTAGATCGGTGTTTTATTGAATGAAACTATAAACTATGCTCGCTCTAATTCTATCAAAATCAGGTCAGGCACTTGGAGGACAAGGGAAAATAAAGTTTTCGGTGTTAAACAAGCGCAACCTTTCAGATTCAAAATCTCTACCAATCGGCAGATTTTAGCAGAGAGAAATTATAACCTGAGTGATATACTAACTAGAGAAGACTGTTTTAATATGTTAGATGACCCCGCGCAAGGAGAAGCAGAAATGATTTTACCTGCATCTGTTAAAGGGAAATGGAAACTACTCGCAACAGCCTTTATTTGTCCTCTGACACTAATTGGTGTTGGCATTCAGCAACAACCGATTCAAGCACAACAAAACCCATCTAAGACTAATGTTGCTGCTTTGCCAGATGGTATTTACCTGTACGGAGATTCGCCACAGCCCAACCAAGTTCTTCAAAACTACATTGTGTTTCAACGCCAGAACGATCGGGTGGTCGGTGCAATCTACGCGCCGCGATCGGACTTTGCGTGCTTCACTGGTAAAATCCAGGGAAATACACTGTACGGGAAGGCAATCTCAGCCGGAAAAATTCAAACAGTTGAAATCAATACTCAGCTAACCAATCTGCATTCTATTCGCACAATTAGCTCAAACGATCGGCGCATTCTTTCAACGTGCCAAGAAACAGCGCGAGCTAACATATCCAGGTAAATCTGTTACTTAGATCAAATGCTGCATGAGGCTGGCGGTGCGTTACACGGCGTTAACGCACCCGAGGTATTAAAACTTTAAGGGAAGGATAAATATATAGAAATAAGCTGCAACATATCAAAGTAAATCTTCTATCTCAATGCTGTATTAACAAAAATAGACAACGGCGAGTGATTTTTTAGTTCCAAGCGCGCTAACAAATGCGTCACGTGAGTTTGAACAGTTCCTTCCGCAATATACAACTTTTCAGCAATTTCGCGGTTGGTTGCACCGTTGCTAATTAAATGCAACACCTCTTGTTTGCGAGGCGTTAATTGAGATAAATCTTGTGGAGGTTATTTGCTATCAGCTTTTGATTGAGGAACCTTTGCTATTAGCTTTTGCCAGGAATCCTAGCGCTAATTGAGTATAGCCGCGTATGGCTAGCCGAATAGCTTGCAGCAACTCATCAATCGGCATATCTTTAAGCAAATAACCCTTCGGTTCGGCTCGCATCGAATCATCAATATATTGGTCGTCATCAAAGGTACTCAAAACTATAACTTGGGTATCTGGAAACTGCTCACCAATGATCTGCGTCTAAGTGCATCCAAAATGCCTCTTGTTGTCCTCCTAAAAGCAACAAAGTAGTATTTTGAACGTACCGGACTTGATCCACTAGAAATAGGAATAAAGGCAAGCAAGCGATCGTCCACCGCCCCACTTTTTCAAATAAAAAGCAAGTGCGGATTAATACAATTAAGTACACCGTGAGTAAGATGTGGAGATAACCTAACGTTGCTCCATAAAAAATCAAGACAATTTCAATGCAAGTATAAAGCAATTTTAACGCAGTTGGACTTTTTGGCAACATCAATCCCATTCCTCCCAGGATTGCTAAGGTCGGAATGTGTTGGAATGGTAGATGTTGCTGCTCAAAAACTTCAATTAAGGCAAAAGAACCCCAACTGACAAGCATCACCCATTCGGTGTATAACAAGAATCGAAACGGTTGGGGTTGGAATTTCAATAAGCCATTGATAGGGTGAGCCGATCGCGTGGTGTTTCATTTCATTAAGACGCACGCTTTACGGCGACAGCACAGCCAAAGATAAATTGACGACTTTCGTTGAGTCTGGGTGCAGAACCTCTATCTAAAGTCGTAAGGAGATTTACCTAGCCCTCTGGAAAATTCGAGCTGGGATTCGAGACGTTTTTCAGATGTTTGTTTGAGGTATAATTTCTACGATGAGGTTAGTTGATATTGCATGCGCTTGAAACCCAATTGAGAATCCACTCTTAAGCTACGCAAGAGGATGGTAGTATGAAAGTTAAACATAAAACTAAAACTGCCTGCACTCAAAATACTGGCATTTATTTAGAAATACTGGCCAGATCGTGATAGGTATAAACTTCAAAACTCATTGCTGTAAAACCAAAAATAGAAACATTAACAATGACGACTCATCATACTTCAAAATATGAGAATAGTCTTAAAAACAGAAAACTCGTCCCCATTGAGCAAGGGATGGAGATCGCAAATCGCTACTCTGGTACATACAATGTAGTGACAATTAGCCGCATTACCGGCCCCTTGACTGAAGAAATTGTCAGAAAAGCTCTAGACTTGGTTCAGTCTCGCCACCCCCGTCTTAATTCTCGCATTGTTGGTGAATTAGATAGTCTCCGTTTTGAAACCGAAGAAACGCAAACAATCCCTTTGCGTGTCCTGCAGGAGCGGCAGTTAAATGATATTGTTTTAGAGCAGATAAATTCAGGATTTGATAGCAGTAAAGGTTTAGTTCGATTTGTGTTCCTTCCTCCTGAAAAAGATGCCCAAACCAGTTATTTAATCGGCACAATCCACCATGCGATAACAGATGGGTTATCCAGCATCCAACTGCATTCAGAAATCTTGACATATTGCCAGAAAATTGCATCGCGCGATCCACTAAACCCGGGAACTAGCTTGAAACCGCTTCCACTGCTTTACGATTTAGTACCTGCTTCAATGAAGGGATTGAGAGGGATGCTGAGTATTATGTTATTTGTGTGGCATTTGAGGTTCAAGAAGCTTTGGTATCGCCCGGAAACATTAAGTTTTGAAAAGTGCGTACCTCTTGACTCGCGTCATTGCGGGTGGATTAGAAGACAACTAGACGAAACATTGACTCAACAAATTGTCAATCGTTGCAAACAGGAAAAAACAACGGTGCAAACGGCTATCTGTGCAGCGATGATGTTTGCAGTAGGGAAAAAAATCGCAATGGGAAATGAAAGAGATGTGCGCGTTAGCTGTCACTCGTATGTTGATTTAAGGAGACGCCTGTCACCAGTTGTTCATCCCGAAAATTTGGGCGTACTGGTTAGCGCTGCGATATCATTTCACACTTTGAAACCTCGCACATCTTTTTGGAATTTAGCACGGGATGTGAGAAAACAACTGGAAAGCCAGTTAAATAACAGCGATATTTTTGTCCCGTTTTTAATTTTAAAAACAATGATTGAGTTGATACTGAAAGATTGCGATCGCGCCCCAGCAACAGTAGCTCTCACCAATGTTGGTCGAGTCAATATTCCCAGTATTTATGGGGATTTTAAACTAGAGGAAATCAGCTATCTTGCCGGATTGGCTACGGTTGGGGGTGTTTTGACTGCTGCTGTGACAACTTTTGAGGGCAAAATGACTTTGAATTTTATGTTCTCTGAGCCGTCAATTAGCGGGGAGACAGCGGAGATACTTGTTGATAGCCTTATCTCCTGTCTGATTGAATCTAGTAAAGGAGATTGCGCTTGGCAGAATCCAGATACACCAAAATCAACTGATGAATTGGCAGAAATTGCCAAATGATTTCGCCCGTTGTTACGGCGATCGAGCTCCCAGTGCTGGTGGATGCAACTTGCATAGATAGTAAGTTACTCTACTATCCCTACACCCTCGATAATCGTTAGAAAACGGAGTCCGGGATACCCTACAAATCGATAGTCCTGTGACAGTTGCGTCCAGGACTATCTCCTTTATTTTTTGATCGAAAAATCGCTTTTACAAAATGCTAGGCTCAGGCACAGTAAAAATTACGATTAAATTACTCGACAAAAAAAGCAGTAAGCTGATACGCAGCTAGATTGTATAATATAAATATAAAATAAGCGCTCATTAGTTAGAATGTATGCCAGCCAAA